>JAEEQC010000146.1 GCA_016285135.1 Lachnospiraceae bacterium
TTCGCCAAGTAGTAGCCCTCGTAGGGTGTGTACACGGGATCGGTGACATCAACGGTCAGGTTTTCCGTGATCTCTTCACCGGCTTCGTTCTTCCAGGTGACTTTAACAGTCGTACGGCCTTCCTTGACTGCTTTGATAGTGTCGCCCTTTACGGACACTTCGCCCTGAAGGGAGGACACATAAGTACCGTCACTGTACGAAGAGGAGCTTCCATACCAGTCATCCCAGTACCAATCATCCCAGAACCAGTCATCCTCGTCGTAGTACTCAAGGGGATCCTCTTCGGGCTCGGGAGTAACGAACTCTGCGCTCACGAATTCACCCCTGTCGATGTTGATCTTCTGCGTGGTCCCGACAAGAAGGGCCATGTTACGCTTCTCGGGACCGATGTTTCTGACGGTGACGGTGCAGCTGTCGCTGTAGGTGTTCCAGTACCAGTCACCGTAATCCTCGATGGCGGTGATGTTGAGTTTAAAGGTACCGCTGTCGTAGATCGTAAACTTATACTTGCCGTTCTTCTTTTCTTCGCAGGTGTAGTTGCTGTAATACTCGTAATCACCGTTGGAGTTCAGTTTCTGGATGTCGTAGCTTATCCAGGCATTTTCATCAAGATCTTTGGTCTTAACCTTTATGGTGAAAGGTGTCTTGACGTCCACCTCGATGTTTTTCTTGTTGATCTTTACGGACGGCAGGGTATCCGCTTTCGCGGTTCCCGGCGCGAGCAGGAGAAGCACCGCAACCATTGCCGCGATCATAATTATCAACTTGCGAAGATCTTTCATATAAGTGTTCCTTTCTTTTCTGTCATTCAAACTCTCTCACATAAGAATCGGAAGCCGCCCTTGCCGTCCGTCTCCAGGATGCAGTAGGAAGCAAATCCGTCGCGGGGGCGTGAGATGCTGCCGGGATTGCAGACGAAGCGGCCGTTTTTTTCGAGCAGCTTCTGTACATGAGTATGTCCGTAAAGAAGAACGTCAAAGCCGTTCGCGGCGGCGTATTCGAGGAGCTCGCTGTCAGGCAGAAACTGGATCCGGTTTCCGTGCTCGATGTGAATGATCTTTCCCTCGATGTTGAGATTGACCGAGGTTCTTTCCTGTGAAAACATGTCGCAGTTACCCGTCACGCCCGTGACGGGAGCGCCGAGGAGGCTTCTTATATAGTCAAAATCCGAAGTTCCGTCTCCGCAGTGAAGTATCAGGTCGATCTTCCCGATCTGTTTTTTTATGAGTTCAATGTTGTCTGTCCTCCCGTGGGAGTCGCTGATGATGAGTATTCGCATGTCGAAGTCCTTTTCTATTTACCGAAGTACTTTGGTTCTGCACCGGAGAGTGTCGCTATCGCAGGATCTCCTCTATGGTTGAAACCGTACTGAAACTTCCCGAGTGTTCCGAAATGATGTCCTTCATGATCGGGAGCTCAAAGTAGCTGATAAAGCATATAAGCGTATGGTTGTCGCCCGCGATCGCACCGCGCGAATCCATGATCGTGCAGGTCTTGTTGAGCTTGGTCTTTATGTCTGCGATGATGCCATCCTGGTCCTGCGTGATGATCGTAACCTGCTTGATGGACTCGAAGTGGTCGGTATAATGATCGATCACGAGTGTTGCTACGAAGTACACGAGGAGGCTCATAAGCGCTGCGGTCACATCGATCACGAAGAAGACAGTTATATAAACGAGGGCGTTGAAGGCTAAGAGCACGGGCGTCATGCTGTAGTTGCGTCCTGTTTTGTCGGAGAGCTTTTTAACGATTATGTTGGCGAGTATTTCCGAACCGTCGATACAGCCGCCGTTCCTGAGTATGAGGGAAAGACCGGCACCGAGGATCGCACCGCCGAAAGCTACAGCGAGGAAATGCTCCGTGTTGATCTCGAAAGGGATCTTTTCAAACACCATCAGACCCACGGAGTACACAACGGATCCGACGGTCGCCTTTACAGTGAACTTTCGACCGAGAAAAACATAGCCCGAGATCAGGAAGGGCAGGAAAACGAAGATAACGCACAACGGCAGGCTAAAGCCGGTCAGCTTGCTGATGATGATCGCAACACCGGCCGTTCCGTAGTCGATGGCATCGTTCGGCAGAAGTATCAGGGCAACCGAAAAGCTGGCCATAACTGCGCCGAGTATTATGAATACGTATGAAAGAATGCCTTGTTTCTTTTTCATAGGAACGCATCTCCTTAACAACTGCTGTTCTTAGCAGCCTTTGATCCTTCGCCAAACATAAGCGTTATTACAGATCAAAAAATGTGACATGTATCAGGCGTCGGAAGTAACTATAGTTTACGTCAAGGGGGCCTTATTATCAACCTGCTTTTCGAAGAGTCCGTCTCTCAAAGGGAAGCCTGTAGCGGGCGACTTTCATATTGTTTTAATTCAACCCGAAAGGTGATAAAATATTACTACATTTCAGGACAGAGAACTAAGGCGAACGAAACCAATACGGCTGAGCCCCGAAGATAGGACGGACTTATGAGACTTTTATTTGAAATCGACCTTCAAGACTATTCCGAGTGCACTCATACACACGTGCGCAATTCGGCGAGAAGCATAGTGATAAAAGACGGCAAAATAGCCATGGTTCACAGCGGGAAATATGATTATTACAAGTTCCCCGGCGGGGGGATCGAGGAAGGCGAAGATCCGATCGAGGCTATGATCCGCGAAACCCGCGAAGAATCCGGAATGGTGGTTCTTCCGGAAACCGTCAAAGAGTATGGAATGGTTCATCGCATTCAGCGAAGCGACAAAGACAAGACAGAATGTTTTGTTCAGGACAATTATTACTACATCTGCGATGTTGAGGATAAAATCGCTTCGCAGGATCTTGACGCTTATGAGTCAAAAGAGGACTATTCTCTCGAATACGTTGATCCGGAAACGGCGATTCAAAAGAACAGAAGTGTAGGAGAAACGCCTTATAACAACATGATGTTTGAGCGAGAAGCGAGAGTGCTGGAAATGCTTATGGCGGAGGGGTTTTTTTGATATTATTGTCCGATTAAATTTTTCACTTGAGACAACTCATTCTTGTCTGCCTTATTTTATTCTGCTTTTCTCTTCAGATCATTCCAAAATCCGCTCATTTCGGGAATACTCATTCGTATCTTGAACATGTATCAGTCCTCAAAGCTTGAAAGATCTATAGGTTTGTCAATTTTTCCTTAGTTGTCGAAGTATCGGTAAATTGGAAGCTTTATTCATCTGTTAATCCCTTAAAAGCGCAATGGTTTTAAGGGATTATTCCCTTGTTTACTTGACTTTTCCCTTATAAACAGATATATTTTAAGGGAAAGGAGGGGGTGATAAGGGAATGCGAGAGTTTAATTATTCAAAGATAAGAGAAAGAAAATGGGGTTCGGATCTTCTGAGTCTTATTGGTGCAATATATAAAGAAGCAGGAAAACAGGAGCTTTATCTGAAGCAGAAACCGGAAGCGCTCGACAGGTTGGTTGAAATTGCAAAGATTCAGAGTACAGAAGCTTCTAATGCTATTGAAGGGATTGTAACAACCGATACCCGAATCAGACAATTGGTAGAAGAAAAGACTACTCCGAAGAATCGAAACGAACAGGAAATAGCAGGATACAGGGATGTGCTTTCGATTATTCATGAGAGTTTTGATGCTATTCCTATTACTAAGAATTATATACTTCAGCTGCACAAAATTCTTTACAGTCATATGTACAATCCGATTGCCGGAAAAACAAAGACCGTGCAGAATTATATCAGTGCAACATATCCTGACGGCCATGTGGAAACGCTGTTTACTCCACTTGCTCCATATGAAACTCCGGAAGCACTTGAACGCCTTTGCGAAGAATATAACAGAGTGATCGGCAATTTGGAGTTGGATCCTCTTATTGCAATCCCCGTTTTTATTCATGACTTTCTGTGTATTCATCCATTTAATGACGGAAATGGTCGCATGAGCCGATTGCTGACCACATTGCTTCTTTACAGAAGTGGTTTTTACGTTGGAAAGTATATTTCACTTGAGGCAAAGATAGCAAACAATAAAGATCTGTATTATGATGCTCTCCGTGCCTCTCAGGAAGGATGGCATACTGGCGAGGATAATCCCGAACCATTTATAAGATATCTTCTCGGAACCATTCTTTCTGCCTATAAGGATTTTGAAGAACGATTTGAATTGATCGAGATAAAACGACCGGCTCTTGAACTTGTAAGAATTGCATCACAGCATAAAATCGGTCGATTTACAAAACAGGATATCCGGGAACTTTGTCCCTCGCTCTCGGATAGTTCCATAGAAGGCGCACTAAGAAAACTTGTCGAATCCGGAGAATTGAAACGTGAAGGCGCCGGCAGAAGCATTTCTTATTTTAGGCTCAATATGAAGTAACCCGGTACATAGTTAGGTGTTAAGCGAGGAGTCAGCGGCAAATCCCACCACTATAGGAGGTTATAGATATGTCAGATTTAACAATACGTTTATATTCAAACTGTCTCAGAAGATTTACAACATTTAAAATGTATCTCCCGAATGATGTGAGGGAAGACTTGCCCATGCTGTCAGCGAATGAAAATGAGTATTCAAAGAAGCATACAAGGACTTTGTTTCTTCTTCATGGGTATACAGGCGATGCAGAGAACTGGATCCCGACGGAGTTTGCAGAGAAATACAATTTCGCCATAGTTATCCCGACCGGGGAAAACTCATTCTGGCTTGACGGAATATCTACAGGGCATCAATTCTGCAAGTTCCTCGGAGAAGAACTGCTCGGTTATGTGAGACGCACTTTCGGACTGGCAATGAGCAAAGACGAAACTTTTATCTGCGGTATGTCAATGGGCGGATTCGGCGCGATCCATACGGCATTATATTACCCCGAAGTATTCGGAAAGGCTGTTGGACTGTCTTCGGCGTTAATAGTCCATGAGGTTGCGGGTATGACCGAAGGCAGCGGTAATCCGATCGCAAATTACGCGTATTACAGAGAGTGCTTCGGTGACCCCGCCAAGGTGCTTGAGAGTGACAACAATCCCGAGACGCTTGTTAAAAAGCTCAAAGCCGAAGGAAGACCTATCCCTCAGATCCTTATGAGTTGCGGAACCGAGGATTTCCTTCTTGAGAACAACAGACAATTCCATAATTTCCTCGATGCGGAAGGCGTTCCCCATATCTACGAGGAAGATGCCGGCACTCATGACATGGTATTTTGGAATAAGTATGTGCAGAAGTTCATTCCGGTAATATTCGGGTAAAGAGGTTGTTATAAACAGAGCTTCAAAACTTGTTTAAGCAATATTACTTAAACAAGTTTTGCTTTAGAAGCACACAAGAAAATGGAATCATTCAGAAAATTCGATCGCAACGGCAAATTTGACAAAAGTCTCACAAGTCCATCCTCTCTTCGGGGCTCAGCCGTATTGGTTTCGTTCGCCTTAGTTCTCTACTGCAGTAATCGTAGCAACTGTTTATCAGCATCCAATTCTGCCGTGATTCCGATTGGGATAGTAAGCATAGGTGCACAATGGCTGAAATCGCATTCTGCAAGGACGGGGTAATCCGGTTTCCCGATATAGTCATAGATAAAATCATAAACTGTTTTTTCTGTTTCGCAGTCATCATATTGCCGGAAC
>JAEEQC010000147.1 GCA_016285135.1 Lachnospiraceae bacterium
GGTATTCGGTAACCTTAACAACGAGTCCGGTACCGGTGTTGCATTTACACGTGATCCCGCTACAGGCGAGAAGAAGCTCATGGGTGAGTTCCTCGTTAACGCACAGGGCGAGGACGTAGTTGCAGGTGTTCGTACACCCATGCCCATCACACAGATGGAAGAGCAGTTCCCCGAAGCATACAAGCAGTTCGTTGATGTTTGCAATACACTTGAGAATCATTACCATGACATGCAGGATATGGAGTTCACGGTAGAGAACAAGAAGCTCTACATGCTCCAGTGCCGTAACGGCAAGCGTACTGCTCAGGCAGCTCTCAAGATCGCTTGCGACCTTGTTGACGAGGGCATGAAGACAGAGCAGGAAGCGGTTGCGATGATCGATCCCAGAAACCTTGACACACTTCTTCATCCCCAGTTTGACGTGGCAGCTCTTAAGGCAGCACAGGCACTCGGCAAGGGTCTCGGCGCATCTCCCGGAGCAGCTTGCGGACAGATCGTGTTCACAGCCGAGGACGCTGAGAAGTGGGCAGAGAGCGGCAAGAAGGTCGTTCTTGTTCGTCTCGAGACATCACCCGAGGATATCACCGGTATGAAGGCTGCACAGGGCATCCTTACAGTACGCGGCGGTATGACATCTCATGCAGCGGTTGTTGCACGTGGTATGGGTAAGTGCTGTGTTTCCGGTTGCGGCGACATCGTAATGGACGAAGAGAACAAGAAGTTCACTCTTGCAGGCATCACCTTCGTTGAGGGCGACGAGATCTCCATCGACGGTACAACAGGTAACATCTACAAGGGAATCATCAAGACAGTTGACGCCACCATCGCCGGCGAGTTCGGCCGTATCATGGGTTGGGCAGACAAATACAGAAGACTTAAGGTAAGAACAAACGCTGACACACCTACAGACGCCAAGAAGGCTCGTGAGCTCGGCGCAGAAGGCATCGGCCTTTGCCGTACAGAGCACATGTTCTTCGAGGCAGACCGTATCGCAGCATTCCGCGAGATGATCTGCGCTGACACAGTTGAGGGACGTGAGAAGGCTCTCGACAAGATCCTTCCTTACCAGCAGGGTGACTTCGAGCAGCTCTACGAAGCTCTTGAGGGATGTCCCGTTTGTATCAGATTCCTTGATCCCCCTCTTCATGAGTTCGTTCCCACAGAAGAGGCTGACATCAAGAAGCTTGCCGAAGCACAGGGCAAGCCCGTTGAAGAGATCAGAGCATTTATCGACGGTCTTAAGGAATTCAACCCCATGATGGGTCATCGCGGATGCCGTCTTGCGGTTACATATCCCGAGATCGCCAAGATGCAGACAAAGGCTGTTATCCGTGCAGCCATCAACGTAGCAAAGAAGCATCCCGACTGGAACATCGAGCCCGAGATCATGATCCCGCTCGTTTCCGAAGTACTCGAGCTTAAGTACGTTAAGAAGGTCGTTGTTGAGACAGCAGACGCAGAGATCGCTGCTGCAGGCGCTAACCTCAAGTATCAGGTCGGCACCATGATCGAGATCCCCAGAGCTGCTCTTACAGCTGACGAGATCGCCAAGAACGCAGACTTCTTCTGCTTCGGTACAAACGACCTTACACAGATGACATACGGTTTCTCACGTGACGATGCAGGTAAGTTCCTCACAGCTTACTATGATGCTAAGATCCTTGAGAACGATCCTTTCGCAAAACTTGACCGTGTCGGTGTCGGCAAGCTCATGAAGATCGCCATCGAGCTCGGCAAGAAGGAGAACCCGAACCTCCACATCGGTATCTGCGGCGAGCACGGCGGAGATCCTTCATCCGTAGAGTTCTGCAACGAGATCGGACTTGATTACGTAAGCTGCTCACCTTTCCGCGTACCCATCGCAAGGTTAGCTGCTGCTCAGGCAGCTATTAGTTCGAAGAACTAATAGCAACCGAACGAGTGAGAGGCAGAATGTTTCGCGAAGCGAAACGTTCGAGATCGAACGAGTGAGGCCGTGTCGGACGCAACCATTCAATCTAACGTAATGACAAACTTCCCGTAACTGCCGGTTGCGGGAAGTTTTTTCTGTTCTTTTTGAGAAAGGAGGGTGGGGGTGCCTTATTAAAGGGATATGAAAACTTCCAAATTCGACAAATCGCGCGAGGTTTGGAAGTTTTTCTATTTGACAGACAAGAAACTTTATTTATTATAGAATCATACAATAGAAAACTTCCAAAACATCAAAAAAATACAAGATTTGGAAAAATGGAGTAGCCGGTTATTCCGGAATATTTGGTTTTTTCAACAGATTAATTTTAGTCAAATGTAGCAAGATTTTTGATATATAATAATTCTATTCAATTCGTTGAATGATTTATGAATGAGTAATCTGATAGGATAACTAAGGAGGAAATCTATGAAAAGAGTATTCAAATCACTGACTTTTATTCTGTTACTCTTCTCCCTAACTTTCGGGTTTGCGCCGAACATAAGCGCTTCTGCGGCTGCGGCGCAGCTAAACTATAAAACCAAAACGATCGATGTCGGAAAGAAGTTCAAACTTAAGGTATTAAACTCTTCCAAAAAGGTAAAATTTACTTCCAACAAGCCTGAGACCGTATCGGTATCAAAAAAAGGTGTGGTAAAGGGACTGAAAAAAGGAATTGCCATTATCACAGTTAAAGTCGGAAAAAAGAAATTAAACTGTAAAGTTACAGTACAAGATAATACTTCTTTTAAATCCGGCTTTACTCCGGCAGAACCGATCGGCATTTTGGAAAAGACCACTGATTATTCTGTGGAGGTCCCGCCTCTTTTCATCGAAGGCGATAAATGGACGGTTTCGGAAGAGGAACTGCAGGAAGCCTGGAAGCATTACTTTCCTCTCATGGTCACCGTCCTGGGACCTTGCGCCGAGGACTTTTACACAGACGGAGTGACCTGGATATTAAGTGATGAAACTCTGGCCGTGGGCTGCAATGAATGGGATGACGAGACAAATACCGTCACCCTTGGAATGCCTACCGGCTACGACGATATGGATGATATCATGCCGCAGCTGGTTCATGAAACATCTCACATGTGGATGCAGAGAAACAACGAGCCTGTAGCTTTCGACGTGGGCCAATGGATCAATGAAGCTCACGCAGGTCTTGCGTTTGACATTATTCATGTAGACATGTTGGACCTTACCGGGCATAGCATCAATATTCAGTGGACCATGGACTTAATGGATAATTACGGCTTTGAAGCTGTAAACGGACAGATGGGTGACGGAGACAAATACTCCAGACTGGACTCCGACACTTCTGCAGGTATGTCACTTTTTTGTATGGACACGATACTGTCCACAGAAGGCACCTATGATTATTGGCCGAAGGTTGCCAAACTGATGTATCAGGAAGAAAACCAGCACATCCCACTTGAAAGAGCCAAAGAAATCATAGACGAGGCTGCAGGCGGAAAGACAATTGACGGCATGAAGCCTTCCGAGTGGCTGTTTAGCAGGAGCTGTTCCAATACGAATGGCAAAGACGGCGTTTTTGTTAACTGTCTCTTTGCCAATGAAACAATGGATGACCCAAACATAGATCAAGGGAACCGCTCCACATTCGGACGTGATACAAGGATCGATGCCAGTGCCTATATCCGTGAAAACGGCGTGGAAAAAGGCTATGCCGGCAGTGATACGAAAGTTGAGATCTTTGATTACACAGGAAAGAAAATCTATACCCAAACGGAAAAATTAGATGAGTGGGGCCATGATGAAGGAATCGAGACTTCAGGCAGACACAGATTCAATAACAGCGGTTTAAATATTGATGACCTGCCGGCATACTCTGTTATCCGTTGTAAAACAAGTATGAAAGCCAACGGAAAGACTTACAGCGATATAGGCTACACCTTAAAACTCCCGGGGGATCCCGATCACTTGGACTACATCACTTTAAGCGACGACAGGATGTTTTTTATTCTTACAGACGAAAAAGAAAACATCATAATAGACTTAAAAGAAAGTGATATCAAGGTCTCCGGTGCGATAAGCGTAGACAAGAGTCATATCAATGTTGGAACCCTGATCGTAACCGTTAAACAAGGTGATACCATTACCGTAAAAACTCCTGCGAAAACCTATAAGTTTACCAAGCCTGTTTTCCCGAGAGTCATTCCGATAATTGCAAAATAGACGATAAAGTGATCCCTTGAGATCATAAGAGACGGGGGACCGCCGCACTAAAATGCGGGGGCCCCTGTTGTTTTGGAAAATAAGGACCGCAATTTAAATTTATCATACTACAATCATTGCACGATAAATGGGGATAGACGGGGAGATAATTGAACTGCGTAATGATTATTATGGGCAATATTACAGTTCCGATCGCCCCGCCGTGCGTTGCAGACGTCATCTCTACGCAACAAATTATTGGGCCGTTGAGCCTTGATTTTGTTGAAATTTTCTTTATAACGAAGCCCTAAAATGGTATAATATCCAAATGGTGTTGTAAGCAGTTTTGGAGGATGTTGTTCTAGGCGGGGAATAAGTTATATTAGAGCAGAAAGCATGGGGACCAGCGCTTTTAATTTTACAGTTACCGAAAATGCATCTGAGCTATTCTTCGAAGAGAATAACTTGGGTGTTTTTTTGAAAGGATATTGTAAAGATGATCACAAGAGATGAAGCATTTGAACTATTAAAGAAATACAACAAGGACCCTTTTCATATTCAGCATTCACTGACCGTGGAAGCTGTTATGAAATGGTATGCGAAAGAACTTGGATATGGAGACGAAGCAGAGCATTGGGGAATCGTAGGACTTCTTCATGATATTGACTTTGAACTTTATCCTGAAGAGCATTGCCTGAAGGCACCGGAGCTTTTAAAAGAAGGCGGTGTGAGCGATGATATCATCCACTCTGTGTGCTCTCATGGTTATGGGATTACTGTCGCCTGCGGTGCAACAATCGATGTAGAGCCTGTTCATGAGATGGAGAAGGTTCTTTTTGCCGCAGATGAACTCACCGGACTTATCTGGGCTGCTGCTCTCATGAGACCCTCAAAGAGTACCAAGGACATGGAACTTAAGTCTCTGAAAAAGAAATATAAGAGTAAAGGCTTTGCGGCAGGATGCTCGAGGGAAGTGATCGAGCGTGGCGCAGATCAGCTCGGATGGGAGTTGGATAAGCTTCTTGAAATGACGCTTCAGGCTATGGCTGCAAGTGAGGATATCATTAATGCCGAAATGGAAGCTGAGAAGTAAAAATCGATTGTAAACAAGGGGGATTGTATGGAGATTAAGTCGCTTCTTATCAAAGACACCATAAAAGAAGAACGTGAGCGCATTATAAAAGAATCCATGGATTGTGGTGGAGGATGTGAGAATTGTTCTATTGATGCGTTCGAGGTAAAAAACACTAAAAATCCCGGACGCATTTTTACGTCCGGAGCAAAAAGCGCAGGATCCTGCAGCAAGAGAAAGTTAATGATGTTTGAAGCGTGTGTATTATAATTTAACACAAAGGAATGCGATTAAAACCATAGTCGAGTATTATTTTAATCGATATAATATGATATTATTTATCCCGAAAAGGGTAAGAAGAGATTACATGATATAGGGAGTCTGTTACAGACCCCCTATATTTTTA
>JAEEQC010000013.1 GCA_016285135.1 Lachnospiraceae bacterium
CATAACGAAGAAGAGTCTGATCTTTGAGGATATGACAAATATCCTTGAGCAGTATCCCGATATAATCGAAAGTGTTTGCAGGAATAATTGATCAAATCAATTGTCGGTATAACACAGGACTGCCGAGCATACATGACATATGTTCATGATGCGCGGCAGTTTTGCGTTATAAACGAAGCCTGTCGGTGCAGATTTGTTTGCGGCCTGTCCGTCGCAATGGACGGAACAGACCTTCACGATCATGATATTGGGACTGTATCTTCGCTGTGAGCTTTGGTAAAATATAGAGTCGGAAACAGCATAAGGAGGAAACAGAGAGATTTGAAAGAATATGACATCATATGCATAGGCACGGCGCTGATAGATTCAATAATAAGAGGTTTTGATCCGAATCCGGTCTCAGCCACGGGATTTTGTGCAAAATCGGGTTCGCTCAATATCGGTGGCGAGGCCGTCAACGTCAGCATCGCGGCGGCAAAGCTCGGGATGCGCACGGGAATCCTTTGTTCACTCGGAAATGACAGCGCGGGAGACATGATCGCTAAAACGCTTATGGACAGCGGCGTGGATACCGCTCAGGTAGTCCGCACACCTGATCACTCCACACCTGTGACCACCATGTTCGTGAATGAGGACGGTACGAGAAAGTCGATCACCAACGGCTCGCACCGCTACAACTTCCACCCCGAAGAGCATGTCGCAAGCTTCACGGATGCAAGGGCACTCATCCTCGGATCGCTTTTCAGGGCACCTTTTGACGACCCCGGGATCATCCACGCAGTCCTTACCGCTGCGAAGGATGCGGGACAGATTATCTTCGCCGACACGAAGCTTCCGAACTTTAAAGTGCTGACTCTCAAGGACCTGAAGGAGTCCCTTTCGCTCATAGATTACATCACCCCCAACGAGGACGAAGCAAAGTACTTCTCGGGCAAAGAAGACCCCGAAGAAATGGCGGATGTATTCCTCGGATACGGCGTCAGAAATGTCATTATAAAGCTTGGGGCAAGAGGATGTTTTTTTAAGAATTCCGAAAAGAAGATGTTGATACCTGCGTGTGATATAGTTGCGGTTGACGCAACCGGAGCGGGAGACAACCTGATCGCAGGTTTTGCTTCGGAGATTCTTCACGGTGCGACCGTCGAAGAAGCCCTGATATTCGGTAACGCTTGCGGCGCTATCTGCACGACCGCTGTCGGTGCCTCTACGGCACTTAAAAACAGGGAACAGGTAGTTGATTTTATAGGAGAGCGATGTGAATAAGATTCTCATTATTGAAGACGACAGGACGCTGTGCGCGGAGCTGTCGAACCTTCTTGAAAAATCAGGATATGCAGTTGAGTGCATTCGCGACTTCTCTAACGCTTATATGCAGATGGAGGCATCGGACGCCGACCTTATATTGCTCGACATCAGCCTTCCGGGTGAAAACGGAGAGGCGCTTCTGCAGAAGTATCGCAAGGTGAAGGAGACGCCCGTCATCATGCTCACGAGCCGCACCGAGGACATGGACCAGGTGCTTTCGATGAGCTACGGTGCAGATGACTATATCACCAAGCCCTACAACCCGACTATCCTTCTCCTGCGCATCTCGGCAGTCCTCAAGAGGACCGCGAAGACCGTTCAGACCGAGATGTACAGGGACATCAGAGTGAGCTTTTTAAAGGGTAGCCTCGCACGGGGCGGGCAGGAGCAGATACTCACGAAGAACGAAATGATCATTTTTCAGGTGCTCTTCGACAGGCAGGGCGAGATCGTCTCGCGCGACGACCTCATGACCGCGCTCTGGGACAACGAGGAGTACATCAATGACAATGCCCTCTCGGTGAACATCAGCAGGCTCCGCGGCAAGCTCGCCGAGCTCGGAGCCCCTGACGCTATCGAAACCAGGAAGAAGCAGGGATATGTATTAAAGTGAGGCGGGGAAGAAAACATGACAGTATCAGGATTCATTAAAGACCGGGTTCCGGGGCTTGTGATAAGAGCGGTCGCACTTGCCGTGATCATCATTTTTCTGGCCGCTTTTGCCGTACCGTTTCAGGCCATCCTTGCCGTAACGATCGTGTTCGTCATGGCGGCGACGGCCTTTGAGCTGTGGGAATACTATCGCAAAAAGAAGTTTTACAACAGACTTGTAAAGGCGCTCGAGGAGCTCGATAAGAAGTACCTCATCTCCGAAATGCTCGAAGCTCCGGGCTTCCTTGAAGGTGATATCCTCGTCGACACGCTTGTCGAGTGCGACAAGTCGATGGCGGAAAACGTGGCCGCGTACAGAAGACAGAACAAGGAGTTCAGGGAGTACATAGAGCTCTGGGTCCACGAAGCGAAGCTTCCGCTCGCGAGCATGAGGCTCATGTGCCGCCGGAGCCCCGAGATCGAGAACAAGATGGCCGTACAGCTCGGCAGGATCGATGACTATATCGAGAACGTGCTCTACTACGCCCGCAGCGAAAATGCGGAGCGCGATTATGTGATCAAGGAGACTTCGCTCAAGAAGACCTTCGGCAACGTCGCCGTGAAGAATCGTGAGGCGCTGCAGATGATCGACGCGAGGCTGGAGACGAGCGGGCTTGAGATAAACGTTCTGACCGATGGAAAGTGGCTCGAGTTCATCCTCGGGCAGCTCATGGCCAACTCCGTCAAGTATCGCAGCGAGGAAAGACCTGTGGTCATTAACGTATATGCCGAAGAGTCGGGTACCGCGGCTACCCTCCGCTTCCGCGACAACGGTATCGGTATCCCCGCAGCCGACCTGCCGAACGTTTTTGAAAAGTCTTTCACCGGCGCGAACGGCCGGAAGGATTCAAAGTCGACGGGCATGGGGCTTTATATCGTAAAGAACCTCTGCGACCGCCTCGGACACGGGATAAGCATTGAATCCGAGGAAGGGGTGTACACCGAAGTGACGCTGACATTTAACAAAAACGACTTTTATACACCCCGGTGAAACCGACCTTTGCGAAGTCGGTCGGCTCCCCGGGAAAAAGAAAGAGCAGATCTTTACCCGGCGTTCCGTTAGGTTACAAAATTGTAAGATTACGTAAGATTGAAAAAACGACAGACCTGAGCAATTTCATTAAAGTCTTAGGCATAACCGGAAAGACGAAAGGAGCAAATTACTTTTATGGAATTACTTAAGGTACAGCAGATGGAAAAATATTACGGAAGTAAATCAAGCCTCACCAAGGCGATCGATGATATTTCCTTCAATGTCGACGAAGGTGAGTTCGTGGCGATCATGGGCGCATCCGGAAGCGGCAAGACTACACTTCTCAACTGCATTTCTACTATCGACCGTGTGACTGCAGGTCACATCTACCTCGAGGGACAGGACGTGACTGCCCTCAAAGGCAAGGAGCTCAACAGGTTCAGACGTGAGAAGCTCGGCTTTATCTTCCAGGACTTCAACCTTCTTGACACGCTCACAGGTTACGAGAACATCTCGCTCGCGCTTTCAATCCAGAAGAGATCGGTCAGCGCGATGGACAAGAGGATCAAAGAGGTTGCGGAGCAGCTCGGTATCACCGATGTGCTTTCGAAATACCCTTATCAGATGTCCGGAGGCCAGAAGCAGAGAGTGGCCTCGGCACGCGCCATCATCACCGACCCGAAGCTCGTCCTTGCCGATGAGCCCACCGGAGCGCTTGACTCAAAGTCTTCGAAGCTGCTTCTCGAGCGCTTCAACTACCTTAACAGGGAGTTTGGCGCGACCATCATGATGGTAACTCACGACAGCTTCTCTGCAAGCTATGCGAGGCGCGTGATCTTCCTCAAGGACGGCAAGATCTTCAGCGAGATCAATCGCGGCAACGACACCAGAAAGCAGTTCTTCGACAAGATCATCGATGTCGTCACACTTTTAGGAGGTGATGTTAGCGATGCTCTTTAAGATACCTCTTCGCAACATCCGCAGGAGCCTGCGTGATTATGCGATCTATTTCTTTACGCTTATAATCGGCGTTTCGATCTTCTACGTATTTAACGCCATCGGCGGACAGGCAGCGACAGTGCTCGTGGACGAAAGCGCGAACGATATCGTAAAGCTGCTCTCGGCCGCCCTTGAGGGCACCAGCGTCTTTGTGGCATTTGTCCTCGCGTTCCTGATCATCTACGCAAGCCGTTTCCTCATGAAGCGCAGGAGCAACGAGTTCGCACTCTATATGATGCTCGGCATGAGCAAGCGCAGGATCTCGGCGATACTTCTTATCGAAACCCTGATGATCGGTATCGGCTCTCTTGCGGTCGGTCTTCTTGTCGGGATCGGGATCTCGCAGCTTATGAGCGCAGTTGTGGCCAACCTTTTTGAAGCCGACATGACGAGCTACCGCTTCTCGATTTCAACCGATGCGATCTGGATGACTGTTCTCTTCTTTGCTGTCATGTACATCGCGGTGATGATCTTTAACAGCACCGCCGTGACAAGGATGAAGCTCATCGACCTTATACAGAGCGGGCACAAATCCGAGAAGGTAAGACTGAGGAACCCCGTGCTCTGCGTGATCGTTTTCGCGGTGGCAGCGGTGATCCTGGGGTATGCCTATAAAAGTGTGGGCTGGCCCGACGACTCTTTATCACCGGAGAGCATCCTTGTCTACATCTGCATGGGCATCGTCTCGACCTTCCTGATCTTCTGGTCGGTTTCGGGGCTGATACTCAGGATCCTCATGTCCATAAAGAAGCTCTACCACAAGGGGCTCAACACCTTCACCTTCCGCCAGATCAGCAGCAGGGTCAATACGATGGTGTTCTCGATGAGTGTGATCTGCCTTATGCTTTTTGTCACGATATGCACGCTCACATCAGCATTTTCGATCAGGAATTCGATGAACAAGAACGCGGAGGAACTTTGCCCCGCAGACGTGGAAGTCACGCTTGAGTACATAAGCGTTGAAGGCAAAAGATGCTGCGACGACCTCGACCTGTTTTTCGGGGAAGCCGGTATCGATCCCACGGCGGAACTTAAGGAAAGTGTTCGCTACAGACAGTATAAGGACAAGGCGCTGACCATGGCGGACTTCTTCGGGGACAGATACGAGGAGATCAAGAGCCGCAACAGCAGGATCTTCTACGACACGGCCGAAAAGATCATGGGGATCGGCGAGTATAACGCAGTCATGAGGCTTTACGGCAGGGATGAGGTCGAGCTCGGTGATAACGAATATGCTGTCAGCTGTAATTTCTCGCAGATGCTCGGGATCCGTAACGAGGTACTCGCGGACAAGCCGGACCTTACTGTTTTCGGAACGAAGCTGAGGTCAAGGTATGACAGCTGCATTGACGGGTTCGTCAGCCTGGCCATCGACTATGAAAACCTCGGTATCATCCTTGTGCCCGACAGTGTGGTGGCGGGCCGCGAGACCTACAGCGACAACCTCGTGGGAAAGCACGGCATCACGGACAAGGCTGAGAGGAGCAAGCTCGAGAAAAAGATCCTCGGTGAAGTGAATGATGCGATCGATTTCTGGGCGACAAAGCTTGCACTCGAGCATGATGGCGCCACAGTCCAAGCATACCTTTGGGCGGTCGGAAAGGGTGAGATGCTCACCGCAACTGTCGGTATGAGCGCAATCCTGACATTCCTCGGGCTCTACATAGGACTTGTCTTCCTTATCGCGTGCGGCGCGCTGCTCGCTCTCAAGGAGCTGTCGGGAGCCGTTGACAGCCTTGCGAGGTACGAGATGCTCAGAAAGATCGGAGCGGAAGAAAGGGACATCACATTCTCAATCTTCAAGCAGACAGGGATCTTCTTCCTCATGCCGCTCGTTCTCGCGATCGTGCATTCATTCTTCGGAATGAAGTTCGCGACATATGTCCTCGAGGCTTTCGGTACGTCTGAGCTTTGGAAGTCGATCTTCGTTACATCGGCGGTACTTCTGCTCATTTACGGAGGCTACTTCCTGATAACGTTTATGAGCAGCCGCAGGATCGTCAGAGACAAAGTGTATTAACGATCAGGCATAGGTTCGCCCGGTAACCGAAAGCTTTCATTCCCTGTATCGGGATGCGGTTTTGTCCGGTGTCACGATACGATTTCACCCGTCCGCTTGTTGAATCCGCCACAAGGTGGTAAAATAGAGAAACAAGCGTAATGGGTGGTAAGGGTATGAATAATAATATTATAGATAAAAAGAATCGAAGAAGGGACATCCTGTCCGGGATGGCAGCGGCTCTCAGGAGAGCGGGCGCTGTCCTGGTCATCATGTCGCTTCTTCTTTTGATGTTCGAGAACATCCCGGGCAGTGCGAAGACCAAGATCAGTGCCAAGAAGGTCACGATCGAGGTCGGCGAGAAGTATACGGTGAAGATCAAGGGCCTCTCTTCGGGGAAGACCGCGCAGTGGTCCGTTTCTAAGGCCAAGGTCCTCAAGAAGGTCAAGACGACCCGCACTTCTGTCAAGGTCAAGGGCAAGAAGGTCGGCACTTCTTACGTGACTGCCACCGTCGGCTCCAAGACCTACAAGTGCAAGATCAAAGTCGTGGCAAAGCAGGACACGGTCGAAAAGACGGTTGTCAGGAGCTTTGACGACTTCGACACCTTTGCGGGCGAGGTAGCGGGACTTGTAAAGAGCAACCCCATCAAGGCCGGCTCGGGAACCGCTGCGACCGACAGGTTCGCGACGGCGCGACTCCTTGTCAAGAGCAAGAGCGGCAGTCTGCCTCTCGACGGCATCAACCTCACGGATGCCATTAAAGGAAGCGATAATGTATATGTTATCCAGTTCGACTCGCAGGGCGCAGCGCAGGACGCATTCACGAAGATCTGCGAGCTCGACGATGTTGAATGGGCGGAGCCGGATGCTTATATCGGCACGAGCCTCGAGCTCAATGTTCCCGAAAGGATAGACGGCGGCTACGACCTTGTTTATCCGGACCCTAACGATCAGAATGCGAGCCTCGACCTCGATGATTTCCCGTGGCTCGATCTTCCGGACCTGGGGATCCCCGGACTTGACGATCTGCTCGACCTTTATCCCGGAGTTCCGGGCACTACCGATCCTGACCCTTACGACCCCGGCACACCGGGCACAGGCTACCCCGATCCTTACGATCCCGGCACACCTGTCGTCACCCCGACTCCCGGATATCCCGGCGACGGGTACACCTCGGACCCGGATCAGTTCCTCTCGTGGGGCGTTACAAAGCTCGGTGCAGATGTCTATGCACAGACCGTCGGCAGCGGTTCGATCACCGTTGCGGTTGTCGATACCGGTGTCGCAGCTCACTCGTTCCTGACCGGCAGGATCGTTTCGGGCTACGACTATATCGACAACGACACGGATCCCACAGATTACAACTCACACGGAACACACGTTGCGGGTACGATCGTTGATTGTACTCCCGGACTTAATGTCTATATCATGCCCGTCAGGGTTCTCGGCACCGACGGCGGCGGAACCGACACGACAGTCGGTCTCGGCATCAGGTACGCAGCCGACCACGGCGCCGGAGTTGTCAACCTGAGCCTTGGCGGCGGACACAGCAACTACCTCGATGAGAGCGTCAAGTACGCCATCAAAAAGGGCGTGACTGTTGTCTGCGCGGCGGGCAATGATTACTCCGACACCGTGTACTCGTGCCCCGCCCACATGACGGAGCCCATAGTTGTCGGCGCAGTTGATATCAACGATGTCAAGGCACAGTTCTCAAATATCGGTAATTCGGTCGACGTGGTTGCACCCGGAGTCGGTATCACGAGCTGCGTCCTCAATGGCGGCTACGATACCTACGACGGAACCTCCATGGCCACACCTCATATCTCGGCCGTTGCGGCAATGCTTCTCCTCAAGCACCCCGGATACTCCCATGCTCAGATCGAGAGCCTTATCAAATCGAGCGCGAGAGACCTCGGAAGCGCGGGCTGGGACAAGTACTACGGCTACGGCATGCCGGATCTTTCGAACATCTCCGATGTTGTGATCCCGCCCACATCAGTCAGAATCGAGCCCGATTCCCTGAAGCTCAACGTCGGCAGCTCGACCAGGCTTTCGGCTTACATCACACCTTCGAACGCTACGGACCTGAGCATCTACTGGAGCAGCAGCAACACAGGTGTTGCCATAGTGGATGCCAATGGGCTTGTTACAGCCATTTCACAGGGCACGGCTTATATCTATGCTTCCGCAAGCAACAATGTGAGTGCGTACTGTCCTGTCACCGTCAGTGCGGGTTCGACAACACCCACACCGACACCTGCTCCCACAGCCACGCCGAAACCCACTCAGACGCCTGTGCCTACACTGACGCCTTACCCGACTCTGACGCCTTATCCGACGCAGTCGCCTTATCCGACACAGACGCCCGCACCCACGCAGACACCCAAGCCCACACAGACGCCTGCACCCACGCAGACACCTGCACCTACGCAGTCACCGACACCCACGCAGCCCGCACCCACACAGTCACCTGCTCCCGTGCCCACACCCGGTGAGGGAACAAGTACAGGCCTGACCTACAGGTATTCGGGAAGCACGGCTGTCATCACGGGTTACACGGGCACGTCTTCGTCCGTAGTGATCCCGGCGAGCATCGACGGCTACACAGTCACCTCGATCGCGATGGGAGCATTTGCGCAGAACAACACGATCACGACTTTGAAGATCGAAGCGAACGCTGAGATAGAAATGAGTGCATTCTCGCAGTGTACATCACTCAGAAGTGTAGAGTTTGCGGGATACATCCCTTCGATCGGCATGAGCGCCTTCGCACAGTGTAACTCACTTTCTGAGATCAGGATCACCGGTACGGTGCCCGATATCGGCATGAGCGCATTCGTACAATGCGGTTCGCTCAAGACCCTGACGCTCAATTCCTCCGTAAAGACCATCGGAATGAGCGCATTCGCACAGTGTAACAACCTTTCGGTGATCAACTTCTACGGAACAGCCGATCAGTGGAACAGCATCAGCATCGGCATGGGCAATGAGCAGCTCAGCTACGCAGTTCTCAGACTGTGCTGAACCCCTTGTTCACAGAAATCATTTGCTTATAGAAAAAGCGTGCCTGTTTTCCCGCAGGCACGCTTTCCTTCTTATATATATGTAAAAATTCTCAAAAAACGTAAAAAAAGTGCTTGCATTATGTACAAAAGCATGATAGTATGTTTCTTGCTGTGAGTTGATAGCGTAGAAGCGTGAGGTTGCAGCAAGCTTGCTTGCTGGTTTTTCCGTGGAGCGAATGTCAAGTTTACAAAACTGACGACAAGTCACTGTACAATTTAACTTCTGCCGGGCCCCAAGGTCCATCAGAGCAGATAAACCGTGAACTTCGGTTCTTTCCTACCGGGCATTCTGACCCGGAATTTTAAAGGAGAGATCATGAAACACACGGGTGAGTGTACAGTCGCCGCTTGTTGTACTTTTAAGAAAAGTGCGAAAAGGAGGAGACTTTTTTTATGGCAAATCAAGTAATGAGAATCACCCTTAAGGCTTATGATCATCAGCTTATCGATGCATCCGCAGCCAAGATCGTCGATACCGTTAAGAAGACGGGATCGCAGGTCAGTGGCCCTGTACCGCTTCCCACAAAGAAGGAAGTTATCACTATCCTTCGTGCGGTACATAAGTATAAGGATTCGCGTGAGCAGTTTGAGCAGAGAACCCATAAGAGATTGATCGACATCATCACACCCAACTCAAAGACAGTTGATGCTCTGTCGAGACTCGAGATGCCCGCCGGTGTTTACATCGACATCAAGATGAAGAATAAGCAGGCTAAATAAGTCCTAGCTAGGATGATCGCGAGAGCGATCCGCTGTAGAAATTAGGAGGTTACACATGAAGAAAGCTATTTTAGCTACCAAAGTCGGAATGACTCAAATCTTCAACGAAGACGGCGTTTTAACACCCGTTACCGTACTTGCTGCCGGACCTTGTGTTGTTACACAGGTTAAGACAACAGAGAACGACGGATACGAAGCTATCCAGGTCGGATACGGCCAGATCAGAGAAAACCTTGTAAGCAAGCCCCTTAAGATGCACCTCGCAAAGGCAGGCGCAGGCGTTAAGAGATACTTAAAGGAATTCAGAGTAGACAATGCATCCGAGTACCAGCTCGGTCAGGAGATCAAGGTTGATGTCTTCGCAGAAGGCGACAAGGTTGATGCAACCGGAATCTCAAAAGGTAAAGGATTCCAGGGCGCTATCAAGAGACACGGCCTCAGCCGCGGACCTATGAAGCACGGTTCCAAGTACCACAGACATGCAGGTTCCAACGGTGCCGCTACATCACCCGGACGCGTTTTCAAGGGTAAGCACATGCCCGGTCAGATGGGTAACGTTCGTGTGACAGTTCAGAACCTTGAGGTTGTCAGAGTTGACGCAGAGAACAACGTGATCCTTGTTAAGGGCGCAGTTCCCGGACCCAAGAAAGCATTGATAGTTCTTAAAGAGACTGTCAAGAAAGCGGACTGACAGAACTTTAGAAAGGAGGAACCGAAATGGCTACAGTTAAAGTATACAATATGGAAGGCGCCGAGGTTGGCACACTCGACCTGAGCGAGGCAGTGTTCGGCGTAGATGTTAATACACATGTTATGCACCTTGCTGTTGTTTCACAGCTTGCACATAAGCGTCAGGGCACACAGAGTGCGAAGACACGTGCAGAAGTGAGCGGCGGCGGAAGAAAGCCCTGGAGACAGAAGGGAACCGGTCGTGCAAGACAGGGTTCGACAAGAAGTCCTCAGTGGAAGGGCGGCGGCGTAGTATTCGCTCCCAAGCCCAGAGAGTACGGTTTCAAGATGAACAAGAAGGAGAAGGCACTTGCTATCAAGTCGGCCCTCACCGCAAAGGTTCTTGATGAGAAATTCCTCGTTGTTGATCAGATCACATTTGACGAGGCAAAGACAAAGAAGATGGTTGCGATGCTCAATAACCTCAAGGCTGACAAGGCTCTTGTAGTTCTTGACAAGAAGGATGAGAACGTGATCCTCTCCGCTAGGAACCTTCCTGATGTTACCACAGTTACATACAACGCTCTTAACGTATTCGACATCTTAAAGTATGACAAGATGATCGTGGCTAAGGACGCTGTTGCACAGATCGAGGAGGTATACGCATAATGGCAGATCTTAAATACTACGACGTCATCCTTAAGCCCATCGTTACTGAGAAGAGCATGGCTATGATGTCAGACAAGAAGTACACCTTTTCGGTAAATACCGAAGCAACAAAGAACCAGATCAAAGAAGCTGTTGAGAAGATGTTCAATAATGTTAAGGTTGCATCGGTCAACACCATGAACCTTGACGGCAAGACCCGCAGACGTGGCGCTACATTCGGAAAGACAGCAAAGACAAAGAAGGCGATCGTACAGCTCACTGCTGACAGCGCAGAGATCGACCTCTTCTAATTGCCGCGCCGGAAATGCCAAGGCATTTCCGATGAGACTTTCGCGTTTTTAAGAACGCCTCCGGCAGGATGCGCAGAACGACACAATGTTAAATAGCGCAGAGAAACCCGGTAACACATAGGGAAAAGATATTGCGCAGAAGGAGAATAAGAAATGGGAATTAAGAAATATACCGCTTATACGCCCTCCAGAAGAAACATGACCGGCTATGATTTCCAGCAGATCACAGCTACAACTCCCGAGAAGTCCCTTACAGTGACTCTCAAGAAGAATGCAGGTCGTAACAATCAGGGTAAGATCACAGTAAGACACCAGGGCGGCGGCTACAGAACAAAGTACAGGATCATCGATTTCAAGAGATACAAGGATGACATCCCCGCAACAGTTAAGACAATCGAGTACGATCCCAACAGAACAGCCAACATCGCACTTATCTGCTACGCAGACGGCGAGAAGGCATACATCCTCGCTCCCGAGGGACTTAAGGTCGGCGACAAGATCATGAACGGTGAGAACGCTGAAGCGCTCAACGGCAACTGCCTTCCTTTAAGCAAGATCCCCGTTGGTGCACAGATCCACAACATCGAGCTTTATCCCAAGCGCGGCGGACAGCTGGTTCGTTCGGCAGGTGCTGCTGCACAGCTCGTTGGTAAGGAAGAGAAGTACGCAATCCTTCGTCTCCCTTCGGGCGAAATGAGAAGGATCCCCGTTATCTGTCGTGCAACGATCGGTGTTATCGGAAACGGCGAGCACAACCTCGTAAACATCGGTAAAGCAGGTCGTAAGAGACACATGGGCATCAGACCTACAGTACGTGGTGCGGTTATGAACCCGAATGACCATCCTCACGGTGGTGGAGAAGGTAAGAACGGAATCGGTCGTCCCGGTCCTTCAACTCCTTGGGGTAAGCCCGCTCTCGGTCTTAAGACCCGCAAGAAGAACAACAAGTCCAATAAGCTCATCATTCGTCGTAAGAATGGTAAGGCTATCGCTAAATAGAAAGGAAGGTTGAACCTATGGCACGTTCATTAAAAAAGGGACCCTTCGCGGACGCTTCGCTCTTAAAGAAGGTAGATGAGGTTGTTAAGTCAGGTGACAAGCAGGCGATCGTAACCTGGTCACGTCGTTCAACCATCTTCCCTAATTTCGTTGGTCTGACAATTTCTGTACACGACGGAAGAAAGCACATCCCGGTATACGTTACCGAGGACATGGTAGGACATAAGCTTGGCGAGTTCGTAGCAACAAGAACATACCGCGGACACGGCAAGGATGAAAAGAAGACATCCAGAAAGTAATGACTTTTACGGATAACACAGTTTTTTTGACACGATGAAAGGAGGTTACATCCATATGGCTAAAGGACATAGATCTCAGATAAAGAGAGAGAGAAATGCCGTTAAGGATACAAGACCCTCGGCTAAGCTTTCATATGCCAGGGTATCCGTTCAGAAGGCATGCTTCGTACTGGATGCAATCAGAGGTAAAGACGTTAACACAGCGCTTGGAATATTAGCATACAATCCCAGATACGCTTCTACAGTGATCGAGAAGCTCGTTAAGTCGGCTATGGCCAATGCAGAGAACAACAACGGAATGGACACATCAAAGCTCTACGTTGAAGAGTGCTACGCAAACTGCGCACCCACAATGAAGAGGATCCATCCCAGAGCACAGGGCAGAGCTTACAGGATCAACAAGAGAATGAGCCACATCACAGTAGTACTTAATGAGAGGTAAAGAAAGGAGACGACTTTATGGGACAGAAAGTAAACCCCCATGGTTTGAGAGTCGGTATCATCGCTGACTGGGATTCCAAGTGGTACGCAGAGGGCGATTTTGCGGACAACCTCGTAGAGGATTACAATATCAGAAAGTTCTTAAAGAAGAAGTTATACAGCGCAGGCATCTCGAAGATCGAGATCGAGCGTGCTGCAGACAAGGTTAAGGTTACCGTTCATACAGCTAAGCCCGGTGTTGTTATCGGCAAGGGCGGCGCTGAGATCGAGAAGCTTAAGGCAGACATCAAGAAGTTCACAAAGAAGGACGTTAACCTTGATATCAAAGAGGTTAAGAGACCTGACAACAACGCTCAGCTCGTTGCAGAGTCCATCGCACAGCAGCTTGAGAATCGTGTTTCCTTCAGACGTGCTATGAAGTCCACAATGAGCAGGACCATGAAGGCAGGCGCAAAGGGAATCAAGACATCTTGCTCAGGCCGTCTCGGTGGAGCTGATATGGCTCGTACAGAGTTCTACAGTGAGGGAACCATTCCGCTTCAGACGATCCGTGCAGACATCGACTACGGATTCGCAGAGGCAGACACAACCTACGGTAAGGTTGGTGTTAAGGTTTGGGTATACCACGGTGAGGTACTTCCCGCTAAGAACGGAAAAAAGGAAGGGAGCGTGAAGTAAGATGCTGATACCCAAGAGAGTAAAACACAGAAAACAGTTCCGCGGAACAATGCGCGGAAAGGCCCAGAGAGGCAATACTATCGCATACGGCGAGTACGGACTTGTTGCAGCAGAGCCTGCATGGATCAAGTCCAATCAGATCGAGGCAGCCCGTGTTGCCATGACCCGTTACATCAAGCGTGGCGGTCAGGTTTGGATCAAGATCTTCCCTGATAAGCCCGTTACCACAAAGCCCGCTGAAACCCGAATGGGTTCCGGTAAAGGAACAACAGAGTTCTGGGTAGCAGTAGTTAAGCCCGGACGTGTTATGTTCGAGATCGCGGGAGTATCCGAAGAGATCGCAAGAGAGGCACTCCGTCTTGCAATGCACAAGCTTCCCATCAAGTGCAAGATCGCCTCTAAGGCAGATTTAGAAGGAGGTGCCGACAGTGAAGAGTAAGAACTATGTTGAGGAATTAACAAAGAAGTCGGGAACCGAACTTAATGAGGAACTTGTCGCAGCAAAGAAGGAACTCTTCAACCTCAGATTCCAGAATGCGACAAACCAGCTTGACAATACAAGCAGGATCAACGAAGTTAGAAAGAACATCGCCAGGATCAAGACTGTGATCTCACAGCAGAAGGCGTGATCGAATCAGTTTTCTGATCGAGTGGAAAGGAGAAAGTTGTGGATAGAAATCTCAGAAAAGTTCGTACCGGCAAAGTAGTCAGCGACAAGATGGACAAGACAGTCGTTGTAGCCGTTGTAGATAATGTTAAGCATCCCTTGTACAACAAGATCGTTAAGAGAACCTACAAGCTCAAGGCTCATGATGAGAACAACGAGTGCAAGGTCGGCGACAGAGTCAAGGTAATGGAGACAAGACCTCTTTCGAAGGATAAGAGATGGAGACTTGTCGAGATAGTTGAGAAGGCTAAATAAGGTTTTTACGCGGTTTTTTCGCGCAGGAAGGAGTTATCATGATTCAGACCGAATCAAGACTTAAGGTTGCCGATAATACCGGTGCAAAGGAACTCCTTTGTATCAGAGTAATGGGCGGTTCAACCAGAAGATATGCGAATATCGGGGATGTTATCGTTGCCAGCGTTAAAGATGCAACACCCGGTGGCGTTGTAAAGAAAGGTGAAGTTGTTAAGGCTGTTGTAGTTCGTACAGTTAAGGGCGCTCACCGTAAAGATGGTTCTTATATCAGATTTGACGAGAATGCGGCTGTCATTATCAAGGAAGACAAGACCCCCAAGGGAACACGTATTTTCGGACCCGTGGCTAGAGAGTTACGTGAGAAGCAGTTCATGAAGATCGTTTCTCTCGCTCCCGAAGTGTTATAAGGAGGTAGTTACAATGGCAACATTAAAGATCAAGAAAGGCGATACAGTTCGCGTTATCGCCGGGAAAGATAAAGGCAAAGAAGGCAAAGTCGTCAAAGTGACCGACAAGCGCGTTATCATCGAAGGCGTTAACACAGTTACAAAGCATGCAAAGCCCAGCCAGGAGAATCCTAAGGGCGGCATCATCAAGAAGGAAGCGCCCATCGACGCATCAAATGTCATGTATCTGTACAAGGGTAAGCCTACAAGGATCGGTTTCAAGTTCGTTGAAGGCAAGGACGGCGAGATGACCAAGGTTCGTTTCGCCAAGACCACAGGTGACATTATCGACTAATAAGAGAGGAGGTCACAAAAGTTGGCTCGTTTAAAGGATTTTTATCTTTCAGATGTGAGAGATGCATTAACAAAGAAATTCGGATACAAGAACATCATGGAGATTCCGAAGATTGAGAAGATCGTTATCAACATGGGCGTGGGCGAGGCTAAGGAAAATGCCAAGGCTCTTGAGTCCGCAGTTAAAGATATGGAGATCATCACCGGACAGAAGGCAGTGATCACCAAGGCAAAGAAGTCTATCGCAAACTTCAAGATCAGAGAGGGTGTTGCGATCGGTTGCAAGACAACCCTTCGTGGCGAGAAGATGTATGAGTTCCTTGACAGACTCGTAAACCTTGCTCTTCCCCGAGTTAGAGACTTCCGTGGCGTTAATGCCAACGGTTTCGACGGCAGAGGCAATTACTCACTCGGTATCAAGGAACAGCTTATCTTCCCTGAGATCGAATACGATAAGGTTGACAAGGTCAGAGGTATGGACGTTTGCATCGTTACCACTGCCAGGACAGATGAAGAGGCACGTGAGCTCTTAAAGCTCTTCAACATGCCGTTTGCCAAATAACAGGAGGAATCATAACCATGGCGAAATTATCGATGAAATTAAAGCAGCAGCGTCCCGCTAAGTTCTCTACCAGAGAGTACACACGCTGCAAGATCTGCGGTCGTCCTCATGCAGTACTTCGCAAGTTCGGAATCTGCAGAGTTTGCTTCCGCGAGCTCGCATACAAGGGTCAGATCCCGGGTGTTAAGAAAGCCAGTTGGTAAGTCATTCTATAAAGGAGGAAAATTAACATGACAATGAGCGATCCTATTGCAGATATGCTTACCAGAATCCGTAATGCCAATACTGCAAAACATGAAAAAGTAAATGTTCCTGCTTCGAAGATGAAGATCTCTATCGCAGAAATCCTTCTTAAGGAAGGCTATATCAAGAACTTCGAGATCGTTGACGCAGGTCCTGCAAAGGATATCGTTATCACCTTAAAGTACGGAAAAGATAAGAATGAGAAGATCCTCACAGGTCTTAAGAGAATCTCGAAGCCCGGTCTTCGTGTTTATGCTAACAGCGAAGAGCTTCCCAAGGTTCTCGGTGGTCTCGGAACAGCGATCATCTCAACAAACAAGGGAGTTATCACAGATAAAGAGGCTCGCAAGCAGAAAGTCGGCGGCGAAGTTCTCTGCTTCATCTGGTGAGAGAGTTTTTTTACAATAATCAGGAGGTACGGGCATGTCACGTATAGGTAAGATGCCAATCGCTATACCTGCAGGTGTTACTGTTGATATAGCAGAAAATAATGTGGTCACTGTTAAAGGCCCCAAGGGAACCCTTAGCAGGGCACTTGCTCCCGAGCTCGAAGTAAAGATCGAGGACGGACAGGTGATCGTTAACAGACCCAACGATCTTAAGAAGATGAAGTCCCTGCACGGACTTACGAGAACACTCATCAATAACATGGTTGTCGGAGTTACGGCAGGCTATGAGAAAACTCTCGAGATCAACGGTGTTGGTTACAGGGTAGTTAAGGAGGGCAAGAAGCTCAACCTTACACTCGGTTACTCACATCCCGTTATCATGGAAGATCCCGAGGGTATAGAGACAGTTTGCGACGGTCAGAACAAGATCATCGTAAAGGGTATCGACAAAGAGAAGGTTGGCCAGTTCGCTGCACAGATCAGAGAGAAGAGAGCTCCTGAGCCTTATAAGGGCAAGGGTATCAAGTACGCTGATGAAGTGATCAGACGTAAGGCCGGCAAGACAGGTAAGAAATAAGGAGGAATGAAGAATGTTTAAGAAGGAATCAAGAACAAAAATCCGCGAGAAAAAACATTTAAAGATCCGCAATCGTTTCTCCGGTACTCCTGAAAGACCCCGCTTGTCGGTTTTCAGAAGCAATAGTCATATGTATGCTCAGATCATTGACGATACGGTAGGAAACACACTCGTTGCCGCATCAACACTTGATAAGGACGTTAAGGCTCAGCTCAAGTTCACCGATAACATCGAGGCAGCAACACTTCTCGGCAAGGTTATCGCACAGAAGGCTCTTGACAAGGGCATCAAGACAGTTGTCTTCGACAGAGGCGGCTTCATATATCACGGTAAGGTTCAGGCACTGGCTGAGGCAGCCAGAGAAGCCGGTCTGGAATTCTAAGGAGGAGACAGCAGATGAAACATACAAACATTGATGCCAGCAATCTGGAATTAGAAGATAAGGTCGTTACCATCAAGCGTGTCACCAAGGTAGTTAAGGGTGGACGTAACATGAGATTTACAGCACTCGTTGTTGTAGGCGACAAGAAGGGACATGTTGGTGCAGGTCTCGGTAAGGCTACAGAAATTCCCGAAGCTATCCGCAAGGGTAAAGAAGCAGCCATCAAGGCACTCATCGAACTTCCCCTTGATGAGAATTGCAGCGTTCCTCATGACTTCATCGGCAAGTTCGGCAGCGCTACAGTCCTTATGAAGAGAAGCCCCGACGGTACCGGTATCATCGCAGGCGGCCCCGTACGTAACGTACTCGAGCTTGCAGGCTTCAAGAATATCCGTACCAAGTCACTCGGTTCAAACAACAAGCAGAACGTTGTCCTTGCAACGATCAACGGACTCAGCCAGCTCAAGACACCCGAGCAGGTAGCAGCAGCTCGCGGGATCAGTGTTGAGCAGCTGATGGACTAATGTCAGGAGGATAGAAACATGGCAGATAAAGTAAAGGTTACTTTAGTTAAATCTACTATAAGTGCCCTTCCGAAGCATAAGAAGACTGTTGCAGCACTCGGACTCGGAAAGCTTAACTCAAGCAATGAGCTCCCCAACAATGCCGCAACTAAGGGTATGATCAATCAGGTCAGACACCTGGTTAAGGTTGAAGAACTCTAATCAGTTTTTTGGGAAGGAGAAATTATCATGAATTTATCAGATTTAAGACCCGCTGACGGTTCCAAGCAGAGCAACAACTTCCGCAAGGGCCGTGGTCATGCATCGGGTAACGGCAAGACTGCAGGTTACGGACACAAGGGTCAGAAGGCTCGTTCCGGTCGCCCGAGAGCAGGCTTTGAAGGTGGTCAGAACCCCTTCTTCAGAAGACTTCCTAAGAGGGGCTTCCGTAACAGAAACACTAAGGAAATCATCACCGTAAATGTCAGCATGCTCAACAGATTTGAAGACGGAGCAGAAGTTACGGTTGAAAGTCTTATGGATATCGGCATCATCACCAATCCTAAGGACGGTATCAAGATACTTGGGAATGGAGAATTAACCAAGAAACTCAATGTTAAGGTCGACGCATTCAGCGACTGCGCTAAGCAGAAGATCGAGGCTCTTGGTGGAAAAGCAGAGGTGATCTGATATGATTAATTCTATCATCAATGCTTTCAAGAATCCCGATATCAGAAAGAGATTGCTCTTCACTATCGTTTGCGTAGTGCTCATCCGTATCGGATCTATGATCCCGGTACCCGGAATCGCTTTCGAGCAGTTCTCTTCATGGCTCAAGGATGCCAACCTTGAGCTCGGATTCCTTGATACACTGACAGGTGGATCGTTCTCGCAGATGTCGATCTTCGCGCTTTCGATCTCCCCTTACATCAACGCATCCATTATCATGCAGCTCCTCACTATCGCTATCCCGAGGCTCGAAGAGATCCAGAAGGACGGTGAGGACGGCCGCAGAAGGATCGGTAAGTACACAAGGATCCTTACCATCGCACTTGCATTCCTTGAGGGCGGCGCTATGGCTTACAGCTTCAGCGTACAGAACTCGGGCGTTATCAACACAGACGCTTTCACAGGGATCATGCTCATCTCATTCGGTTTCACAGCAGGTACTTCGTTCCTTATGTGGCTCGGTGAGAACATTTCCGAGAGAGGTGTTGGAAACGGTATCTCCATGATCCTCCTCGTTAACATCGTATCGCGCCTTCCCGCCGATCTCGATACACTCTATACAAAGTTCGTATCGGGTGCAAGCAGTCTGATCGTCGGTATCGTGAGTGCGATCGTGATCGTAGCCGTTCTGGTAGGACTCGTAATGCTCATCGTTATCCTCCAGGATGCTGAGAGAAGGATACCCGTTCAGTACTCAAAGAAGGTTTCGGGACGCGGCATGGTCGGCGGTTCTTCGTCGAACATCCCCCTCAAGGTTAACACCTCCGGTGTTATCCCCGTAATCTTTGCGATGTCACTGATGCAGTTCCCGATCATCATCAGCTCGTTCTTCGGAGCACAGGCCGCGAGAACAGGCTTCTGGAACAAGGTTCTCTACATGCTCAACATGCAGAACTGGTTCAACATCAAGGAGTGGGGCGAGTTCAAGTACACCTTCGGTGCGCTTATCTACATCCTCCTCATCGGATTCTTCGCATATTTCTACACAGCGGTTACATTTAACCCCGTAGAGATCTCGAACAATCTTAAGAAGAGCGGCGGATACTGCCCCGGTATCAGACCCGGAAGACCTACAACAGATTACCTTAAGGACATCCTTAATAAGATAATCTTCATCGGTGCTATCGCACTGAGCATCGTTGCGATCCTTCCTCTTGTACTTACCGGTGTATTCCAGGTAAGGGTAGGATTTGCAGCAACATCCCTTATCATCGTTGTCGGAGTTATCCTTGAGACAATGAAGGCGATCGAAGCAATGATGGCAGTTCATCATTACAAGGGATTCCTTGATAAATAATTTTAGTATCACACGGGGGCGGGGCACTTTAGACAGTCCCGCCCCTGTTTTGCAGTTAGGACACGAACATGAAAATAGTTATGTTAGGCGCACCCGGCGCAGGTAAGGGAACACAGGCTAAGCAGATCGCTGCAAAGTACGGTATTCCTCACATCTCGACCGGTGATATTTTTCGCGCAAATCTGAAAGAGGGCACTCCCCTCGGACTTAAGGCCAAGGAGTACATGGACAAGGGAAGCCTTGTTCCCGACGAGCTCACACTTGAGCTCATCATGGACAGATTCACACAGCCCGATTGCAAGAACGGCTACGTGCTCGATGGATTCCCCAGAACCATCCCGCAGGCCGAGGCACTCACAAAGGCACTCGCCGACAACAAGGACGAGATCGACTACGCAGTGAACGTTGAAGTTCCCGACGAGAGGATCATCGACAGAATGTCAGGGCGTCGTGCATGCGCAAAGTGCGGCGGAACCTTCCATATCAAATATAATCCCACAAAGGTCGAGGGCGTTTGCGATCTGTGCGGCGGCGAGCTGTACGTGAGAGACGACGACAAGCCCGAGATCGTAAAGAAGAGGCTTGATACATATCATGCCCAGACCCAGCCCCTCATCGATTACTATGAGAAGGCAGGAAAGCTTAAAGAGGTTGATGGTACTCAGGATGTAGACAAGGTCTTCGCAGACATCGTTAAGGTGATCGAAGCCTAAGCATCCGTCATGTATAACTGATTACATGTGCGATGCCGGCACATGTATGGCAGCGCGGGAACATCGCGCTCGCGGAGAGGATAAACATGTCTATTACTATCAAATCAGAGAAAGAAATAACGCTTATGCGTGAAGCCGGCAAGATCCTTGCCGAAGTTCACAGACTTCTTGAAAAAGAAGTGGTACCCGGAGTATCAACATGGGAGATCGACCGTAAGGCGGCCGAGTTCATCAGAGGATTCGGATGCAAGGCATCGTTCCTCGGCTACAACGGCTACCCCGCATCGATCTGTATCTCGGTGAATGATGTTGTCATCCACGGGATCCCTTCAAAGGACCGCATTCTGAAGGAGGGCGATATCGTCAGCCTTGATGCGGGTGTCATCTACAAGGGTTATCAGTCGGATGCGGCCAGGACGGTTCCCTGCGGCAAGATAAGCGCTGAGGCCGAAAGACTCATCAGAGTCACACGCGAGAGCTTTTATGAAGGCTTAAAGTACGCAAGAGGCGGCAATCACCTCTACGAGATCTCCGGTGCGGTCGAAGACCACGTCGTTGCGGCAGGCTACTCTGTAGTCAGGGAGTTTGTCGGACACGGTATCGGCAGGGAGATGCACGAGGATCCTCAGATCCCTCATTATCATATGAAGAGAAGGGGTATCAAGCTGATCCCCGGAATGACGATCTGCGTCGAGCCGATGGTCAACGCCGGAAGGTGCGACATCAACTGTCTGGACGACGGCTGGACGATAGTAACTCAGGATCATTCCCTCTCGGCACACTACGAGAACACGATCCTGATCACAGAAGGCGAACCCGAGCTGCTGTCTATATGATGCGGATCATGTTGACGATCGAAGGCTCAGGTTCGGATGTTGAAGCAAGCGTTTCAAAACAGGAGGTTACATGTCAAAGAGTGATGTAGTTGAGATTGAAGGAACAGTTATAGAAAAGCTTCCTAACACTATGTTCCGTGTGGAGCTCGAGAACGGTCACCGCGTGCTTGCGCACATCAGCGGTAAGCTTCGCATGAACTTCATTAAGATCGTTCCCGGCGACAAGGTCACCCTTGAGCTTTCGCCCTACGATCTCACCAAGGGAAGGATCATTTGGAGAGACAAGTGATCAAAAGGTCAATCTCACCTGTATTTTGATCTTTTCGGAGAGCTGAAGATACGATCGGCAATCTATTGGTTGATATTTTAAAATTTCACTTGCAATTAACAGACCGACATGCTATATTATATGTCGGTCTGCTCTTTTGGGTACCTTTATGCCCATTTAGACCGCTCTGCATAAGACTTTCGGGTCTTGTGCGTGTAAGTAGTAAACGGGAGCGCAGGCTTCTAAAATGAAAGGAGTGTCATTATGAAGGTTAGATCTTCCGTAAAACCGATCTGCGAGAAATGCAAGGTCATTAAGCGCAAGGGTTCGATCCGGATCATCTGTGAGAACCCCAGACACAAGCAAAGACAAGGCTGACAATACCTGATTCCCCATATCTTTTGTAACATAAAAGACGACCGTGACAGGTCAGGGGACTTCTAGATATAAAGCACTTGCTTTCTGTGTTGCAACGTCCGACCGGTTCTGAAGCTCAGAACATCATCACGGCGCGGACAAAAGTTGTGATATTGTGGGTATCAACCCGTGACGGGCTCAGTACCTAAGACACATGGGTGTCATCATCACCCGGGATTGTCTTCGTCGCAGCGGCAGTAAAGGCCGTGGTCATAAGCGTTGACCCGCGACGCACGATTTAAAGCGGCTGAAAAGGGTTCAGGTCGGGGTATCCCGGTTTGAATCTAAACGTAGTCCTTGGGACTACGGCCATGTGTAACGGATCCGCAGCGTAATACGGAGAAGTGCATGTGGGAACGTTCGCCCAGGGCGAACGACTTGTAACTTTCCGCAGATCAGCGGATGAAACACATTTTATATGGAGGTGTAAACGCGTATGGCTCGTATCAGTGGTGTTGATTTACCTAGAGATAAGCGTGTAGAAATCGGCCTTACCTACATTTACGGTATAGGCAGAGTTAGCTCGAACAAGATTCTTGCTAAAGCAAATGTTAATCCCGATACCAGGGTCCGTGATCTTACAGATGATGAGGTCGGAAGGATCCGTGATATCATCGACGGCGAATTCATGGTAGAGGGTGATTTAAGACGTGAGACTGCCCTTAATATCAAGAGGCTTCAGGAGATCGGTTGCTACAGAGGCATCCGTCACAGAAAGGGTCTTCCTGTCCGCGGACAGAACACCAAGAACAACGCAAGAACCAGAAAAGGTCCTAAGCGTACCGTTGCGAACAAGAAGAAATAATTAAGGAGGTAGTCTAAGATGGCAGCAAAGACAAGCGCTAAGAAAGTCACAAAAAAGCGTGTCAAGAAAAACATAGACCGCGGACAGGCACATATCCAGTCCTCGTTCAATAATACAATCGTTACTCTTACAGATGCGGAAGGCAATGCCATTTCATGGGCGAGCGCAGGCGGACTCGGATTCAGAGGATCCAAGAAGTCTACTCCTTACGCAGCACAGATGGCAGCTGAGACTGCAGCAAAGGCAGCAGTTGTTCACGGACTTAAGTCTGTTGACGTTATGGTCAAGGGACCCGGTTCGGGACGTGAGGCAGCAATCCGCGCGCTCCAGGCATGCGGTATCGACGTAACCAGCATTAAGGACGTTACACCCGTTCCTCATAACGGATGCAGACCGCCCAAGCGCAGAAGAGTTTGATGAAAGAGGAGGTTTAAAGATATGGCTAGAGATATGGGTCCCGTATTAAAGAAGTGCAGATCCCTCGGCATCGAGCCTATGTTCCTTGGAATCGACAAGAAGTCCAACAGAACATTCGCAAGAGCAGGCAAGAAGGTCAGCGAATACGGATTACAGTTAAGAGAGAAGCAGAAGGCAAAGTTCATCTACGGTGTACTTGAGAAGCCTTTCAGAAATATGTTTGCCAAGGCAGAGAAGATGAGAACAGGCACAGCAGGTGAGAACCTCATGACCATGCTTGAGCTCAGACTTGACAACGTTATGTTCCGCCTCGGATACGGCAGAACAAGAAAAGAAGCTCGCCAGATCGTTGGACACAGACATGTCCTTGTTAACGGTCAGTGCGTGAGCATCCCTTCCTACCAGGTAAAGGTTGGCGATAAGATCGAGATCAAAGAGAAGTACAGATCAGCCATGAGATACAAGGACATCCTTGAAGTAACCGGCGGCAGAACAGTTCCCGGCTGGCTCGAGGCAGATCATGAGACTCTTTCGGGTGTTGTTAAGGAACTTCCCACAAGGGATCAGATCGACGTACCTGTAAACGAAGTGCTTATCGTCGAGTTATATTCCAAATAATAGCAACCATTACAAGAAGGAGGGTTCATATAGATGTTCGATTTTGAAAAACCGTCAATTGAGATCGTTACGATCTCTGATGATAAGAAATATGGCCGTTTTGTTGTTGAACCCCTCGAGAGAGGTTATGGTACAACGCTTGGCAATTCGCTCCGCAGGATCATGCTTTCATCTCTTCCCGGAGCTGCTGTCAGCAGCGTAAAGATCGCAGGCGTTGTTCATGAATTCTGTGGGACTGAAGGCGTTAAGGAAGATGTTACTGAGATCATCATGAACATCAAGAACCTCGCCATCAGGAACAACAGCGCAACCGATGAACCCAAGACCGCTCTTATTGATTTTGAAGGAGAGGGTGTTGTTACGGCAAGAGATATCCAGGCAGACCAGGATATCGAGATCCTCAATCCCGACCTTGTTATCGCGACCCTTAACGGATCCGGTGCAAGACTTGAGATCGAGATGACCATCACCAAGGGCAGAGGCTATGTCAGCTCGGATAAGAACAAGACAGACGATCTTCCCATCGGTGTTATCGCCGTTGACTCCATCTACACACCGGTTGAGCGTGTCAACATGACAGTAGAGAACACACGTGTAGGTCAGGTTACCGATTTCGACAAGCTGACACTTGACGTGTGGACGAACGGAACCTTAGGCCCCGACGAGGCAGTCAGCCTTGCAGCTAAGGTGCTCAGCGAGCATTTAAAGACATTTATCGATCTTTCGGACAGCGCAGGCAATGTTGAGGTTATGGCCAAGACAGAAGAACTCAAGTCCGAGAAGATCTGTGACATGAGTATTGACGAGCTTGAGCTTTCCGTACGCTCGTTCAACTGTCTCAAGCGCGCAGGCATCAACACAGTCGGCGAGCTTACAGATAAGACACCCGATGATATGATGAAGGTTCGCAACCTTGGCCGCAAGTCTCTTGAAGAGGTTCTCGGCAAGCTTAAGGAACTCGGACTTTCTCTCAATGTCGGTGACGAACAGCAGTAATTTACGCACAGAAGTAATTGATGAACCCCGAAATTCAGGGTTTTGTACAACAAAAATGTGGCTTTTCAATCACATTTAAGAGGAGGAACAACAAATGGCAGGTTATAGAAAACTTGGAAGAACAGCCAGCCAGAGAAAGGCTCTGCTCAGAAACCAGGTTACAAATCTTCTCTACCATGGCAAGATCACAACCACTGAGACTAAGGCTAAAGAGATCCGCAGGATCGCTGAGAAGTTTATCGCTCTTGCAGTTAAAGAGAAGGACAACTACGACACAGTTACAGTTACCTCTAAGGTAGCTCGTAAGGACAAAGACGGCAAGAGAGTCAAGGAAGTCGTTGACGGCAAGAAGGTTACTGTTTTCGATGATATCGAGAAAGAGATCAAGAAGGACAAGCCCACCAGACTTGCTGCAAGAAGACGCATGAACGCTTATCTCTACAACATCACAGAGGCAGCTGCTGACGACGCAGGCAAGAAGAAGGGTAAGACCGTTAATCTTGCTGACAAGCTCTTCGAGGAGATCGCTCCCAAGTACACCAACCGTAACGGCGGATACACCCGTATCGTAAAGATCGGACCCCGTAAGGGTGATGCTGCGATGGAAGTAATCATCGAACTCGTGTAATATGACGTTTTGAGTCAAGAATTCAGTTAGCAATTGTTGGGGTGCAGGCTATTGCCTGCACCTTTTTGCATGGGTGGACCCCTGGGGACGGGGGATGTGGACCACCTGGGGACGGGGGATGTGGGCCATCGAATTCGTGGCCCGCAACCCCCGTGCCTGGGTGGGGCACATCCCCCTTTCCCGAGGGGCCCACATCCCCCGTCCCCAAGGGGTGCACACGTCAACTATTCTATTTGCCCCTCACATTTGTTTATGTTGATTTGTAGCG
>JAEEQC010000148.1 GCA_016285135.1 Lachnospiraceae bacterium
GTTTTTACTGTGCTGCGAAGAATGTGCCGACGTCGTCCTGATCGATGATCTTCTCGAGTGTCTGGACTGATGAACCGTCAGCGATGACGCCCATGATGCCGTTCTCAGTGACCTTGCTCATGGCTGTGATCTTTGTGGCCATGCCGCCTGTGCCGAGCCAGGAACCCTTGCCTGCGGTGAAGTCGAGCATGTCTTCAGTTACCTTATCAACGTAGGAAATACGTACGGCGTTAGGGTTCTCGCGCGGGTTGGAATCGTAAAGACCGTCAACGTCTGAGAGGATAACGAGCAGGTCGGCATTTGCGAGGACTGCAACGTCAGCGGAAAGCGTGTCGTTGTCGCCGAATGTGCCGTTGTGCATGATCTCCGTTGTGGATACGGAGTCGTTCTCGTTGATGACGGGGATTATACGCATCTCGAGCAGAGTCTCGATGGTGTTTGTAACATTAGCTCTTGTGAGTTTGTCTGTGATGCCGTCCTTTGTGAGGAGGATCTGGCCGCAGCGGTATGAATACTCAGAAAAACTTCTTGCGTAAGCGTTCATGAGCTCGCACTGGCCAACGGAAGCGATGGCCTGCTTCTCACGTGTTGTGGTCGGGCGTTCCTTGAGGTCAAGGTAGCCGATGCCGACACCAATGGCGCCGGAGCTTACAAGGAGGACTTCCTTGCCGCGGTTCATAAGATCGGAGATGGAACGACAGAGCCTGTCGATGTTGCCGAGGTTCATTTTGCCGTTGTCGTATGTGAGAGTCGATGTACCGACTTTAACGACTATTCTTTTCGCAAAGTTGACCGGTGTACGTGATCCGCTGTATTTGCTCAAAGTAATTCTCCTTATCTTCTAATAATCAGACCAAACAAGAATAAACTCTTGCTTAATAAATTGCAAGGAAAGATTTATACCGGCCCCGGCTGTCCTGGCTGCTGACCCTGGTTCGGATCCTGGCCCGGTCCCGGAGGCGGGAGAGTAGGTGTCGGAGTAGGAGTTGCCGCTACGTGTACCGGACAGGGTTTATCGTCCGTCGGGCAGAGGTAGCTGCCTGAGACGAAGTAATCCGTGTAAACCTTGTTTCCTTCTGCAGCACGGCATGCATCCGTCGGATAGTAGCCTGAGGAACAGATGGATTCGGTAACGATGGAGTCAGGCTTTTCGAAAGAGGCACCCGGGAGATACAGGTGTATGTGCTGCATGCACCATACCCAGATCTTGATGGCGCTGTCCCAGTCGCACTGCGGGATCTCGGTCTGCCTCAGCCTGTTATCGTAGCCGTACCATACGGCAGCGGTGTAGTACGGCGTGAAGCCGCAGAACCACTTATCGATGTTATCTGATGTCGTACCTGTCTTGCCGCAGGTGTCGATGACTTCGCCGTCTTCATTCTCGATCTGGCCGGAACCCCAGTCGGAAGGAGTATTGTTGTTGACGACTGCCTTAAGGATATCTGCGATGAAGAAGCATGTTTCTTCGGAATATACGCGGTAGCTGATCGGGTCGGACTTAACGATGACATTGCCTTCGGAGTCAAGAACCTGTGTGTATGCGTAAGGTTCGACATAGGTGCCGCCCGTTGCGAATGTGTGGTAAGCGGCAGCCATCTCGAGAGTTGTCATACCCTTTGTAAAGCCGCCGACGGACTGTGAAGGGAATGCGCCTTCGGCAGTTCTGTCGATACCGACCTGCTTCAAATACCAGAGAGCAGTATCGCCTCCGACTTCAGTCCAGAGCTCTGCAGCGATCGTGTTGAGTGAATATGTGAGAGCCGTTCTGATCGTGATCTCTCCGCTGTATGTACGGCCGTAGTTAACAGGCCAGTCAACGTCAGGTCTTGTAGGATCCAAATGCTTTGGTTCATCCCAGACTACGGTACCGGGAGCGATGAGGCCGAGCTCAAATGCCGGTCCGTAATCGAGAAGCGGCTTGATCGAAGAACCGGGGTTACGGTGCGTGGATACCGCACGGTTCAAAGACAGGTTCATTGTCTTCTCGCCATAGCCGCCCTGCATCGCCGCTATCGCGCCCGTCGCGTTGTTTATTACGACCATCGATGCGTTTGGCTTTTCCGGGTAGTCGGCTATCCTGTCCGGATCTTCCTGGAAAAGATCCCGGTCTTTGAATGCGTCGTCTAAGACCTCCTGGGGCCTTGGCTCAAGCGTCGTGTAGATATGGTAACCCCTGTTGTAAACGAGCGATGCGGCCAGGCTTCGGGAAATGCCTCTCTGCACGGCGATGTCGCCGATTACTTCGGAGATCGCGTACTCTACGAAATATGAATTGACCGTCGATGTGCGGTCCGTGCTTCTCTGCTTGAATTCGAGCTCGGTGTTAAGGGCTTCCTCGTACTCTTCCTCGGTGATCATGCCGAGTTCGTACATCTTGCCGAGGATCGTTCTCATTCTTCTCTGGGCATTTCTTCTGCCTGATTCTCTCAAAGGATTGTAGTAAGAAGGGCTCTTGGGGAGTCCTGCGATGAGAGCGCACTCAGGGAGTGTAAGTTCTGATGCGTTCTTTCCGAAATAGTTCATTGCGGCAGCCTGGACGCCGACATAGTTGTTGCCCATCGGCGCGAGGTTGATATAGAGCTCCAAGATCTCGTCCTTTGAAAGGTTCTGCTCGAGCTGCATTGCGGAGAACCACTCCTGGACCTTACGTGAAGTGGAGTGCTCGTCCTGGCCGCTTATGAGTTTGACCGTCTGCTGCGTGATAGTGGAACCGCCGTGAGTAGCAGAACCGCCGTTTGCGATCGCCGAGATGAGCGCGCTGCCGATACGCTTGATGTCGATACCGGAATGTTCGCGAAAACGCTCATCCTCGATCGCTATGATCGCGTCATCAAGGTAAGTGTTTCTGATCTCGCTGTAGGATACGTAAATACGGTCAACGTTCTCGGAACCCGTGAGTTTTGCGATGACGTTGTTTTCGCTGTCATATACGAATGAAGTCTGTGATTCTTCTGCTGATGTGAGGTCGCCGATGGAAAGAGGCTTTGTTGTGGATGCGTAGCCCAAGAGCATGCCTGCGCCGAATCCGCCGAAAGTGAAGAAGAGGCACAATACGGCAACAATGCCGATCTTGAGGATGTCGCCTACGAAGCTGACGATCTCGTGAGTGAGGCTTCTGTTAAATCCGCATTTGGTCGGTTTGCCTTTGAGCTGGCTTCGAAGCTCGTCGGCAAGAGCACTGTTCTCAGGTGCTACGGGTCTTGTAGATCTTTGTTTTTTATCAACATTCGAGGGCAAGATTACCATCTCCTCTTATATTTCTTTTAATAGTACAACGACAATTTTACCACGATTTCATCTATAATTAAGTGACTATTGTGAGGCAAAGAGAAGGGACGGGAGCATTTTGGAGGTCACAGAGCTTACGATTACGGCCGTTGGCAGCGAAGGACAGGGCATAGGAAACCTGCCTTCCGGCAAGACCTGTTTTGTTCCAGGAGTATTCCCGGGCGAGGTCTGCACGGTTCAGATCGAATCCGAGACATCCAAATACGCCGTGGCCGGAGTTATAGAGCTCATCAAGGCTTCTCCCGACAGGATCTCGCCCTTTGTTCCTTCAGATGAAGTGTCCGGCGGACTGCCTTTCGCATGCCTTTCATACGAAGCGCAGCTTAAGATCAAGCAGACCCGTGTGCGTGACTGCCTGATAAGGATCGGAGGCTTTGATCCCGCCTTCGTCGACGGTGTCATGAAGCCCATTCTGGCTTCTGACGATCCTTCAAGATACAGAAACCACATGCAGTACGCGATAAGGGACGGCAGGATAGGCCTGATCGTAGCCAAATCAGATGAGATAGGAAGTTACGACGGAAAGCTCATCGAATATGAGATCTTCGGCAAGATAAAAGATACCGTGGAAGAGGTCTTCGGCCGCGCGCCGACCAGGCTTTTCGACGGTCTGGTATTGAGAGGGTCTCTGAGGACCAACGAGATCCTTGCTGAGCTTACGAGTTCATCTAGCCAGACCCACGAAGTCGTTATCAGGGATGCGAAGCAATATATCGCTTCGACCGGCCTTAACGATGCGGTCCGCAAAACATGCGAAAAGGACGGCTTTAATCTCAACGGCTTTCTTCTCAGGATCAGTCCCAACAAGGTCTCGAAAAGAACCAGGACCGGCGTAAGGACCATAATCGAAGGCGTCGATTACTACGACGAGATCTTCTGCGGCAGAAAGTTCAGGATCAAGGCCGGATCGTTCTTCCAGGTAAACACAAGCCAGGCCGAAAAGCTTGCAAACAAAGCATCCGAAGCATGCGGCGGAGCATCCGTTATCTACGATCTTTACTGTGGATGCGGCACGCTCGGTCTTGCGGTAAAGAAAAAGGGACAGAGCCTTTTTGGCATCGAAGTAGTACCTGAAGCAGTTGCATCAGCGAAGATAAACCGCTCTCTTGCGCTTTCACAGGACGAAGCCTCCGAGTGCGAATTCATTTGCAAAGACGTTCTTAAAGCGGACTTCGGTTCGCTGATAAAGAGCGGAAAGATCAAGGCTCCAGACTGTGTTATCGTCGACCCGCCCAGAAAAGGTCTCGACATCGGCGTGGTCAAGAAGATCATGGAGCTCGGCGCACCTTCCGTCTGTTACATCTCATGTGATCCGGCCACGCTTGCAAGGGATCTCAAGATTCTCACGAGAGAATATGAGATCAGGGAAGTAACGCCTGCAGATCTTTTCCCTAATGCGGCACACGTTGAGACGGTTGTCCTTCTTTGGCGGAAAGCCGAACAGGCGGATCGACATATCGTGGTGAATTATGAAACTCAGGGAAGACATATGAAGAAGAATAAATAGTGACATTGTTTCCAGATACAAATCGGGGTTTGGCGAGGCATATATGGAGAAAGCAACAAGAGAAAAACTAGCCAAGATTGCAAAGGATATGGCGCAGGTTCCGTTTCACGGAGATGTTGATGGGATGGCTTCCAATCTTGCGCCGATCGTGCGATTGTTTCCAACATGGAATCTCAGGGAAGCCGACGGGTTATGGTGTGCGGCGTTTGTCTATTATTGCTGCATGGCAGCGGGATTCGAAATCCCGTACAGACCAGAGGAATGTAAAACCTGTCATCTGGCTGGATGCCTTGGCTGGGAAGAGTTTGCTTTAGGCGATCGGCGGATCGAATACCATAAAGGGCAGGAAGGCTATGTTCCGGAAGCGGGAGACATCGTGCTCTATGACAGGGTATTCGAAAACAAAGAGCACGACCATATGGGGATCGTCCTTGAGAAACGGGAGTGTACGATCCTTGTTGCAGAAGGAAATGTGAACAATATTTCCGGGATTATCGAACGCTCTATCGATGAGCATATTCGCGCGTATATTCGAATTC
>JAEEQC010000149.1 GCA_016285135.1 Lachnospiraceae bacterium
GACGATCGTCAGCATAAGCGCCGCGCTCGGCCTTATCTTCCTGATCTTTTACCTTGTGAAGAATTCGTCGTGGTTCGGCATCGGTGACAACGATCCCGATACTGAGACGGTAGCCGGAGATAACGGGGATAATGTCAAAGATCCCGACAGGATCGCGACACCCACAACTCCTCTGATCGTTATGCCGGGTGATCCTACACCCACGCCCACTCCCATACCCGATGACGCACCGGAAAACATGGTTACGATGGGCAAGATCGATGACCTTACTCTTGAGGAGGCAGTAAGCCTGCTCAAGCTCCTCTCGCCTGATTTTAAGATCACATACTCGGAAGAGTACAACGAAAAGGTGGATAAGGGTGTTGTATTCGGTCAGGAGTATCCTGCCGGATCGCAGGTCAACAAGTACAGCGAGATCAAGTTCAAAGTCAGCAGCGGCGGAGAAGAGTTCGAGCTTGAGGATGTAACAGGCAAGGGTAAGAACGCAGCCATTAAGCTCCTCAAGGGCTACAAGCTCAACACCACCGTACTTGAAGAATACAGCGACGAGATCCCTGAGGGAGATGTCGTTCGTACAGAACCCGAGGCAGGTTCCTTCGTATCAAAGGATGCCGATATCATGGTTTACGTGAGCCTCGGACCCGAGATCAAGACAGTTTCCGTACCGAGCCTTCTCGGTATGACAAAGAAAGAAGCCAAGAACGCACTTTCCGAGAGCTTCCTTATCCTCGGAACCGCGTCCGAAGACTACTCGGATGCCTACGGCAAGGGACTTATCTGCGGTCAGTCGATCGCGGCAGGCGAAGTGGTCGGCAAGGACACCGTTATCAATTTCACAGTCAGTCTCGGCAGCGCACCTGTCACGAACCCTGAGCCCGAGCCCGAACCCGAGCCGGCCGGAGGCGATGACACGGAGCCCGTGGGCTGATTAACCAGAGGATTCTATGATAGGAAAGATCGTTAAGGGAATCGGAGGATTCTACTACGTTTCTTCCTCGGACAGGATCTACACCTGTAAAGCGAGGGGAATCTTCAGAAGCGAGGGCAGAAAACCGCTTGTCGGTGATGATGTCGAGTTTGAAGTGATCGATGAATCGACCGGCGAGGGCAGTATCGAGAAGCTACTCGCAAGAAAGAATGAATTGATCAGACCCGCAGCGGCAAACGTCGACGGTGCACTTGTTATGTTCGCGGCGGCCAGCCCGACCCCCAATTTCGGTATCCTTGACCGTTTCCTCGTGATGATGAAGCGACAGAATATCGATACGGTCATCTGCTTCAACAAATCTGACATCGTCTCGGACAGTGAGCTTCAAAGGCTCGGCGAGATTTATAAAAAGTGCGGACACAAGGTCATCTTTACGAGTGTCCTTGAAAAAGAGGGCGTTGACGAACTCAGGACCCTCTTAAAGGGTAAAACCACCATCCTGGCAGGACCTTCCGGAGTCGGAAAGTCTTCGCTCACGAATCTACTTGCACCGGACGCATGCATGGAGACCGGAGAACTCAGCCGCAAGGTCATGAGAGGAAAGCAGACGACGCGTCACACGGAGCTTATCAGGATAGACGATGAAACGTTTATATGTGACACGCCGGGTTTCACGTCTCTGTATGTCGATGACATGCCGGCTAGAGAGCTTAAAAGTTATTTTACGGAATTTGAAGACTATGAAGGCAGCTGCAGATTCCTTTCGTGTATGCATATAAACGAGCCTTCGTGTGCCGTGAGGGATGCGGCAGAGAGCGGTAACATAAGCATGATCCGATACGAGAATTATGTCCGCATGTACGAAGAATTATCCCATAAGAATCACACCGGAAAGGCCAGGTAATTTTGTAATGAACAAGCTTGCTCCATCGATCCTCGCTGCGGATTTCAATATCCTCGGAGAGCAGATAAGGGAAGTCAGCGAAGCGGGAGCACATTATCTTCATATCGATGTCATGGACGGACTATTTGTACCGAGTATCTCTTTCGGATTCCCGCTCATCGAATCGATACGAAGAAACACCGATATCTTTTTTGACTGTCACCTGATGATCAACGACCCCGACCGTTACCTTACGCAGTTCGCGAAGGCGGGAGCCGACAGCATCACTGTACATATCGAGGCATGCAAAGACCCGGTAGCCACCATAAACGCTATCAAGGCGCTTGGTCTCAAGACGGGCATCACGCTCTGTCCGGAGACTCCGCTCGACAGCATAGACTGTGTACTTGATATGGTCGACATGGTGCTCGTTATGTCGGTACACCCTGGATTCGGGGGCCAGTCGTTCATGCCCTCATCGATCGCAAGGATCGAAGAGCTGAAAAAGAAGATCGTCAGTCGCGGACTCAAGACAGACATTGAAGTTGACGGAGGCATCACACTCAAGAACCTGAGACTCATACTTGACAGCGGTGCCAATGTCATCGTTTCCGGAAGCAGTATCTTTAACGGAGACATTACGACAAACATCAGAGAATTCAAGAAGATCATGAAGTGATCATTGATATGATCGAATGCTTATAAAGAAGGGTGGTGGTTTGATGCTGTTGATCGCGGATGGCCTTGATGAAGGCTCATCTATTGATATTCTTATCAAACGTAACGGTGCCACCTATAAGATAACGAGTTTTGTCGCCAAGATAGAGGACGACAAGCTCTTTATCAACCCTATCTCCAGTAAGAAGGGGCTTTTCCAGTTCAGGTTTACCGATGTCGTCGATCTGATCTACAGGCACGGAGCCCAGACATGGCGCTGGAACAACGTAAAAGCCCTGATCTACAAGGACAAAGAGGGCAACATCTTCCATACCTTCACACCGACCCAGAGGGCGGTGCTCACGAACAGGAGAAATACCTACAGGCTGACGGTCAGTATCCGTACCAAGATCACATACCAATATAAGGCTGATCTCGAAGCGGACATCGAGGACGATGACGATCAGCTTGACAACGCAGATCCCGCGATCAGAGACGCAGTCAACAAGGCAAACGGCGTCGAGACCGACAGGAAGACCTCGGGCGTTATCTTCGGCGGCGCACCCGTGAAAGAGGAAACGGAAGAGAAGAAGGTTCCTGAGTACACGACCTTCGCTTTCATCAACGACCTCAGCGAAGGCGGCGCATCACTCTCGGCCGATGTCGAACTCGGCATGGGCGATGTGATCGGACTCAAGCTCGATTACAAGAACAGCGATGTAACCGCTAAGGGCACTATCGTCAGGATAATCGAGGAGAACACCAAGCGAGGCAAATTCCAGTACGGACTCAGGTACTTCGAGAAGAGCAAGAATTATGTTCAGTTCCTTTTCGATGAGCAGAGAAAGTACATCAATGACATGAAGAAATAAGATCATAAAGACGTAGCAGTAAGCTGTTACGTCTTTTTTTGCGCGATAAACGAAAGCCATCCGTGTGCAAACTTGTTTGCAATTGAATTTGTTTCATCGCTTTGCGATGAAAGTATACTTTCATAAGCAAACGATGAAACAAATTCAATGTGAGGCGAAGCCGCACGTACAGATGGCTGAGTGAACGGTCATCGAGCGGACTTGTACGCGAGATGTCGTGTTGCATCAAAGAAAATGAGAGAATGCGAAAACATGATTGATTTAATACGCGAAATACAATATAATCATTATGACATCACAAAAAGCGAAAGCGAAACTGAATTGTATTATCAAAGAAGAACACCGGGATAATATATTTGCGTTTTGCGATACCGGAGGCCCTGAGAATGAAGATGAATGAGGAGTTGTTCAGAAGCATCATCGATACCGCACAGGATTGTGTGTTCTGGAAGGATAAGGACAGACGCTTTATCGGCGTGAACCAAGCCTTCCTTGATTACTATGGCTTCGACTCCGAGGATGTGCTTATCGGAAAGACCGATGAAGACATGGGATGGCACAACGACCCCGAACCTTATAAACAGGATGAGCTTGAGGTTCTTGCAGGCAGGAGTACCTACAAGGTTCAGGGCAAGTGTATCATCAAAGACGAAGAAAGAGACATCATCGCTTCAAAGCGACCGATACGTAACGGCAGGGATATCGTGGGGCTTGCGGGCAGCTTTGTCGACATCACCGATGTGATACGTCGCGCGAGCCGTCTTGAGGGTTCTCAGGTTATGTACACGATGGACAAGCTCCGCAGCTTTCCTTTCTTTGACAAGATCATTGACGACACCGGTCTTGATGAGCTCCTCGATCCGCTGACAGGCATCCTTTCGCGCGCGTGGGCGATCAGATTCGTGCAGTCGCTTATCTCTGAAGGAACTCCTTTTACCTATACGATCATAGATCTCGACAATTTTAAATATATCAATGACAGCTATGGACACAGCGCGGGGGACAAGGTCCTCACAAGTGTCGCCAAAGGTCTCGCCGAATTTACCTACGGCTTCGGACTTGCCGGAAGATTCGGAGGAGACGAGCTTTTGCTCATAGACATTAAAAACACCTCTTTCGAAGACAAGAAGAAGTTCTTCGACAATCTCTACGGCAATTCGGGAGCTCTGAGGATCACCGAGAGATTTGATGGCGGTGAGGCTTTTATCACCGGTACATCGGGGTGCGCCTCGTTCCCTGCCGACGCGCAGAACTTCACCGACCTTTTCGGAATCATTGACAAGATGCTCTATCTCGGAAAGAACAAGGGACGTAATTGCTACACCATTTATGATGAGAGCAGGCACAAGGATATCGAGATACGCAAGCTCACGAAGGACGGTCTTTTCTCTGTGATGCGTGAAATGAGAGAACTCACACAGAAAGCTGACGATACGCAGGGCAGGTTGTCTGCCGTTTTCCCGCTCGTAAAGGACATGATCCAGATTAAGGAGCTGTTCTTTGTGGACACTGACGGACTTATGCGAGGAACGAAAGACAGAACTCTCTGCCTGTGCGCGGAAGATATAGAAAATGTTGTAAGCGGTGACATATACAGTGAGAACACACTCGAACAGGTCAAGAAGAATTCGCCGCTTTTTTACGAGTCACTTGTGGAGCACGGCTTTGAATCCGTGATGGTAGTCCGCGTTCGCAGGCGCGAAGAGACCGAGGGCTTCCTCGTGTGCGCGGTAAAGCGAAGCCTGCGTATCTGGCAGGACAGCGAATGTGCACTCATGTATTATCTTGCGGAGCTGATCGCCAGGTAGGGAAACATGACTAAAGTCACATATAAATGATTCCTTTTTTCACTGCAAATATTTGATCCCGGCTGGTATCATGAATCTGCAAGACAGATGGTGGTCCCATGGGGACGGGGGTTGGGTGGACCATCGAATTCGATGGTCCACCCAACCCCCGTCCTCATGGGACCACCCCC
>JAEEQC010000150.1 GCA_016285135.1 Lachnospiraceae bacterium
GGGGTTGTGGGTCATTGAACTGCGCATGACCCACAACCCCCGTCCCCGAGGGACCACCCAGGCACCACCTGTCAATTTTTCTGTTTCAAGGATGTTCAGGGTCGGGAGTGTTTAGTACCCCGATAAAGAACGGAGTTTTGGTCTCCATGTCAATAAGCATGTAGATAAACGGTCTGTCGAGGTACACTTCATGCTCGATGGCCGGAGCACCTCCGGCACCTCCTTCCCAGGACGACGTTACCGCGCCCGCCTTTGTTCCTTCCTCATCAACTTTTATAAAAGTCTTGTGTTTCACTCTCCTGATATAAATATCATGAGGCGCTTTTCCAATTTTTCCAAACTCGGCACTTGTTGTAAATGCCGTTTCGAGACCCATAGCTTTAAGAACATCATTCATTTCGACATCATAATCTGATTCAAATTTAGGCATGGATGTCCTTACCAGACACTCCTCAGCATTAATGAGAATCTCATGGAGGTGCTCTCCCGAGAGCGATTCCAGGTAATCCCGAATGTTGACTCCTTTATTAGGCAAAAGCGCTGCGAACGCATATTCTCTTCCTTTGTATTCTTTCACAAAGCCCTGTGCATTATCATCTGACAGATATAAATAATCATGTCCGTGCATAAAGGGTGTTGTTATGATTTTACCGGAGGGAAGATGGAATTCTCCGTCCACCACAGCCCTCGGGGTATAAGGTTCGCGCCATTTGCCATCAAACGTTACCGCATTCACAAGGACCATCAAATCGCGAGGATCCAGAATCTCAATGATTTTCGGGATCATTCTTTCCGTCTTATCACTGACCCACGCATTTATTGAACTGACTGTCGTTTGATCAAACGGCGCGGAATAAACATCCGCATCATAATAATCGGCATTGGTCTGAAGGAATTCTCTGTTTATGACAAACGACGGATCATTCAAAAACCAGATTGAGTTGGCAATTTTAAGATTTCCCGCATTAGCATGAATATTTTTGAGTTTTTCTTTATATAAGAGCGCATATGCATTAAGCATATCGACCGGAAAACCAAGAACTTTTTCCATCTGGGCGAGGGTCCCGCCCTCTGCCCCGTTTGCTGTCATCGACAGGACCATAAGTACCGAAAGAGGTGAAACAAGAACGTTTTGGCCTGCGTCACTCTCGTTACATGCTTTGCCAAGTCTGAGCGCAAAATCAGTCATTCCGGGTTCATAGTCGTTTAACTGATAATCGCTATAGACTTCCTTTCCCTCGACTCCCTCCATCAGGTTGACCGTGGTAGCCAAAGTAGCCTCGCCCGACCTTATTTCGATATCATAGATCGGACTTCTCTCCGGTTTCGCATCATCTGCTACATCGTTTAAAGTACGTTCCTCCGCATCATCTGTACTTTCGATCTTTGCGGCATTCGGCTCGCTTTCACCGGTGCAACCCACTGTCGATACGGCGATCACAACTAACATGATGATCGCCGTAACTGTTTTTAACCTTTTTTCCATACTTGCCTCCCAAATGATAGAATTTGAAAAATAAAATCTTCCATCCGCACCCTTACGTTAGACGACAGTGTTTTTACGCCGGTTCCATTTTTTATTTATCCAGTCCCAGCATTCTGCGTTTTGCAGCCATTGTTTTTGCGAGAACTCCACTTACATAAAGAAGTCCGAGAATCATCGCACCGATTCCGACGCCCAGCGTACTGCCGTCAAGGAATCCACTCCAAAACGATTCTTCGATTTCCGCCACGTCAAGCGCTACATGTCCGCACAGACAAAGGATCCCTATTATAAAGAATGCGATCACAACCTTTGCACGTCTTCCTTCTCCGTGGTTACTGTACTCTGCTACTTTGATTGCTGTTTCTTTTACTTCCTGATTCATTTTTTCTGCCTTCCTTTCGCCATCTAAGATTTCGCGAAGGTCTACATCATAGAAATCTGACATTTCTATAAGAATGTCTATATCAGGCAGGTTACTTCCGGTCTCCCATCTTGAAACCGTTCTCCTCGAGACACTGAATTTCTCGGCCAGTTCCTCCTGAGTGAGTTTCTTTTCATTCCTGAGAGCACGAATAAATGTTGCGACTTTTACCTGATCCATTTTGCAGACCTCCTAAGTAGAAGCTTTTGCTTCTTTATTTTGCCGACTGAGCGACTCGAACAACCCCGGGTGTTTTTCGGTTGCCCGCCGGCTTCATTGCGATTCCAGATTAGCGAAAATCCGGCGTATTTAACAGGACACATGACGTCCCATCAGTGTTTTTTGGCAGATGAGACATGCCTTGTCTCATGGATGTTCAGGGTCGGGAGTGTTTAGTACCCCGATAAAGAACGGTGTGTTCGTTTCTGTATCTATGAGCATGTAGACGAACGGTCTGTCGAGACGCACTATCCTTTCTCTGGGCGGGCCTGCAGCTCCGGCCAGCATTACCACTGCGGTAGCAGCGCCGGCCTTCGTTCCCTTCTCATCAAGCGTAATACATGTCTTATGCAACACTTCATCTATATAAATGTTGTAATCTGACTTTCCGAGACTGCCAAACTGTGCGTTATCTCTGTCAAATGCACGCGGCATCCCCATCTCTTTGAGCACATCGGAAAGAGAGGTGCTGTACTCAAGCTTAAACTTGGGAATAGAGGTGATGACCTTTTCTTTGGAAGCGTTTTTAAATATCTCTTGAAGCTTTTCACCGTCAAGGGAGTTCAGATAATCGTTGACATCCACTCCCTCATCGGGCAAAAGTGCCGCGAAGGCGAACTTAAGGCCCTTGTAATACTTGATAAAGCCCTGCGCGTTGTCATCGTACAGGAAAACATTTTCATTCCCGTGCATGAAAGGAACACGCCTTCTTTTTGTCTGTTTAACCCAGAAATCACCGTCCATCACATCGCTTTCCTTATACGGCTCCGTCCATTCCGCGTCAAAAGCGAGTGCATTGACAAGGAACATGACCGCATTCGGAGGCATATTGTTCACTATCTGCGGGATCATCCCGCGGGTCTTTTCACTTACCCAGTTGTTGATCGACGTCACCGTAGTATCATCAAACGGAACTGAGTAAAGGCTTGCGTCATAATAATCGGCATTCGTCTGAAGGAAGTCCTTGTTCACTTCTATCCTCGAATCCTCGGGGAACCAGATCGAATTTGCAATATCGAGTGTTCCCGAAGCTGCGGGGATGTCTTTGAGCATCTGCATATATGCGCCGGCATAGGCATTAAGCTCTTCCTTCGAGAAACCGAGCATCTGCTCCATCTCACGCAGGGTCTCGTCCTCTGCACCGTTAGCTGTCATGGATAGTGCCATGATTACCGAGAGAGGTGACACAAGAACGTTTTTGCCTGTGTCCCTCTCGTTGCAGGTCTTAGCGAGCCTGACAGCGAAATCGCTCATCCCCGACGCATATGCTTCGCGGTCCGCGAACATGCCCGTCGCCCTCTTTTGAACGCCTTTCATCAAGTCACCGGCCTTAACGGCCGTAGCGCAGCCTGTCGTCGACACAGCGATCACAACCAACATGATGATCGCAGTAACTGTTTTTAACATTTTTTCCATAGTCTCCTCCCAGTTTGTAGTTTTTTGGTAGGGTGGTCCCTTCGCACCCTTATGTTAGACGACAGTGTTTTTGCGCCGGTTCCATTTTTTACGCAGGAAATATCAAAGTTGTCAGCGATCTCTTCTGATCTCCTGAGGGTTCTTTAAGCTTACCGTTATTTACAAGCGTTTTCAGGCAGTGGAGCAGAAATCGCCCGTCCGAACCGAATGTGTACTGCAGTTCGAACTCCTTTGCTTTACGCATATGTGACGGGATAACCTTCATCGCCTCGGAAACAAACTCCTGCTTCGCTTTTTCAAACATTTCCCGATGTTTCTTCTTAAGCGTCGTTCCGATGTTCAGAAGCTTTTCTGTGACCTCTTTGTCCTTCAGGATCAGGATCTTCCACGAGAGATCCACTTCCCCATCGCTTCGGGTTCCTACTTTGATCAACCCTTTCTCAGCCAGCCACGCGTATTCCTCTTTCGAAAGACGCTCCGTCTTTGACCTTTCGTAAAGCGCGAGGATCCTCTGACAGTTCTCGGCGTATCTCATCATCAGTTCTGATCTGTCGATATCGCCCGACCATTCGGTCACGATCTGCCAGACAGTGTTCTTTCCGTCGCTGTTCCACATCGGACCACACCAGTTCTTCATCTGCACATAGTCTTTCGGTGTTTCGGGCGCGCCGACTGACGCCTTAAAAATGTTCACGGCTCCGTCCGGACGCATCGTGGCTACCTCGTCAAACGAGATCTTTTTGTCGCAGGGTTCCCCTGACCATGCCGCTACAAAAGGTATCAAAGTCCAGAGGAGAAAATTCTTGTCGTTCTGCCCGCACACGATCCTCGCATCGTCAAGGAGACCGCTCTTCGTGAGCTCATCAAAAAGCTCGTTCGCAAATTCATTGGAAACGGAGCGGTACATGTCGTTTTCCGCCATAAGCGTTTCTGTGGTCGGTTCTTCCAGAAGGAAGTTTACGATGTATTTGTTCTTCTGCTTCATCAGGAAGCCGTACTCCTCGAGGATCTCAACCTCGCCTTCGATATAGACGGGCGAGACGCCCAGGTCGTCGGCGATCTCATTTATTGTTTTATATGCGTTGCGGACGCTGTAACAAATATTCTGCGACAGCACACTGCGGAAGAATTCGTCCACGGATTTCGTTCCGACGCTGCCGTTTATGCCGTACGAGGTGAACTTCACCGGGTTAAACTTCAGATCACTTGCTTCTCTCATTGTCTCCATTCCTTTCTTCAGCTCTTTCTTGGCCTCGAACAGATGCCATTTCACGGTTCCCACGGAGATCCCGAGCTCCCGTGCGATCTGTTCCTGCTTCTTGTTATCGAAGTAGTAGGCCACAACAATTTCTCTTTGCTGTTTTGAAAGGTATGCGATCTCTTTGCGCAGGCGATCCACTGTCTCCGCCGAATCATCGTCTTCGTCCGTCCGGGGCGCCTCGAGAAGCTCCGCAACTTCATCTACCGGAACACCGACGATGCTCTTTTGGGTCGCACGGTAATAATTGCTGAGTGTATTATGCGCGACTCTCCAGATAAAACCGGCAACATCCTCCAGGTCATCGTGCAGGATGAGCGCCTTATATGCTTTTAAGATGATGTCCTGGGAAAGGTCTTCCGCATCCTCGCTCGTTCTGCAACGTTTCATTGCAAACCCGAGGATTGGCTTCACAAAACTCTCCAGGATTTTTTCCGCTTCAGCCTTTTGCACGATGTTCTCCTTCTCTGCGCTTAATGCTTATGGCCGCGCCCTGCGACATTCTGCCGGTTCG
>JAEEQC010000014.1 GCA_016285135.1 Lachnospiraceae bacterium
CCTAGAAATTATTCAAGAAATTTCAAGGTTGTTTCATTATTCGATTATCAAGGTGCTCAGTTCTGATGCGCACTTTTTTATTGCCCTTTGGCGCGTCAGCAAAAGCTATTATATCACCCACTTTTTACCGTGTCAACAACAATATTTGGTTTTTAAATGAAAGTTTTTTTGCGTAATTTTGCGGTATTTTCATACAATTACGCAAACTCTTCCGGATTAAATATAGGAAGAGTCTGATCCTTTGACATAGGCATTAAAGAAGGAAGAAACATCTCTGCTTCTTCCTTAAGGTCTGTCTCTTATCATCAGCCCGGCTGCCGGCTTTGCTTAGTACCTCTGCGCACTTCCGCTCGCATAATCATCAAACAGCTTCAGGCACTCGCCTCTTTCAAACTCCTCCATGAACGAAGGGTCGGAGCTGTTGTCCCAGTTGGTATAGAACTTCTCGTCCCTGAAGCCGATCCTGTCGGTGTCGCCTATGTTGCATCCGTAGTAGACGTGTGAAATGTTGGCCCAAAGGATCCCGCCCAGACACATGGGGCAGGGCTGGGCTGTTGTGTAAAGCTCGCAGCCCGAAAGATCATGAGTCCCGAGATTGGCGCAGGCATCCCTGATCGCTTCCATCTCGCCGTGGCATGTGGGGTCATGCTTTTGGAGCACACGGTTATGTCCTCTGCCCACGACTTCCCCGTCTTTAACTATCACGCATCCGAAAGGACCGCCGTGTCCGTTTCGGATCCCCTCATATGCTTCCTCAAGGGCTTTCTTCATAAATCCACTCACGATATCCTCCTTCCCAATGCGACTGTCAACTGATCATCGATCCATCTCCGAGCATCCCGTTTTCCCACACCGATCCATCGCGGATCGTTACGTAATCCGTTCAGCATTCTGTCTCGATTGCCCTTTATCCGTTCAGTGCCTCATCCGTGACGTTTAGACTCTCATCCCGCCCGTCTTCGTAGCCGAGGCCCTCGTTCTGATTTATATCATCTTCATCCTCCGGAGAAGTCCCGGTGCCGGTATCTGCATCAGAATCACCGGCAGTCTCAGTATCAGGATCTTCGGCTGCATCAGTATCAGCCTCCTCGCCGGGCTCATCTGCCGGCTCCTCTTTCGTGCCGCGCACGAGCTGTGCCATAAACACTTTACCCGGAACCGCGATCATGTACCTGTCACTGTCTCCGGTCGGAAACACGGCTTCTATCCTGTAAGGGATCGTCGTCCTGATCTTCTCGTCTCCGTCCCTGTCGTAGATAACAAACGCGTCGCTGCAGGTGATGAACAGCTCCCTGTTCCTGACCCTGATCTCGTCGAAGTCGATATTCGTCTTGGCGTGGGACAACATCTTGCCCTCTTTATCGTAGAGTCTGATCGTAGTGGCGCTTCCGACATCCTGCGATGCGATCGCGATGACCTCGTCACACACATCGATACCCTTAACACTTCCTTCATAATCTATGCGGGTGAGCTCTTCAGGGATCTCGCGGAAGCGGAATATCGAAGCGCTGTACTCTGCACAGGTGCATACGTGCTCACTGTCAACGAATGTGATGTAAGGTACTATCTCGTCATCGTAGCTGAAACTCCCGACGATCTTGTCGGAATAGTTCTGCCCTACATCGCCGAAATTGTAGAACGTCACACGGCAGCTCTGTTCCTCTTCTATTACTATATAGGAAGTAACAAGTCTCTTGCCGTCGGGTGAGAGTGCGATCGCAACAGGGAATCCCACAGTTCTCACGTCTGTCCTGATCTCAAGGAGTTTCTCACCCTTGAAATTATAAAGGTAGATATAATCCTGTTCGCCGCCGTCACAAAGGAACGCACTGATACCGGTCTCCGATATGCACGCCTCGCGGATCTGACCGGGCATTCGCAGTGTCGTAACATCACCGGTGCTGTCCGTAACGCAGGCATCCGTTCCGCCCCTGTCCGCGAACACGCATTTGTCACCGCTTGCCCTTCCTATCGGATCGATAAAATCATAGGAAATGTTCCAGATCGTCTTGAGGCTGTCGCTGTAGCCCTCCGCGCCGTCTCTGTTATAGGCGCAGAACCCGTCCTGCGTGCCCATAACCTTTGAGGCCGAAAGAATGTCACGCTGCGAGGTCAGCTCGACTCCGGTGAATCCCCCTCGGGATGTTATTATGAGGACTATGATGAGTGCGACAACCGTAACACCCAGAAAAATGCACGCAAAAACAGAGCCCCGTCCGCGGCGGGGTCTCTGCTCGATCTGCTCATCTTGCTCGTGTTCGTCGAATTCTCTCATGCCGTCCTTTTACAGATCTGATGGATCATAACGCTTATTTGGCAGCCTTTGCGGCCTCGATCTGTTTCTTATATGCTTCAAGCGCCTCGGACACATTGAGTGCCGAGCCGTTATTTATGATCTCGATAAGGCTGTCGATAACGGACACCTTAAGGTTCTCTTTGCCGAGATATGCTTCGTAGTTCTGCGAGATTTCCATCGTGATGGCGCTGATCTCGTCGTCCGCTTCCTTCTGGACGCGGGCAGCTTCCTCGTTCTGCTTCTTGAGGGCTTCGATATCATCAACATACTTCACACGGATCTCATTGATAATATCGGGCTTTGTTGTGCTCTCAAAGGATGTGAGTGCCTGCTTCTTCTGCTCAACGATACCGGCGAGCGTGGTCTCAAGCTCACCGATGCTCTGGTCAAAGCTCTCAAGTCCGTAACCGGACTCGTCGCGATCCTTGCGGATGCCCTTGGCCTTGGCTTTGATACCCTTCTTGATCTCCTTGATCTCTTCTCTGAGGGATGTTGCTTCTCTGAGTGCTGCGAGATGCTTGTTGCGTACTTTCTTAAATATGAAGAAAAACGATGCGCCAAAGAGTAGTAGTTCACCTGCGTACATTGCGATCAGGATCCATATGTTCTCAAGTCCGAGCAGCCAATAGATCCCGAAAGGCAAGCCTGCCAATACGATGACTGTCAGTAATATAAGTAGGTAATCACTGATACAGCCGGGAAGGAACAGCGCAAAGAAATACCTTGTATTAAAGATCCTGAAAATATGATCCTTCGTGAAGGTTCCCTTGATCTCCTGCTTGATGCTGCGGATCTGCTCATGCTGGTCCGCGGTCTCGGCACCGATACGCTCGGTGATCTTCTCATCCTTGGTCTTACCGCGTCTGGCCTTCTCTTCCTTGATCCTGCTCTTGGTCTTGTCGATCTGACTGTCAAAGGAATCCTCAAGCTCCGAGATCCTCTTGGAGACGGTAGTCTCGATCTCTTTGTCCATGGCCTTCTGCTTTGCGGAGATCTCCTTCTCGAGAGTCTGTCTCGTCTGTGCCTGCTCGGCCGACGACTTCTTTAATGTATCGAGATGCAACAGACTTCCTCTGATCTCACTGAGCGCCTCAACCCCACCGTTCAGGATATTTGCTTCACCCATATTTCGTTTCCTCCTTTTGGGAAATTAATAAACGATCAAACCCATACCTTCTATAGTGCCTTACGTCCTTCAAGCGCACGTAAGAGCGTAACTTCATCGATATATTCGAGGTCCCCGCCGACCGGAATACCGCTCGCGATCCTCGTCACCTTGATCCCCGCCGGCTTGATGAGCTTGCTGATGTACATCGCCGTGGCCTCTCCCTCAAGGCTCGAATTTGTCGCGATGATGACTTCCTTCACATCTCCCTGAAGCCTGGTCATAAGCTCCTTGAGTCTTATGTCGGCCGGTCCGATCCCGAGCATCGGAGATATCGCGCCCTGAAGAACGTGGTACACTCCGTTAAACTTCCCGGTTTTTTCGTAGGCTGCAAGGTCACGGGTCGTCTCTACAACCATGATGGTCGTCTTGTCGCGCCCTGCATTGCTGCAGATAGGACAGATCTCCTTGTCGGTCAATGTGAAGCACTCTTTGCAGTACCTGACGTTCTCTCTGGCATCCGTGATCGTGTCCGTAAGGGACCTAACCCTTTCCTTCGGCATGTTCAGGATATGAAACGCAAGTCTCTGTGCCGATTTGTTCCCGATCCCGGGAAGACTGCCGAGTTGCTCGATCAAGCGGTCGATCTTTTCACTGTAATAATTCATTCAGAAAAACTCCTGCTTTCCTGCCGGATCAGAAGAGTCCCGGCAAACCTCCGCCAAATCCACCGAGGCCGCCTGCTAGATCGCTGAACATATCGTTCTTGCTCTCGTCAACCTTTCGAAGCGCTTCGTTTGTAGCTGCCATGATAAGATCTGTGAGCATCTCGATGTCCTCGGGATCAACCACCTCGGGACTGATCTCGATCGATGTCACTTCTCTCTTTCCGGAAACCTTTACCTTAACGGCACCGCCGCCGGCTGAAGCCTCCCACTCCTTCTCCTCAAGCTCCTTCTGCTTTTCTTCCATCTGACGCTGCATCCTCTGTGCCTGCTTCATCAGATTGTTCATGTTTCCGGGCATCGATGCTCCGGGAAATCCGCCTCTCTTGGCCATGTCAGTCCTCCTGTATTTGATTAATGTTTATAATTCAGTATTGATCGGAACTCCCGCCGCCACAAGATCCGAAATATCGACTTTCTTGAGCGCCTTGAACTTCCTTTCTTTTTCGATCTTGTAGGTAACCTCAATGTTCATCCCGAGCAGACTCTTCGTAACTTCCTTGACGCTGCTGCAGATCCGCTCTATGAACGCCTTGCCGGTCGCTTCGTTGTGAAGGAGGTCCTCCGTGCCGTCCGGAGACTCTTTCTCGCAGAAATTGAGCACGAGTTTGCCGTCCGCACCCGCCGTCGGGATCACACCTTTAAGTTCGGTGACGAGGATGGGGCCCTTCATGGCTCCCACGATCCTGTCCCACGACGCTCCGATCTTCTGCATCTCCTCGTCGAGGACGGGGATTACCACGTCATCCTCTTCCTCCGGCTCATCAGGGCTCTGAACCACCGCAGGTGCTCCCTCCGTCCGGACCACTCCGTTCCTTGCAATCTCGGAAAGTGCAGCCTCGAGCTTCTCTATGCGCCCAAGCAGCGCGGCACTGTCGCTCTCTGTTTCGGGAACACACAGCTTGATGAGGGAAACTTCTGTCAGTACCTTCTTCTGGGTCGCGAACCTGAGCTTTCCGGAAAGCTCCGAAAGGACCCTGATATACCGGATGATAGTTCCGGTGCTGTAGTAAGTCGCCTCGTTCTTTAAGAGCTCTATCTGTTCGTTTGAATACTCAAGGACTCTTTCGGGTCTGGGCGTAGTCTTCGCGATCAGGACATTCCTGATATATGTGATGAACTCGGTGACAAACCTCGCCGGGTCTTTGCCCTGGATCATCGCGTCATCAAACACGCCCAGCGCTCTGGCAACGTCACCCTTCACCGTATATCTGAGGAGTCCGGCGTACGTCTCGTTATCGAGTCCGCCGAGGATCTCCAGAACCTTGTCATATGTAAGATCCTGTCCGAGGTAGAACGCGATGCACTGATCGAGCAGACTCTCCGCGTCTCGCATGGATCCATCCGCAACTCTTGCAACGTACTCAAGAGCTTTCGGCTCAGCGCCAATACCCTCCGACTCAAGGATCTCCCCGAGATGTGCCGCGATCGTCTCAACGCTGATACGTCTGAAATCGTACCTCTGGCATCTCGAAAGGATGGTGATCGGGATCTTGTGAACTTCGGTCGTGGCAAGGATAAAGATCACATACGACGGGGGCTCTTCAAGAGTCTTGAGGAGCGCATTGAAAGCTCCGGTCGACAGCATGTGAACCTCGTCGATGATGTAGACGCGATATTTGCCTTCCGAAGGAGAATACTTTATCTCGTCAACGATCTGTCTGACACTGTCAACACCGTTGTTGGAGGCTGCGTCGATCTCGATGACGTTCATGAAACTTCCGTCCTCGATGCTCTTACAGATCCTGCACTGTCCGCAGGGACTGCCATCAACGGGCGACTCACAGTTGACGGACTTGGCAAAGATCTTCGCGATCGAAGTCTTACCTGTTCCTCTCGTACCGCAGAAAAGGTAAGCATGACCAATACGACCCGTCCTTAGCTGATTCCTGAGGGTCGTAACTATATGATCCTGGCCTTTTACTTCGTCGAAAGTTGACGGCCTGTATTTTCTGTACAGTGCGAGGTATGACATGAAAGGTCCGTCCCTTGTTCTTTTTTGCGGGCTTCGCCGCATTCACCTACAGAGTAGATTATAATAGAAGCGTTTCCTAAATACAAGCGAACACGGATCCATGACGGCCAATTTTTCTACTCTTTTATCTTGCCCCCGAATGCCCCCGAATATATAATCATAAAAGACAACAAAACCGACATCGCACAACAGACGATCACACCGGAATGCGGTCATTAAAGATTGCGCAGGTCAAAAAGCATCACATAACATACGATCACGTCGGAATGCGGTCATTAAAAACGGTGACATAAAAATGCCCGCCATGCAACGGTCAATTCGGGTTGAGAAGGGCGTTCTGCAGCACAAGTCGCAAAAAGGAGCTATCATAATGCGGATCTGGGTCAGACTGTTTAAAGACACTCACCTTATAAAAGACACGGTCATAGAAGATTACCGTGACGTTTCTAGAACAAAAAAAGTCATGTCCTCTCTTGAAGCTGCATGTCGCGAATTCGACCTCGCCGTTCCCACGTGGCTCGACCTCAACATCCGCGACTTTCAGCATCACTCGCGCACACGGTTCGGTCCGGACTGCTTTCATGAAGAGATCCCGTTCGACTACATGGATTTCAGGGTTATAGAGGAGTGAAAGGTAAAGAAAAATGCACCTACTTCGGTGCATTTTTGATTTATCCCTATTTGTCCCTTACATCAACGAAGAAAAACGGAAGAACTGGTCAAAGGATCTGAGGAGCTTAAAGTCTCCCTTGCTGCTGAGCACTCCCGACATGAATGCGCCCTGGAATGTCTGCTTTCCTCTGACAAGCTTGTTGACCACTTCGCGGGTGGTCTTGGCCTCGACATCGGGTGCCGATGCCTCTCCGTAGTAGACCTTAAGGTCATTGTCTTTGATCTCGATCACGAGCGTCCTGCCCGTATCGGTCATCTCTATCGAGAAAACGGCTTCGATCGGTTCGCCCGATCTGACAAAACCGTCTTTGATCTCTTTGATGAATTCCTGCTTTGACTCATCCCTGCCTGTATCAAGGATGTTTCTGTATTTCTGCGAAAGCAGCTCGACATCCTTCTTCTGCTTCTGAACGTATGAATCGTTGGAAACGTACTCCGAGAGCTGCTCGCTTTCCTGAGGCGTGAGTCCCGCTGCCGGAGCCTGCGTGAACCTTCCGTGATCCATACGCGCGCTCGACTTGAAAACGGGTGCGTTCTGGTGAACAATGCGGTAGATGTCTTCTCCCTTTTTCTCAATGAGGTTCAGGATCTGGGGATCCGTCTCAAAATCAGTCTGATCGTCAACAAAGGCACAGATGCCTTCGCAGACCTTGCCTCCGAGGAGCTCCCATGCTCTTGTGAGCATGCACTGCGCTTCTCTCTCACCACCCGCAGTCGAGATAACAACGGGGAACATGTAAAGCTTGCTGAGGATATTGCGGTCGGCATAGAGCCAGCAAGCGTCAAGGAACTGCTGAAGGAGCCCGCCGATCCCGAGCCATTCGACACTGGCCACAAGTATCACACCGTCGGCTTCCTTCAGGGTGTTGACCATCATTGCGATCGCACTCTTATTCTCGTAGAGGTTGTACCTTTCGACATGAACACGAACCTCGTCAAGCACTCCCGTGAGCTTGTCCATAACATAAAGCGAGGGATCTTCGATCAAACCTCTGCCGCCGTAATAAATGTTGATATTCATCCTTGTTCCCCCGGATAATTCAATGATCTTCTGCCCGCTGCAGAAGCACTACAGAATATTGTAGCATATCAGAGGAAAGTAAACAATTCCATTGAAAACTCATATTTCCGGGTCAACGGACACAATTACCACAGACTATTCCAAGTGGTTGACGTAGTATGAGACGCTCCCGAAAGACAGTTCGTCTCCCTCGCGGAGCTCGACGGACATATTGGGAGCAAGCTTGTGCCCGTTCAGGAATGTACCGTTTATGGTATTGAGGTCCTCAACCGTTACTTCTCCCTTGCTGTTCCTGTCAATCCTAAAATGCTTCCTGCTCACTCCTTTCGCATCGACCGCGATGTCACAATAACTCCCGTCTTTTCCTATCACGCAAGGGAAACGGTCGGTGCTGAGACCGGGCATACCGTCCGAAACAAGGATAAGACTCTCCCTTGTTCCGCTGCCGATCATTAAAACCGTCTCGTTCTCATCAACCTCTTCATTCCGGGTGGACTTTTTGCCGAGAAGCCGGACTGTCGACCTAACCTTACGGACGATCATCGTCAGACAAACAGCCGTTGCCGCGATCATCACGGGAATCCACGCCGGGATCCCCATCACTTTTCGTGAAAGACTCTCAAACTTTCCCGACAGCACCGCAAGAGAAAGAACCGCATACCCTCCGATCACAGCAAGCAATGTCAGCCTCACCCGTTTGTCCGCGCTGTCCCAAAAGTCACGCACAAATTGTTTTGGACTGCGTTTGACGGGGCAGGGAGGGACTACCTCAGGATAGTACTTCATGACAGATGCGGGTGTCGGTTCTTCTTCGACCCGCAGATCCGCTTGGCCGGATCTTTCTTTACTGCCTTCCCCGGCTGAGTCCTTAGCGGGAGTCTCCTCGATCTCTCTCACAAGTTCCCTGAGCTGACGCAGCGAGCACCCGTCCCTCACTCTCATGTAAAGACCATAGACACTTCGGACCGCAAGGCTGTCATCGTAGTCTATCGTATCGAGGCAGAATTCCATCAGCGCCTCAAGCCGTTCCTTAAGACTTTGTCCGTAACCCGGGCAATATACCAGCTTCAGCTCTTTGCTGTTTTTATCTATGAAAACAGTCCCCGGTGTTACCACATAATCGTCTTCCCGCAAAAGGAACGGCGCTCCGGCATCGACAATCTCCGCAAGTCCTCCCGCAAGTGCCTTGATCACCCAAAAGCCGAGCTTTTTCTCCGACTCTTCTTCCAAAGAGGACAATCCCTCGATGTTGTATTCGTAGGTCTTTCGGCCGTTGATGCGACGTATGCTGAACGGAAGATGTCCGCAGATCTCGTTTTCGAGCATCATCCTTTCGCGAAAATCCTCTCTCTCCTCTTCAGTTGATATAAGTAATCTCTGTGTTCCGAGCTCTCTCTTTTTTTCAATCTCCATTTCGCCATCCCCTCGCATATCCCTTGACCCTGGTGTAAATGCTTTTCCCTACAGATATGTATCTTGCGTACCCGATCCTGTTGTCGGCTTTTATCTTTCTGACGGTCGGGTCCCCCGTGATCGCTTTCTTCAGGCCGTCCGGCACAAGACCGGCGACCGTATCCGACTCAAGAACATACTCGACCGTCAGCTCTCCGTACTCGCCGTAGCACCTTGAAACCGTACAGTTCGCAAGAGGGTACCCTGACAGCTCCTTACGGGCATCCCCGAAAAAAGCCGGGTTGTCCGTATTCCCCGTATCACGATAATTTCTTTCTTCCCCGAGGAGTAACCTGTCACAGTCACACATGGCACCGACCTTTCCGAACATAAAGAACGTCAGCCAAATGACCGCCATTATGACGCATATGATAAAAGGAAAAACGAATGCCGCTTCCACCGTAACGATCCCCTTCATACCACCACCGAAAACATGACTGCCGTATATGCCGCAAGAAGAAACGGAACAAACGGCAGACTCCCTTTCATCGTGATCTTCTTCATGACGAGCAACACCGTCATGACCAGAGCGGACAGAAAAAACGCCAGGACCGCCAGACTCGCGGCACACGTAAAACCGAGTGCGGCGCCCAAATACAGCAAAATTACCCCGTCCGCTTTTCCAAATCGTCCTCCCGACAGTATCGAAGCAGCAAGGAAGAACAATCCGACCGCTATCCCTCCCAGCATGTCCGCAAGACCCGGACTGTCCATACCGAGCCTCAGCAGAACAGCAGGGATGATTCCGATCGCCAGAAACCACCTGTGCAGATGCTTAGTCCTGATATCGGAAAAGGCTGCCGCCACCAGATACGCTCCCATCATCCCGGTTCCTATCACTGTCATATGTCACTCCTTTCCCGCGCATCTCTTGCACGCCCTGTATCCTTTTTCGACCGCCTCATCCTTTTTGATCCGGGTGACAGTTCTTTTAAGTGATGAACAGTCTTTTTTGAAGTGGTACCTGTCTCCGTCATCGGTCACATAGATCACCGCCGGAGGGTCTCCCGATGCACACCGTTCGCAGGGCTTATACTTGCCTCCACTGTTGTTCCTCGCTCCCGCAAGCGATCCGAACACCATTTCACGACGCGATATCCTGATCGCCGAACAGTTTCCGGTGACGTGATAAACGCTTCCGGTCTCTGTGATATAAACGTATTCTCCGCTCTCATCTTCCTCTGTAGATTCGGGATCCGCCTCGGTAAGAACTGTCGGGACCTCATGACCGTTAAAATACCTGTAGGATACGCTGTGACTGACCGGAATCTCTATCGGATCCGCAAAGATCAGAAAAGGCACCTTCAGATCATAGCTGCATTTGATCCGGATCACGTCATCACTGAACAGCTCCGAACCGGAGAACGACAATCCCCACGTGCCGCCCTTCACCTGCATGAGAACTTCATCATCAAGTTCCTGCCTGACAGCGGTACCGATGACCGTCTCGTCTACGATCCTGCCGGCTATGCCGTCAACATCCGGGAAAAGCCCGTCCGCCACATCCGCAAGGCTTCCAAACGAAGTGATCTTCCTCGCTGCCGTAAAAACGGCATGTTCGATCTCGTACTCGGTTCCGATGAACCTGAAGATGTTTATCAGAGCAAAAAGCGCGAACAGAAAGATAGGGAAAGCCAAAGAAGCTTCAACCGTAAGTGATCCCCGAAGAAGACCTTTGTCTGACCGCTTTATTTTCCTGCCTTTCATCCTTCCTCTTTCTTTTTCCTCGGGTCTGTTTGTCTGTTCCTGATGCATGTGCGGCGTCACCCGCACAAGGTGAGATGTGTCGCTGTCCTTTCGATATCAGTTTGATTTATTTAAGGGATTACATGATGAAAAAAACAGACATCAGGGACAGACAGGCAGACCCGAAAGATTAAAAATAACTCACGCTGTCGCTTCGGACAAAGCCGTATCCGGAGGGTGTCTCAAGGTCTGCATACAGACCGTCAAAGATTCCGATATATCGTGAAGGACATGAGAAAACGATCCTTGCATCAAATCCGGTGATGCAGTTTTCAAGAAGAAAAGTGTCGTCATACGCCCACCTCATATTCTCTTCGATCACGTCCATAGCTCTGAAGCAAGTCTCCTCGCAAGACTCTGACAGAAGAAACAGGGTCAGATAGTCCCCGTACATCAGACAGACCTCTGATTCTTTAAAGCTCTTCACTTTGTCACGGATACCGTCGTATGTGATGACGGACACATCGAAACTGTCAATACAGTAGCTTGCGGAGGTTGTAAGGATCGGAACCTTTTTGCCGGCCAGCACGGCAGCTGTTTCCACAAGTGCCTGCTCTGCACTCCATGCGAACAGGATCATATATTTGACGATCAGAGTAAGGAATTTGAGACCTGTGAATCCCACAAGCGCCGTTGCCATCTCCGATGCCTTTGTGCGCAGACCGGAATTTGACATCACATATGCGGTAGTCGGGATCATCCTCACAAACATTATCCGTGATGCGGTTTCCGCAAGATTTTCAGCATCCGACCGATTCCCGCAAAGGATGTATTCCTGCTCGTATGCGAGAGCACTTTGCGCGGACAGTTCCCTGTCAAAAAGATTTCCGAAATGTTCCGAGACATAAAGAAGCAGTAACAGCTTGTCATGTATGCTCACTTCTCCTTCTTCGAGAAGCTCCGTCGCGCCGTCCAGGACTTTGGTCGCGTCTGTTTTTACAAAACTTTCCGCTCCGGACTCCTTCCCAAGTTCCTCGGCGAGGACTTTTCCCGCGTCAAGTACTTCATCGACATCCTTTCCCAAAAGGTCGGAAGGCCGTGTTCTTACTCCGATCTTTTTGTCCGATACTTTGTCTGAACCGATCAGAAGGTCCATGAATCCTTCAGCGACAGTCCTCTTAAGCCCATCGGTGAGTTCGCACAGGATCTTGTCCGGTCGCATCTCACTGTAATCAAATACAAGTTTGTCATATGAAAAATCTCCGATCCTTGTCCTGACCTTTTTGACTCTCTCGACCCAGCGCGAAACACCGGCCGCAGAAACCTCCGAAAGCGTCGCTGTCGCGATATCGCTGCTGATGAACGCACCCGTTTCAATATCTGCGAGGACTCCTACATCTGTCTTCAGACTTTCCTCCATCGCCGCAAAATCCGGCTGTGTCCCATCCATGCCCGTAAAACGTCGCATTTGCTTGACAGACAATTGCAAAGATCGGTACATCTCGTCCGAAATGATCCCCTTGCTTCCCTCAAGCAGAGATTCGAAAGTCTCGATCATGGGTTTTGTTGTCTCAACAATGCTGTGATCCTCTTTGATCAGCTCGACTGCCTCCCTCGCTTCAAGAAGGCATCCGCTCACCTTTCGCATCAGCTCATCTGTATAGACCCCTGCCGTAAGGACCAGATCGTTGATGCTTTTGTTTATCTTGTCCGCCTCTTCGGAAAGCTTCCGGATCTCGGTATTCAGCTCGCTCAAGCTCTCCGACAGTCCGGCGATCTCACTTCTGAGGGCTGTCACGGCCTCGCTCTCTTCAGGCTCCGCCGCTTCGCCTCCGTCGTCCTTTTTCCCGGAGTCCTTCTTCTCTTTGTCTCGGTCGGCCTGCTCCTCTTCAAGGAGCCTGCTGAGCTCTTCTGACTTTGCACCTATCGCCTCCGACAGAGACTGCCTTTCAACTGTCAGTTCGCTGATTTTCTTTTTTATCTCGTCGCGTCGTTCGATTTCGGGGATAGCCTCCTCAAGTCTCTCCTCAGCCCCTTCCGCGTATATAACCGGATTAAAATACTTATCCTCCAGAAGCAGCCATACATCCGGGTTATTGATCCCGGCGCTGACAGGATCTATGCCACGCGTCATAAATGATTTCACAAACAGTTCGTGAACATCACCGACACATGCCCCGCTGCACACCAATCCGTCGATCTTCTCCATAAGAAGAAGCGTGTTTCGATCGATAACGGCAAGCCTGTCCTCGATCTCCATCTGTCGTTCATACAGCTTATAGACCCCGCTCTCTTTCGAGAGGATCCCGAACCTTTCAAGAAGCGATCCGATCGTATCAACCGCCGCGCAGTACTTTTCGTATTCGACCACCTGCCTGAGGAAGCCCTCTCCGTTCTTTGTAAGGAACGGTTTGGTCGCTGTAATGTCGCACTCGTCGATCGAAAGGCCAAAGGAGCTTTCTCCCGCGTAGCTGCTCATCAGGGCCTCAAGTTCCCCCGGATCGGAAGTCCTGCCGTCAAAGGAAGTATCTATCCCGAAAACACTGTATTTTTCATAGAGGGGACGATAATACTCTCCCAGAAGTGATTCTACGCATGTAGTAAGCTGCATATCGGCGATCGCTGCCGCCGCCCTGCTCCTCGCTCCTTCGAGGAGGACAAGAACAAGTGACATGATGACAAGGAACGTGAATGACAGAAAAATCGTAACAGATCCCTTTTCTCTCATATGTTCACGATCTCATCCGTCTTTTCTGTGATCGTTCCGAACGCCTTCGTAACAAGTGCCATGATCTCATCGCGAAAGATGACGATAAGCGCTACGATGACGATTATGATAAGAACGATCTCCACTACTCCGAACGCATTGTTGTCCTTAAAAAACCTTCTTAAAGTCTTCATGTTTTCCTCCTTTCTTTGGATGCGAGTTATACTCGCATCCGATTCCTCGCCAAACACTTCAACGCAGTATTAGCTACTTCTTAAATTCCCATCCCCATAAAAGCGGGCACGACTATAATTGCTATCACTATCACAAGCATCCCCATCATCGGCACAAGCAGTTTTGTCGATGTTTCCTCTCCCTTTTTTCGGACTGCTTCAAACCTGGCTGCGTAGGCCTCCCGTGACTCCAGTTCGAGCATCGTCAGGATCTCCCGACTCCCCCTGCGCAAATTTCTTGAAAGAAGTGCGGACAAACGCTTATAGCAAAGGATCCCGGCTCTGCTGCCAAAACTCTCATAAACGGCCGCTTCACTTCTTCCCAGCTCTAGTTCCCTCATGGAAAAGAGCATCTCCTCGTAAGCAAACCGCCTCCCCATGTGGGGCTTTGCCGCGAGATAATCCTTACAGATCCTCTTCCATGCTCCCGAACAGGTCTCTCCCGCCGTGAGCAACAGTATGAGCTTTGAAATGATCTCGGGATAATCTCTCTCCATCTGTTCCCGCCTCTTCTTTTCCTGATCCTTAAAAGACGATCTTGCCTGCGGGATCACCATCGCCGCCAAAAGGATCCCAAGAACCCCTAAGACCCAAGTTCCTGTGTCGGCCGGTTCACGCCATTCGACCTCCTCTCCCCCGGCTTCTCCGGGAAGTATCATCCTTTCCGAAGTCGGATCCCTTCCGTCTGCTTCGCGGACGGCATCCTGCAGGATCCCGATACGCTTTTCGGCGTCGGTTTCAACGACCTCCGGCGGAGGGACGATCGTAACCGTGATAGGTATCCGTCTTGAATTGCCGAAGTAATGAAGTGTTGCAAAGAGAGTGATCTCCTCCGGCTGCGAAACGACCATCCTTAATCGACCGGTATCGGAAAAGAATCCCTCCTCATCCGCTTCCCACGACACTCTGATCTTTGTTCCCTCTATGGATTTAACAAGGTCAAGTGCTGAAGACACATTGTCAAGCGAAGGATTGTCTCCGATGATCTCCTGCCTGAGGCGGCTTTCCGCCTTGTCAAACAGCTCAGGGAGCCTTTCTGCCGGCAGCTCACGTTCTGTCACCGAAACACTGACCCTTTCCTGCCCGCCGTCGGCCATTGATACTTCGAGTTCATACGATCTGTCCCCTTCTCCGGATGCCGATCTTGCCAATGTGCCGTTCTCATCAAGAACACTTTCCTTTTTCAGGACGATCATTCCGCACACGATCCCGGTCGTGATCACGATAAGAATGATACGTTCGATCAAGGTCCGTCCCTTTTGCCTGACGATCGCTTTGATATCCTCATTTACAAACAGCCTCCCGGCCTGTTCTTTCTTTATAAAGAATTCATCATGACCGCTTGCTTCGAACCGGTCCCAGATCATTTCAGAAACTTTTGAAAAAAACCTCATATCCTGATCCTCACTATCCCGGATGCCAGAAAGCTCATTGCTCCGTATAGCAAAAGCATTACACTCATAAAAACGATCCCCTTAAGATTCCCGTAGAGAGGCTCCAACAGATCGGGCGAAGACAGACGAAGGTATATAAGCATCAGATACGGGATCGTCCGCATGATATCGCTTTCAAGCTTCTTCGAAGCCATAACGGTGCGCAGTTCTCTTGAAACCTCTGCTTTTGTTCTGATCGTTCCCGAGGTCTCCCTGATAATGGAGATGATATTTCCTCCGGTCCTTTTCGCTGTGGCAAAAATATCCGCGAAATTCCTTACGTCCTCAATGTCGGTTCTGCGAGCCATGTCGACGAAAGCATCTTCGATCCTGATATTGTTGTTCAGTTCGTTGCCGATCAACCTGAATTCCTTCATGATCAGGCTTTCCTTGTCATGCGACAAAGCCATGTCCCTGTATGTCTGATCGATCGCGTTCTCTATGGACGAGCCGCCCTCGAGTACACCCGACATACATGCGATCGCGTCGGAAAAATCCATGTTGAGTTCAAACTTCTTTTTTTCGATGATGGATGCTTTCTCAGTCTTTTTGTACAGATGCCAGAAAGGAAGAAAGATCAGAGCCGAAAGAATATTGTTATAAAACAGAACGCCCGTCAGACCTGCGAAGATCACTGCCTTCAGGATCATGACCGCTCTCTCGCGTCGGGTGAGCGAATACCCCTCATAGCCCGGCGGCCCTGAGCTTGCCCGTCCTGATGAGCGGATTCTGCGTCCTTTGAAGGATACCGGTAACACGTCCCTCATATTCACCTTCCTCATTAAAAACAAACAGTGGATTGAGAATGATCTCGTCGCCTTCACAACCCGCCACTTCAGCAATCTCAAGCACTCTTCTGCTCCTGTCGCGAAATCTGCCGAGCTGAATTATGATATCGATCGCCGAGGCAATCTGCCTTCTGACTGCCCGAAGCGGGATCTCGGTCCCTCCGAGCAGGACCATGGTCTCGAGCCTTGACAGAGCATCCGTTGTGGAGTTGGCATGTCCGGTGCTCATCCCGCAATGCCCTGTGTTGAGCGCCTGCAGCATGTCGATGCAGGCACCGTCCCTGACCTCTCCTACGATGATCCTGTCCGGTCGCATTCGAAGTGAAGTCTTGATCAGATCTCTGATGGTGATCTCGTTCTTACCCTCGACATTGGCATTCCGAACTTCAAGACTGACAAGATTGGGAATCTCCCTGATCTGCAGCTCTGCGGAGTCTTCGATCGTTATGATCCTCTGATCCTTGGGTACGAAATTGGAAAGAGCATTCAGGAAGGTAGTCTTTCCGCTTCCGGTCCCGCCACTTACAAAAATGTTGTAACCGGCCTTTACCAGCTTCTCAAGGAAACCGGCCGCTTCTTCCGAGATGCTCCCGATCTCGATAAGCTTGTTAATGGTCATGACTTCGTCGGGGAACTTCCTGATGGTAATGATAGGATCACGCACAGATACAGGCGGAAGGATAAGATTAACACGGCTTCCGTCCTTAAGGCGTGCGTCGGCTATGGGACTGCTTTCATTGATCAGTCTGTTTGAGCCCGCGGCAATCTTCTGGACTACGTCCTCAAGCTTCTCTCTGCTTTCGAACGCCCCCTCGTGGCGGATGATCCGTCCTGCTTTTTCCACAAAGATGTCGTCCGGTCCGTTGACCATGATCTCGGTGATCTCGGGGTCCGCTATAAGCTCCTCGAGCTCGTCCATCCCCCTGACGCTTGCATACAGCGCAGTTGCCGCCTCACGCTTCTCTTCGAGAGTCATGTGCTCCCTTGACGAGTGCTCCATGATCACATCGTCGATCACCTCTTTCAGACGCGCCTCGGTCATGTCCGGGTCTCCTCCGGCAACCTGCTGAACAAGAGAGGCCATCTCGCTTCTGAGCCTTTTATCTAACATAACGCCTCCCTTCGGTTTCTTCTATGAACCTTCCGAGCCTGCCTTTTAAGAGAGTCCCCTGATCAAACCCCTTTTCGATCAGAGCATCGAACGGCACTGCGATCCGGGAGACTCTTTCCCTGTCGATACCGACCCTGCCCAGTTGACCGATCCATTCTTCGACAGATCTTTCGTTCCTGCCTGCCGGGATCGGCACCAGGATCCTCCCCGCCGAGTTCAAAAGCGGCACGGAAGCCGATCCAAACAGCTTTATGTCAAAAACAACGTTTTTGTATCCTTCTTTTTCAATGAGATCAATGAGTTTCTCCGCATGCTCCTTTTTCATGTCACAGATATCGGTCCAATGATCCGCTCCACTGATACAGTCAAGTCCGCCCACTCTCCCGGCACATCGTTCGATCGCTCGATCACTTCCCCCGTCGAGGAGATATATAAGCTTTCCCAGACCTCCGGCCGATGTCTGCTCAAATCCGGAACTCACCCAAAAGAAGGGATCAAAGCTCACAAACAGTGTCCTTGTTCCTTTGCTGTGATAATACGCAAGCGCAAAAGCAAAGGTTGAAGTATAAGTCCCTCCGAAAGGAGAACAGACGCATGTTATCTGTCCGATACCCGGCGCACTTGCACGCCGGGTGGGTTCGCCCGTAAACCTCCCCATATGCTCTTCGATACGATCTGTACCTGCTTGTTCCGAGTTCAAAGCTCCCGGTCTTGAAGCGCCCCTTTCTTCCTGCCGGGAGAAATGTCCCATTAAAGCTTCTGCCTCTCTTGTGATGTCCCCTGCCACTGTTTCAAGACTGCGGTACATGCTGATCCCGTCAGCCTCCTCATCGATCTTTCCCTTTACAAGACTGATCGACCGAATGCAGTTATCAGGAAGCTCAAGACCCTCTTCCACTACTGTCACGACAGGCTCATGCTCGGCCACAAACCGCTCAAAACCCCCTCTCTCATTGTAAACCCCAAAAGAGAATTCGCCTCTCGGATCGGTTGTGAGATACTTCTCGAGTCCCGCAGCGTAGTCTTCATCACTCACGAGTACAGCAATACTGATCATAATACCCCCTCTTTGGAAGCGGTTTTCAAGCCACTTCCTGTTCCTCGCTTAACACTTCACCTAAGTATCAGGCTCCCCTCAGAGCTCGGATCAACAGAAAAAACAGACCCGTCTTGTTAGAAACAATTCCGGCAGAACTCTCAGAAAGAAAGACATCAAGAGCTCCGGACTCCAAACAAGGATACAAAACACAAACAAGCTACCGTTAAACGGGCAACCAAAGCTGCCAAACAAAAAGGATTTACGGACGATTCCGTCCGAACGATTCTGGAGATGGGCTTCAAGGAACGGAGCCCTTTCAGATGAGACCATGATAAAAGCAAACGGGGTCCATGTCAACGAAATGAACCCCGTGAAAATTACCAAATTTTAAAGGTGCGATTTGTGCAACTTATACAAACGCCTTGATATTACTGCATCTCGTGATCGCGCATCTCGCGAGCAAGCTCGCTCGATGTGGAGGGCTCAACCATCAGTACGGAAACTTCATTTCCTCCGGATAAACAAAACAACAGCGCTCTGTAAGCAAGCTTACTCGCGCTGTTTATTTTGTTTATCCGATGAGAAGCTTCGCTTCTCACTGATGGTATTCGCTTGTTAGCACACCTCTGACCCGTCCGAGACATCCTTATCGGGGACCATAAGCGCCAGTTTCCCGTCTGCGTCTTCGGCGCAGAGGAGCATGCCTTCACTCTTGAGGCCCGCGAGGGTTGCGGGTTTGAGGTTTACGATCGCCATTACCTTCTTGCCGACCATCTGATCGGGTGTGTAGTAGGCCTTGATACCGGAGACGATCTGCTTTATTTCGCCACCGAAGCGTACCTGTGAGCAGAGGAGCTTCTTCGAGCCCTTTACTTCCTCGCACTTGATGATCTGTCCGACTCTGAACTCGAGTCCGGCGAAATCATCGTAGGTGACCTCGGGCTTTACGGGCACATGAAGATCAGCAAAGGCTCCGGCTTCTGCAGTCTCCGATTTACCGGTGGCTGCACCCGGATCCTTGCCGGCTATGACTGCTTCACGCCTCAGTTCTTCCTCGTACTCCTTGATCTGCTTCTCCTTGATGACCTCAACCTGCTCCATGACCTTGTCTGCCTCAAGTCTTGCGAAGAGGATGGTGGGAGTCTCAACGACTTTGCCGCCGTCGGGGTAAAGACCGAACTTGTCGAGATCTTCGTACGCTCTTGCCTTTGTTCCGAGCTGGGCGAGGATCTTCTCAGCGGTCTCGGGAAGGAAAGGAGCGAGGAGGCTTGCGCCGATCGCGATGCTCTCGACAAGGTTGTACATTACTGTAGCGAGCCTGTCCTTATCCGCCTCATTCTTCGCGAGAACCCAGGGGGTCGTCTCGTCGATATACTTGTTGCATCTCTTGAAGAGATTGAAGATTTCAGTAAGCGCATCTGCAACCCTGAGCTCATCCATCTTGGCATGAACAGCGGCCGAGGTGCTCTTTGCCAGGCTGATGAGCTCGCTGTCAACATCGGCGCTCACGCCCGCGTTCCTAACCACGCCGCCAAAGTACTTGTTGCACATCGAAACGGTACGGTTTACAAGGTTTCCGAGGACATTGGCAAGATCCGAGTTGATTCGCTCGATCAAAAGGTCCCATGTGATAACGCCATCGTTTTCGAAAGGCATCTCGTGAACAACGAAGTATCTTACGGCATCAACACCAAAGAGGTCCACAAGGTCATCCGCGTAAAGCACGTTGCCCTTACTCTTGCTCATCTTCTCGCCGCCGGTGAGGAGCCAGGGATGTCCGAATACCTGCTTGGGAAGCGGCTCGCCGAGTGCCATAAGCATTATCGGCCAATAAATCGTGTGGAATCTCAGGATATCTTTTCCGATGAGGTGGAGGTCGCACGGCCAGTACTTCTTATAAAGATCGCCGTGGTTGCCATCCGCGTCATAGCCGAGTCCCGTGATGTAGTTGCTCAGCGCGTCGATCCACACATAAACGGTGTGGTTCGGGTCGAAATCAACCGGGATGCCCCACTTAACAGATGTTCGCGAAACGCACAGGTCCTTGAGGCCCGGAAGAAGGAAGTTCTTCATCATCTCGTTCTTACGCGACTCGGGCTGGATGAACTCGGGATGAGTGTTTATGTGGTCGATCAGACGATCGGCGTACTTGCTCATCTTGAAGAAATAAGCCTCTTCCTTCGCGGGCGAGCACTCCCTGCCACAGTCGGGACACTTGCCGTCCTTGAGCTGCGAAGCGGTAAAGAACGACTCGCAGGGCTTGCAGTACATTCCTTCATATTCATTCTTATAAATGTCGCCCTGATCGTAGAGCTTTTTAAAAATCTTCTGGATCTGAACTACATGATCCTCATCCGTTGTACGGATGAAACGGTCATACTTTGCACCCACAAGATCGAAGATCCTCTTGATCTCAGCAGCCACCTCATCAACAAACTCTCTCGGGGTCTTGCCGACAGCCGCTGCCTTCTCCTCTACCTTGATACCGTGCTCATCGGTACCGGTCTGGAAGCGCACGTCAAAGCCCTCGAGCTTCTTGTATCTTGCGATACAGTCGGCGAGGATGATCTCGTAGGTGTTTCCGATGTGCGGCTTGCCCGAAGCGTAGGCGATGGCCGTTGTGATGTAGTAAGGTTTCTTTTCCATATCAGTTTTCCTCCTCTTTGATAGTTGGACGAAGAAGCATCTTTTCGAAAGCATCCCGGTAACCACGGGCTTATCACATAAACGTTTATGTTCCAAATGCCGGAAAATAAAGAAACCCCGCCTTTACAATAAAGACGGGGAGTAATCCACGTGGTACCACTTTATTTCGACCCGGCCTCGCGGCGGGATCCTTTGCAACTGTCCATCAACAGTCCGTACTGTAACGGGTACTCCCGTACGACGCTTTCCTTGCGGTTCACGTCGTCTGCTCCGAGACCATGTTCCACGGGTACATGCCTGCCCCTTTTCAGCAACCGGGGCTCTCTGTGTGACTGCCGTCCGTGTACTCTTCTCTTCAACGCTTTCGTCTGTAATAAAGCGAGTTTATCATGGGTTATAAGAAAAATCAAGGGCAAAATGTTGTGATCCTCATAACATCTTTTTCCAACAGTCTTTTTATTTTCTTCTCTTTTAGGGAACTTTTGTGTCGAAATACAAACACAAAAGTTCCCTAAAACACAACATATTTTAGAATAATTTTAGGCCTTTTCAGAATTTGATAATGGATTATTCCGCGTCGTTCCTGTACTATATAAAAAGACTTGAGAATGGAACAGGCAGGAATCAATATATGCACAAGAAAAAGGAACTTACGGCAAAACAGCAGAAAGGTATCAAGATCGCGGCACTCATCATTGCGGTGATCGTTATCGCGGGCCTTACGGCAGCGGTTGCAATCCCCATGCTTTCGTTTGCAAAAGAGCCCGAGATCTTCAGGGCATGGGTTGAAGAGAACATATTCTTAAGCAGCCTGGCGTACGTCGGGATGGTTGTTTTCCAGATCGTTGCGGCATTTATCCCCGGTGAACCTTTTGAGATCGTCGCCGGATACGCGTTCGGATCAGTTTACGGCTCGATCCTGTGCTTTGTCGCCGAAGCGATCGGAAGTATCATCGTTCTCCTTCTTGTAAGAAAGTTCGGTCACAAGCTTATCGAGGTCTTCTTCTCAAAGGAAAAGATCGACTCCTTAAAGTTCCTTCATTCAAGCAGTGCAAAGATCCTCATCTTCGCGATCGCGTTTATCCTTCCCGGGACCCCGAAGGATCTTCTCTGCTATGTTGCCGGGATCACTGACATCTCTCTGCTCGTGCTGATCCTTATCACGTCTTTCGGACGTATCCCGTCCATCGTCACTTCCATCATCGGAGGCGACGCTGTCGGCAGCGGCGACTACACCTTCGCGGTTATAATCTTCGGTGTCACGCTGCTTGTGAGCGGTATCGGACTCGTGATCTACAACCGCTACCGGAAGCGCAAGGAGGCTGCGCTTACAGATCCCCACATCGACGACGAGTCTCGCTCATGAAATTGTGCCAATTCACAAAAACTCGCTCATAAAATCGTAAAAATCCTTTCAAACTCGCTCATGAAATCGTTGAAATATTGTTTCTGATGTATTAAAATGCTGTTTGAAGGGTTGGTGGTTTTATGTATTTAAAACGTAAGATAGATTCATATTTAAACGAATGGTTTAGCAATCCTGACCGCAAGCCGTTGATAGTTAAAGGTGCGCGGCAGGTTGGTAAGACTGCAAGCATATTGCGCTTTGCGGAAACAAACTATGACAATGTTATTTATATAAATTTTGCCTTGGATAAAAAGTTTCGCGTGATCACCGAAGACGGTTATACCGTAGAGGCAGTAAATAAAGCCATCAGTCGAATTGATCCGTCCAAGACTTTTATTGAAGGACGGACACTAATCTTTTTTGATGAAATACAGGATCATCCGGACATAGCAACCGCACTCAAAGCATACTGTATTGACAGACGATATGATGTAATCTGTAGCGGCTCTTTACTTGGACTTTACTACAAAAAGATTGAAAGCAACAGCGTTGGATATAAAACAGATTACACAATGCGATCTATGGACATAGAGGAGTTTTTGTGGGCTATAGGGTATGATGATGAATTAAAAACAGACCTTTTAAAGGCAATGCGGGACGCAACCCCTCTGTCTGCTACATTAGTACAAGTTATGTCTTCTGCATTTCTTGATTATGTTCTAGTAGGGGGGATGCCTGCTGTTGTTTTGGAATATGTTCAAAGCGGTATGTTTTCAAATACACTACTGCTTCAAAAACAGCTTTTAGCTGACTACGAAGAAGATATTACCAAATATGCCGAAGGAATGGATCAAAGCCGAATTCTAAATGTATTCCGACATATCCCTGTTCAGCTGGCAAAAGAAAACAAAAAGTTCCAGATCAGTAAGGTGGCTTCGGGTGCACGATTTAAAGATTACAGAGGAGCAATAGAATGGCTGTCAAATGCCGGAATAATCAATGTCTGTTATTGTCTGGACTATCCCGAAATACCGCTTAAGGGAAACTATAACGAAACGAAATATAAGATTTACATGGCAGATACCGGATTATTGATCGCTATGCTTGATGATGAAACACAGGAGGATCTGAGAAGCCGCAAAAACATTGGAACATACCGGGGCGGAATATACGAGAACATAGTCGGTGATATGCTCGTTAAAGCCGGCTATGATTTGTATTATTATTCCAAAGAAAATTCCTCATTGGAAGAAGATTTCTTCGTGCGTAATACCGAAAGCCTTATTCCTGTCGAGGTTAAAGCGAAAAACGGGAACAGTAAATCATTGACTACGTTGATCAAGAGCGATTCCTATCCTGATATTCATTTCGGCATAAAGCTGATTAACGGTAATATCGGGGTAGAAGGAAGCATCCGAACCTTTCCTCATTATCTGGCTTTTTTGCTTAGAGACTATTTAAAAGGATCGTGAAAACGCGGTATCGGACTCGTGATATACAACCGCTACCGGAAGCGCAAGGAGGCAGCGGTCGATGAAAATCGAGTAGGCTGACTCCTACTCGATGCGACGGGACATCTCGCGTACAAGTCCGCTCGATGTCCGTTCACTCAGCCGTCTGTTCACAAACAAGCTTGCAACAGACGGCCTTCGCTTATCGCACAAAAAAGAAAGAGGATTCCTCCTCTTCCTCAGAAATGTGATATTTAGCCATGCGGGGTGAAGAATAGTTTTTCCTTATCAAAAGTAACAGTCTCAAACAGTTTTTCAGCCCGGATCAAGACTTTGATGCTTTTCTTTCCGATATCTCCGATAGCGCTGCACTCTTTCAGTTGATCAATGGAGAAATATACCCCTTTTAGTATTGCCGCGTCGTCAGATACAACTGCCCAAAACTTGAGGCCTATTTCCAACAGCCAAAACAGTAATAACGACTCAAAAATAATCGCTTGATATACTTGATAGATAGCACAAACCACTATCACCGCCTGATAAATCAACATTAGAGAAAAGAAAATCACAATCCGGTTAATAGGCGCAATCCTGATAATCCTAGCGTTTTTAATCTGTTTTCTGCTCTTTCTGTATTTTAGGACAGTCCATGCAATGTTTAAGATTATCAAGAAGGCGCAAACATAACTTATAATCTGATAAATAATTGAATCCATATCTCCCTCACTCGGTACAATGCTGTTGTACATCGGTTTTTTTGTTTATTGTAGCCTCTATAGCACGCAGGAACCCTTCCTTGTCTACCGGCAACACCCGAGCCAGAACATCATTGTCTCTGTCGTACAGATACACGAGCGGATCCAATAACGGACGTCCTTTTTTGTCTTTTTGAACAAGTTCGGCTCGTGCTATGTACTCGTATGGCACTTTTCTCTTAAAAATCATCGTTCTGATTGCAAGATGATCCTCTTCAAAAGTATAGCGAACCGTAAACACCCCTAAAAAGAATACTCCCCAAATGACGGCCAACACTCCAAACCAGATCAGGTTTTCAATAAAATCATCCTTCCTCGAAACGATCACTCTGAACAATTGCGGTAAG
>JAEEQC010000015.1 GCA_016285135.1 Lachnospiraceae bacterium
GAAGCGAGACAAGGCTTCATAAAGTCATAGTTTGTAGAGCTCATAGCATAGATATCGGGGATATCGTCGCCGTTTGTATCACGGGTAAGCTTTGCGCAAAGATCTTCGAATGCTGCCCAATCCCATGTTCCGGCTGCCTGCATGTCATAAAGTGACTCAGGATCGATACCTGCTTCCTGAAGGAGTCTCTTGTTGAAGAAGATGCCTCCACGGGGCTCAGGTCTCTCTGCTCTCATACCGTAGATAGAATCGCCGAGTCTGAGGAAATCAAGTGCTCCCTTGTCCCACTTCTCCTCTGTGAAGTCAAGGCAGTCAAGCTGTGCAAGATCCTTGTAAAGACCTGATCTGAAGCCCGAGAAGCTTCTCTCGTCACAAACGAAGACGTAGTTCTCGTCGCCGCCTGTTGTACAGAAGTTTGTAAGGAGTGAAGGATAATCATCCCAGCTTCCGATAGACTCTTCTTTGATAGTGAAGTTATAGGTGCTCTGGATCCAGTCACGGTAGTTCTTTGTAGCTTCACCGTATGCTGTAGACTCATCGGGATCGGGATTTGCCCACCAAGCAGCAATAGTAACCTGCATACCGCCAAGGTCAACGGGCTTGCCGTCGGCACCGAGGATAACATCGGGGAATTCGTCTTCTTCCTCTTCATCATCAACCTCGTCTTCAACATCAGAAGCATCGGAACCGCTGTTATCGGCAGTTGTATCTGCACCGCTGTTGTCGGTACTTGTGTCTGTTGAAGCGGAGTTGTCCTTGTTGTCAGTTGTCTCTGTCTTTGCGGACTCGTCCTTCTTGCTGTCGCTTGATGATGAACAAGCAGCACATGAAAGAACAAGAGCAAAGATCATGAGAAGCGCAACAAACTTACTCATTTTTTTCATAAAACCCTCTCTCTTTCTCACCCATTAAGGTGCATTGATTTATTATGCCTGCGGAGAGCAGGCAAATCAGTACCGTATGCTATCGGCACCAATTTTCATTATAAATAATTACATCAGCCCAGTCAAGCCGACTACATCTTGATACCCGTGGACGAAAGCGACTCAACAAAGCCTTTCTGGGCGATCAGATAAAGAAGAATGATCGGTGTAACAACCATCAGGACACCGGTGGCATTCATCTGCTGCAGGAGAGCCTCTGATGTCTGTCCGGCTCTCTGATAAGTAACCTGCATGTAGTTGCTGAAGTTATCGGCAAGTGAAGCAAGTCCCGTCGAAAGAAGTTTCTTTCCGCCGATAAAGAGTGCCGAATAAAAGCTGTCCGTCCACTGCCATACGAACGAGAAAAGAAAACATGACGTAAGGATGGGCTTCGCATCGGGAAGCATGATCCTGATGAAAGTACGAAGTGTTCCGCATCCGTCAACATAAGCAGCCTCTTCAAGCTCCTTAGGAATACCTCGGAAGAACTGGCGTACAAGGAAGATATAAAGACCGTCCTTGAGGCCCATACATCCCGCAGACATCAGGAAGTAAGGAAGCACCGAACCTCTGAGGTTAATCGGCGAACCTGTAAAAGTTTCAAACAATCCGAAAATATCGAAGAATCTGAAATGAAGGTAAAGGGGCGAAGAGATCGTCTGCGGCGGAATAAGTATGATCAGGATCACACATGCGAACCAGAATCTCTTAAGGGGGAACTTAAACCTGGCAAATCCGTAACCCGTCAGGGTACATGCTGCTATCTGTACAATAGATACCGTAATAGAGATCCACAGCGAATTAAACAGGGCTTCCCAGAAATTCATAAGCTCCGAAACCACAGCATAATTACCTGTAGTCAGGTGACGCGGAATGATGTTGATAGTAGTATCGTAAAGATCCTTCTCTGTCATGATACTGATACAGAACTTATTGATGATCGGTTCAAGGATCATAAAGCAAAGACCGAAGATCAATACGAATCTAAGGATCTTAAGCACGATCGATCCGGTGGTCTTCTTTAAAAGATAGCCACCGCTGAGTCTGTTTCTCTCACTGAAGGATCTGCGTCCTTCAACTGCTTTTGCTTTACTCATAATAGTACACCACCCTCGAGATTATTAGCGAAGATATACCTATCCAGACAATAACAATTCCGAAGTAGATCCAGGACAGCGCCGAACCGTAGCCGAAGTCAAGATTTCTGGTGATCTCTGTCTGAACCTGCTGTATTACCTGATTATCGGACTTCATGAAAAAGTCGATGATGGTATAAATCCAGTTAACAAGGAACATGGAACTTATCATGGGGAAAGTGATCTTCCAAAGGCTCTCCCACTTAGTACAGCCTTCTATATCGGCAGCTTCGTACATACTCTTCGGTATGGTCTGAAGAGCCGAAAGGAAAATGATGATCTGGATACCGGACGCTATGGCGATATCATAAACCGAATTTACAAGTGTTATGATCGTTTCCATCAGTCCGTCCGCTATATCCGCGTTTGCCAGAATAGTCTCGAGCGTATCGGCAATTCCGGATGTGGATGACTCTTCTATCATCTGCTGCATTCCGGCAAGAAGCGTATTATTATATTCGAGACCGACGATAACACCCGATGAAAAGATTACCGGGAGGAAGAATACGGCACGTACAAATGCTCTTCCCTTGAACTTCTGGTTCAGAAGGAGTGCGATGAAGAAACTGAAGATGATCGTAGCAAGTGAGTTAAGTACCATCTTCGAGATCTCATCATAGAGCATGATGTTGAAGTTGGGGTCAATAGTAAGCGCTCTTTCATAGTTCTTGAGGCCCGCATATGTAAGCTCAAATCCGTCAGATCCGACAGATACATCCGACAAAGACATTATGAAGGATTGAACAAGCGGTTTTGCCATAAAGAGCAGGAAGCCGAGCACGAAAGGAAGAATGAACAAATATCCGAAGACAGCTCTTCTTCCGGTAAGCGACATCTTGCTTTTACGTTTCTTATCTTTTGCCATATCTGTCACTCACCTCTCTTCACAACGTAGTCTCTGGCAGGAACCTTCACACCATTTGATTCAATATCTTTATAGTTGTAGTTGACATAGACCTTGGTGCCATCCTCATACTCAGTGATACGAATATTGTTGTCACCTACCGTATGTCTGATCATTTTCTTGTTGTATATTCCGCTGAAATCGTTTTTGAAACGCTTATAAATCTGTGCTGCCTTTTCTTTCCAAAGATCAAACGAAGAACCGAAGTAATCGTAATACATCGTCTCCTGGATCCTGTCGGGAGGACACATCATAAACGTGAACGAAAGTCCCGCTCCGAACTCAGCCGACTTAAGGAGCTCGTACTCAAAATCTTCGGAAAGATTTATGGGAACACCCGTGTAATCTACAAGCCCGTGAATAGCCAGTTCATAGAAAGGAACATCGTAATCGATGATCGCCATGTTGGAGTTGCTGATATCCATCGAAGTAACGACATCGGCATATTCAAGAGCGTAATCGTTTCCTTCGTTGATTATCGTACCATACTCGGAAGCAGCTTCAAGCATCTCGCGTGACATCTCTTTTGACTGCTCACGTGTAAACCTATCCTTGGGGTTATAATCACTGTTAAGTAGGTAACCGGTATTGCGAAGAGCCATTCCGATACCGTATTCATCAGTGAATTCCTTAAATACATCGAAACACTCCTTGTTGTACTCGGGTGTGACGAGGTAGTAAGGATCGTTATAATCTTCCTGTCCGTACCAGACTATCGAATAATCGTAAAGCTCACACTCTTCTCTGGAAACAAACTTGGCGGCATCCCTGAAAGTCATGTAACCGTCTGTAACACCGGAGTCATATGCGAAGTCTGTCTGACCCTCAAGATAAACCTTTATGTTTCTGTCTTTAAGAGCTAGGAGCATTTCTTTAAAGTCACTCTTGCCTCCGAGTTCGGAAACAATATCTACATCCTTAAGGACATAATGCTTAACACCGTCGTTAAACGCTCCGGTAAGTTTAAGCTTATAATCATCTACTCCGAGAGCCTTAAGCTCATCCGCCATCTCAACGGTCTCTTCGAATGTTGTAAGCTCGAGAGGCTGCTTATAAGGAACTCCGGCAGTCTGCTGAACCTTATCGATGGCACCGATAACCTCGATGACGGCAGGCATACCTTCACCCTTCTTAGAACCAAGCATAGGATACCTGTCGAGGAGATATTTTCTGTACTCGGCAGCCATATCGCTGTAGTTGTCATCATCACCGAAACGATATCTCTGAGAGATATTTTCCTCCGGAAGTGTTTCTTCGTAGATGTAGAATGCGGAATTGGATTTACCGGATACATCATATGACTCATAGTGAACAAGTGAATAACCTGCGTCTACATGATTATAGCTGTCGAAACGTCCGCTGACATCTGCATTGATATTACCGTAAGTAGCTCCGTCCTCAAGCATACAGAGGAATGAAGCACCGTTCTTTGAAAGTCCGAACATAGGGAAAGTATTACGAGTTTCGGTAACAACCGATGTTCTCGATGTAGCGTAATCCCAGCCGTAGACATTGGCGTAATATGCGTTCTGTCCGTTCCTGCCGTTGTTGAAGTTTATAATGGCACCGCCGCTTTCGGGCAGTACGATAAATCCTGTATCCTCGGTACTTCCCGCGCCAAAGTAAGGAAGGATTTCAATATTTGTGATAGGGAAATCGGGCTTATACTCGATCTTTTCAAGAGGAACCGAAACAACAAGATCGCGTCCCACGAGCTTGTATTCAACCGATACATTAAATAACGGAATATCCTCTACCTTCTTTGTCGAATAACGGGACAGGTGAGCCTGATACTGCTCTTCTGTATAACCGGCTTCCCAGAAATACTTTTCAATGGTTGCTTTAAGGTGCTGGGCAACGCCGTCACGAAGTATGTAAAGCTTCATCTCGGCCAGATCGGGATAGCTCGCTAAAAGCTCTTCTTTGTTATCCTGAGCCCTGAGCTTGTTGATATCGGTCTTTCTGTAATACTCTTTAACCTGCTTGGCGGCCTTCTTTTCCATCTTCTTGGTGATGGCGTTGAAGTCCTTCTCGGGAAGAGCAAGGGGAATCTTATATTCTTTCTCTGTGTTACCGATCGTATAGTTGACCGTGATCGAATCCTTGCCTTCTTCTATATCAAAAATACCCTTTTCAATACTGTATGTGCAGTTATTTAAAGTGGTCATGATACCGTTGATATTGCCGTAAGTGATATAGAGAGTCGACTTAAGATTTGACTTCTTGTCGATCGTGGGCGCAAGTGGATCCGTGTCCGCATTCGCAGGGTTGGATGACCAGACGGTACCGGTAGCCTTGTCCGTAACGGTGAAATAAGATGTGGCACGGTCCATCGAAAGGACAAGATCATCGTTCTCAAGAACAGCCGTTCCTTCTCCGAGCGATCCGCCCCTGATGTCAATCTCGACAGGCTCTGCTTCCTCGGGCCGGATCATCAAAACGAGCAAGACAATGATTCCGAGCACGGCGATCGGAATAACAAAATTCAGTATTGTTTTTATCCAGGATTTCTTTCCTTCCACGACATCCTCCTATTTAACGGCGAACAATACACCGTTGATCTCTCACCGGAACCAAAGACGGTCTCGGACGAATATATCAATATAACCTGTAAATGACTTCTTTATAAAGCGAATAGAAATATGCACCGGCGTCACTGATCAAGCTGAAGAACAACAGGAGCAGGAATATAACTACCGCCATGCCGACTATGGTGAATAAAATACACAGCATGGTCTTGCCGATCGAGTACGCATGAACCATCATGATAGCGCTGATAAACAGAAGCGCTGACCAAACGATGGAAAAGTCATGGAAGAAATAGTTAAAAGTATCCTCTTCTTCCGTAAGGAAATTACTGATGATCGTGTTGGGAATAACGACCAGGGGGTAAGGAGTCATAGCATAAGCCGAAGCGATCCAAACATCCTTTAAAGTACCCTTACCGTCAAAGAGTGTCGTAAGTGCCCAGTTCGTAACAACAAAGATAATGAAAGGAAGAAGGATCCCCATCATCTCCATAAAGAAATTGACACGTTCGTAGTTGACCTTGATAAACTGGAAGGTCGTAAACTCAATCCTGAACACGCATGTAAGAAGTGAAAGGATGAGTATAAAGTTAGCTGCCGCAAGGCTGCCCCTCTTCTCGTGAGTAAGATCCCAGAATCCGTCAAAGGGATGAACGATCACGTAAAGAGCATAACGCAGGCTCTTGAAGAATCTGTCGTATGCGGCTCTGTTGGTAAAGAAATCAACGAATCTTCTTGCTGTCGTTTTCAAATCGTTTTACCTCCCATCTGACTCTCTTGATCCTGCCTATGACAAGCGGTACAACAAGTACCAGTAATATGACGATGAACAACAGAACTATGTGGTCTTCGACCCATTGCTTTCGGTAAAGTTGGAACGCATCACCGTAGTTGTCATCATCGTATTTGATCTTAAAGTAGTTCATGGCTTCTTCGTATTTGTTCTGTCTCAGAAGCGCACGACCTATGCCCTTGTATGCAAGCTCGTTGTTGCCGTTAAGCATCAGGACCTCTCTCCACTCATCGGCCGATCTGTCATAACGGCCCTGCTGGTACTCATAGATGGCCGAGAAGATCTTCTGACCGTAATATGTAGGGGTGAAAACAGTGAGCTGCGCATCCTGCGAATCAAGGACAAGAAGGTCATGTCCCATATGCTCTATCGCAGTGGGCATTCTGAAGTAACCGTCTTTATTGCCGTTACCTCCGAAGCAGCAAAGGATGTTTCCCTGATCGTCGTAACCGAAGATCCTGCCTCTGGTACGATCGAGACCGAAGTATGTTCCATCATCAAGAGCAGTGATATCAACGATCCTCGAAGAACCGGTATAAACACCCACATCAGTCCAGTCAACATCACCGATAACATACCAGTCACCGTTCTGGATAAGGATATCATTTCCGAGAGAATTAAGTCTTCTGATGGGATTCACACCGCCATCGCCAAGGGAACCCTCATAAAAGTTCGTGGTACAAACGTACATAAAGCCTTCGTTGTCAACCGCGATATTGTCGTACTCGGTAGGAACAAAGTCCGCCATCGCATCGGCCTGAGCGTCCGAAGCGATCCATGTCTTCCAGATGTAATCGAAAAGGTCATAAGTAACGGGCGTAGCTCCGACGAATCCGTTAAAGTGACCGTCGTTCTCGTATTTAACAACTCCCTTATTCACACGCTTAACAAGACAGAACACACGATCGGCTCCGTCTACTATGAGCTTAGAAGGAAGGAATGTAATACTCTGATCAAAGTTTATGTCGTCGGGTTTTGTGAACTCCAAAACGAACTGAAGATCCTTGGTAAGCTTAAGGATGCGATTGTTTTCGGTATCTGCGATGAAATAATGATCATCCGTAACAAAGATATCGCTCGGAGAGTTAAATGTGTTGATCTCCGCACCTTCAAACGAATCGATGATCTGTGCTACCTTGTACTCTTCGTCCGCAAACTCGATCACAACGATCCTGTTGTTACCGGTGTCACAGATATAGATGAAATTGTCCTTGACAAACAGGCCCTGTGCCTTTGAAAGCTTCTTGTCAAGGCCGAGCTCGATATGGGTAAGTGTTGCCTTTACAGCATAAGGATCGGGAGAATTGGCAACTTCACCCCAGAAATCATAGTTGTAGGAATAACCGGTGTCAGCTTGCGTAACGGCAGCAGGTGAAACCGCGGCCAATACAAGAATCAGTGCTAACAGAACTGCTAATCTCTTCATGCGCGCCACCTCAATCCTTAATACCCGAACTGGCCATGGTCTCGAGGATCTGGCTTTCGGAAATAATGAACAACAGAATCGGAACGATCATGGTCACAACAGATACGGCTGCAGCCTGACCGGTTCTGGCAACACCACCGAGAGAAACCTGAGAAAGCGCATAAACAAGGGCCTTCTTTTCCTCGGAGTAGATATATACCGAAGCGGGATTGTTCCAGAGTGACTGTACCGAGAAAATGATCATTGTAAGCCAAGCGGGCTTGACGTTGGGCATAACAATCCTTGTGAAAACGTACCACTCCGTGGCACCGTCGACCTTGGCCGCTTCAATAAGGGCGGTCGGCAGTCCTTCCATGAACTGTTTCATCAGGAAGACTCCCATCGGGGACGCAAAGGCCGGTACAATGATCGCAAGAAGAGAATCGATCCAGCCCAGTGAGTTCATGATGAGGTAGTTGGGGATCATAAGGATCGAGCCCGTGAACATAAGGGCTGTAACTACAACACCGAATATCAGTCTGTTACCGGGGAAGTCATACTTTGCAAGCACAAAAGCCGCCATCGAACCGATAAGCAAGTGTCCCGCAGTACCGACTGCCGTTGTGAACAGCGTGTTAAAGATATAACGCGAGAACGGCACGGTAGACTTGTTCATCGTAACAAACAAGTCCGTAAAGTTCTGGAAGCCGGGATTCTTGGCAAAGAATGTGGGCGGGAAACGGAACAGCTCGTCCATCGGCTTCAGGGACTGATTTATCGCAAATACAAGAGGAAGCACCATGATGCATGCCATGACTGCAAGGAAGATATAAATAAATATATCTCCTCCCCTTGAACGGTTGGGCTGGCGCCGACGCAATATACGCGGTTTCTTGTGATATGGCTTTGTAGACGTTTTCATATAAATCTCTCTCTCTTCGATAATATGATCAATGACCTACTCTTCTAAGGAGTGCCTGAATTGCCTTGTTGCAAAGGATCATCGCAAGGAAAAGGATTGTAGCGATGGCCGATGCATAACCCATCTCAAATCGGGTGAAACCGTAGTCGTAAAGGTGGGTAACGATCGTACGCGCTGCGTAATCCGTACTGGGATATCCGCAGAGTGCCATAGTCTGGGCACTGACACCGAATGATGAAGTGATCGCCATGACCGCACCGAAAAGAAGCATGGGCTTCATATTGGGAAGTGTGATATACCACAGCTCCTGCCATCGATTTCGGACGCCGTCCAGATATCCGGCCTCGTACTGCGCCTTGTCGACGCCCTGAAGACCGGCGACAAATCCGAGGAATCCGGCTCCCATCGACAGCCACAAAAGAACGGCTATGATAAGTCCCATCATGTATTCGGGGTTCGTAAGGAAGAATATCGGCTCATTGATAAGACCGATATCGATCAATATACCGTTAACGTATCCGTATGCATCGCCACGGAAGAAGATCGAGAAAATATAGTAGATATTTCCTGCGATCGAAGGCGAATAAAACATGATAACAACTATCGCACGCAGCCACTTGGGAAGCTCGTTGATGAACCATGCGCAGACAAATTGAAGCATGTATCCGATAGGTCCCGTGATAACCGCAATTATGAACGTGTTCTTTATCGCAATAAGGAAAACATCATCCTGAAGGATCAGGTTGATATAATTCTGCAGGAAAATGAACTTCGGAGGTTCAAGAATGTTGTAATAGGTAAAACTGTAATATATTGACGAGAAGATCGGCAATATATAAAAGGTGAAAAAGAGCACGAAGAAAGGAAGCAGGAAAAGATAGCATGTTTTCATGTTCTTTGCTTTCTTCCACGCGATACGCGCATTGGTCTTTTTCATTTCAACATAAGATTTAGCAAATGACGACACAGGCTTCCCTCCTTCCTTTAATCTACTTCAAGACCGTATTCTTTACGTTTCTTGGTGATCTCTTCATTGATGGTTCTTACATAATCGAGAAGTACTTCTCTCTGATCAAGCTTCTGGTTAACAACCTTACGTACCGCATTCGTCAAATGGCGGCTTGTGTAGTAACCACCGGCGATCTCTCGGAAGCCTCTTGCCCATTTTCTCTGTTCTTCGAGAACTTTGATCTGGTCGGCACTCCATGCGAGCTGCTTGAATGCCACGTCGTTGGCTGTAGCGTATCTTGCTGCGGAACCCATGACGGACTCAAGCTCCCTGCCGTAGCGAACCTGAGTTTCGGATGATGCCCACCACTTGAGGAATGTCCAGGAATTCTGTTTGATCCTTTCATCGTCTGTCTTGATCATCATCGAACACTGACCCCAGCCGTGAACCGCTCTGTCAATGTACTCCTGTCCGTTCTCATCGACCTTCTTTACACCCGGCAGCGGCATGAAATCCCAAAGGCCACGAAGCTCGGGAGCCGAAAGAACGAGAGTGTTGAACGTGTTGTAATCGGCGATACCGATCGGAACCTCACCTGAACGGAAACGTGTAACAAAGTCAAGCTCGAGCGGGATACCGTAGTCAACAAAGAGGCTGGTGTATCTTGTGAACGCTCTAACGCTCTCTTCATTGTCGATCTGGATCTTCTTACCCTGATCATCATAGAAGTCGCCGCCGTACTGATATGTCATCGAGATCAGAAGCGAAAGGTCAGGATTGATGACATTACCGATCTTACGTTCTGTCGAAGGAACCGCAAGCGTCATACTGTTGCCCTGGATGGTGGGCAGCATGTTGATGAGATCATCCCATGTCTGAGGAGGCTCAAGACCGAGCTCCTCGAGGATGTCTTTACGATAGAACATAACGTTGTAGTTTAGTGTTTCGGGAAGAGCGTACATCCCGCCTTCAAACAGGTAAGAACGGTATGAACTCAAAGGATACTCCGAAAGGACTTCGTCAAGGTCATCGAACTGAGTGAGATCTTCAACCGCATTACGAAGTGCGTAGTTAACGGGATCCTGCTGGTTGCCCGTAAGAACCACATCGGGTCCTTTTCCGGCAACAACGGCGGGAAGAAGTGCATCAGCCGAGATAAGCTGAACGTTGACTTTTATGCCTGTGTTCGGAGTGAAGGTATCATCAACCATCATCTTCATGATGTCATTCTGATCACGACCTGCAAGAAGCCAAACCTCGATGGTATCCTCGTCGTCTTCGTCATAAACATCACCGATAGAATTGTAATCATAGAAGAATGAAACAAAGAATGATTTAATATCATGCCAGAGGTTCGAGAAGAATCCGGCGTCGTCTTCTACTTCCTCGGTATTCTTTCCCTGAACGATCATGTAATCGATATCAAGCTTGCTCTCGCTGATCGTATTGATAGAAGTTCCGAGAGCCGCAATGTTTTCCTTGAAGTTGGTAAGGGTCTTAGTGATGTCACGGGGATCCTTGTTGAAACGTTCTAGCTGGGAAGCGAGCGTGATAGCATTGGCGATCTGATCGGACTTTTCACCGGTGATCGCAATATAATCGTCAACGGTCTTAAAGAGACGCTTGCTCTCAAGGCCCATGGCTTCAACTATGTCGGGATATACTTCCTTGATGTTGTAATCTCTGTGAGAATCGGGGTTGGTACCGGTAAGTACGATAAGCTTTCTGTAGATAAGGTTCAGCCTGTACACGCTGTCTGAAAGGTCATTGAGTACATTACCGAGATCACCGAGAGTAGCCTCGAGTCTGATGACGTGCTTGCCCTTGGTAAGATAGAAATCATAAGGAACATCGTTCTCATCGGAAAGAGTCATCATGTCCCAGTCTGTATCATAAACAAATCCTACCGCTCTTGCTTCTTCGAAAGGAAGCTGACCGTCGATAGTGATCTTTCTTGACGAAATACCGCCGCGCTGATAGCTCTGGCGACCTTTGATGGTGATATTGTAGAATCCGTCACCGGGGACATCAAACTCCCACTCGATCCACTGACCGGGCACCTTCCATGCATCACCGCCGATATAATTGAGCTTTGTAGTGGTGATACTGTAAGGATCGGTATTGGAAACAGACTTGTCAAAACGGGCATAAAGAGAAGCGTCGGATCTTCCCGAAGCGCTCTCGCCGTCGATCTTGCCGACATATGTAAGAGATTCAGCCGAAGAAGTCATTCCGTTATGATCCTTCGAATACTGGGAATATGTATAATCCCGAACTATAGGCAAGAAATCAATTGACTTAAGGATAACGGGCTCATTGACAGCTTTAAGGGTGATCGTGTTGGCACCCTCATTGAGCCAGAAACGATAAGGTTCGATCTCATATCCGAGATAATCGGAGAAGACATCCTCCTGCCACTCAAACCTTTCTATCTGCGAAGGACGAAGCTCGTTACCGCGGTTATCGACACGGATAGCCGCAGCGTTTGTCCATATACGTGAAAAAGCAAGATCTTCGGCGCCTACAAAAGGAACCTCTCCGTTTATACGGAACTCTCTTTCGATCTCAACTCCTCTGCTCTGTACAGGGTAATATTTGATAGAAACATTATAAAGACCGGACTGGGGAGCGACGACTTCCCATGTCACTTCAGAAGTATCACCTGTGTAAAGAACATGCGACACACCGTCACACTCGTCCATAACGCTTGCATCAACGGCTTCGGTGAAATCAGCCGCTTCAACGGAAAAGCCTTCGGTAGCAAGAGGCGATGAAGCATGCTCCATCTTGAAGAGCTTGTAAGTGTTCTCACGGCCTAGTCCGCGGACGTCATAAGAAAGGTCGGTGCCTTCGTACTTTTCGAGGAAGTTCTCCTGTTCGAAAAGTCCGAGGATCATTACAAAACCGATAATGAAAACGACGATGGCTGCAAATATGATTAGTCCTTTAGTCTTTTTCACTTCAAAGCCTCCTGTATATACACAGATTATTCAAGTCTGTTTCGTAAAAAGAAGCCCCGTATGAATCTAGTCATATAGAACCCCTTTTCCCCTTATGATTGTATTTCAAATTTCGGGATCGGACCCGAAAGAAAACTTGCTAAATGGCTGTATAGCGCATTTTTCCACATTTATGCACTTCTATGATTATAACTATTCAAGGCATAAACGTACTTATCAAATATTGCTATCGACTTACCGTATAATACCAATAAACCGCTGTATTTGAAGAAATACAGCGGTTTATTTATTGCTTTTTTGCAAATTACGGATTATTTAAAAGGGTTCTCCGTAGGATAAGGCAGTGATGCGGGCTGGTTGTAGTTGAGATCCTCGATCGGAACACCGATGTACTTGAATACTTCAAACAGAGCCTTGCCGAAGTGACCGAAGCAAACAGCACCGTGATGAGGGAAGTTCTTCTCAATGAGTACATGACGATAGAATCTGCCCATCTCGGGGATAGCGAATACGCCGATAGCACCGAACGACTTTGTACGTACATCAAGAACCTCGCCCTGAGCAATATATCCGCGAAGGAGTGCGTCAGCAGTTGACTGGAGACGGAAGAATGTGATCTTGCCGGGAGCGATATCGCCTTCGAGAGTTCCGTTTGTAACCTCTACGGGAAGTGCTCTTGCCATGATCTTCTGGTTTCTCATCTCACAGAATGCCATCTTCTTCGAGCAGGTATTTCCGCAATGGAAGCCCATGAATGTATCCTTGTGGGTGTAAGGGAACTTGCCCTCGATAGATTCCTTGTACATATCAGCGGGTACGGAGTTGTTGATATCAAGAAGTGTAACAACATCTTCGCTTACGCAAGTACCGATGAACTCTGAGAGACATCCGTAGATATCAACCTCACAGGAAACGGGGATACCCATACCTGTCAAACGGCTGTTAACATAGCAGGGAACGAATCCGAATTGTGTCTGGAATGCGGGCCAGCACTTGCCTGCAATGGCAACGTACTTTCTGTAGCCCTTATGAGCCTCAACCCAGTCAAGGAGTGTAAGCTCGTACTGAGCAAGCTTAGCGAGAACTTCGGGCTTCTTGTTGCCGGCACCGAGCTCTTCTTCCATCTCTTTAACCTTAGCGGGGATCCTTGCGTCACCTGCATGCTTGTTAAATGCTTCAAAAAGATCAAGCTCAGAGTTCTCCTCGATCTCAACGCCGAGGTTGTAGAGCTGCTTGATGGGAGCGTTACATGCAAGGAAATTAAGAGGTCTGGGGCCGAAGGAAATGATCTTGAGATCCTTAAGACCAACGATAGCGCGAGCGATCGGAACGAATTCGTTGATCATGTCTGCGCACTCTGCTGCTGTGCCTACGGGATACTCGGGGATATAAGCCTTGATGTTTCTGAGCTTAAGGTTGTAGCTTGCATTAAGCATACCGCAATATGCATCGCCACGGCCGTCCATAAGGTCTGCCTGGCTCTCTTCTGCTGCAGCAACAAAGATGGAAGGTCCATCGAAGTGCTTAGCAAGAAGCGTCTCGGAAATCTCGGGTCCGAAGTTTCCAAGGTAAACGCAAAGCGCGTTACATCCTGCCTTCTTGATGTCCTCAAGAGCCTGAACCATGTGGATCTCGCTCTCTACGATACAGATGGGGCACTCATAGATATCAGCTGCGCCATACTTATCAGTGTAAGCTTTAACGAGAGCTTTTCTTCTGTTAACCGAAAGACTCTCGGGGAAACAATCACGGCTTACTGCCACAATACCGATTTTAACCTGAGGTAAATTTGTCATTGCTCTTCTCCTTGTAGAAAAATTTTATGTATTATTAAAGTACCATACAGCCACGGAATATACAATAAAATTCATCGGTCAAACAAACATTTTTTGAAAAATTATTGATCGATAAATCAGTATATTTAACGCTTATTTGATAACAGTATAGATGTCCTTAAGTGCGGGATAGATCTGCACAAACTTCCTGTACTGCTTCTCATAACGCTCAGCGATGGCGGGATCGGGCTCAACGGTGTCGATGACCTTAACGATCTTCTTAGCTGCTTCCTCAACGCTTGCGTACTCACCGCATGCAACAGCTGCGAGCATAGCGCCGCCGAGTGCGGGACCTTCCTCTGACTCGATGATGTCAACCTTGAGGTTCATAACGTTGGCGATGATCTTTCTCCAGAGAGGTGACTTTGCACCGCCGCCGCAGATCTTTGTACGCTCAAGCTTGATACCGAGCTTTCTTGCAACTTCAACGGAATCCCTGAGACCGAAAGCAACACCCTCAAGTACGGCGAGTGTCATGTCTTCTCTTGTTGTGTCCATCGACATACCGATAAATGCACCGCGCGCGTCGGGATTGTTGTGAGGCGAGCGCTCACCCATAAGGTAAGGAAGGAAGAATACTCTGTTGTTTCCGAGCATATCTTCTGTAATGCCCTTCTGCTCTCCCGCGTAATCCTTGGTCTTGATGATCTCATCCATGAACCACTTGTTGCACGATGCTGCGGAAAGCATGCATCCCATAAGATGGTAGCTGCCGTCTGCATGGTCAAAATTGTGGATGGCGTTGTTGTCATTCTCACCGAATTTCTTGCTGGAGATAAATACTGTTCCCGATGTTCCGAGAGAAATGTTGCACATTCCGTCTCCGACTGTTCCGGTTCCTACTGCTGCCGCAGCGTTGTCGCCGGCACCCGCAACGATCTTGACCGTCTCGGGAAGTCCGAGTTCTTTAGCCACAGCGGGAAGGATCGTTCCGACTGTCTCGTAGCTCTCGAAAAGCTTGGGAAGCTTGTCTTCGCTGATACCGCAGATCTCAAGCATTTCCTTAGACCACTTACGGTTCTTGACATCAAGAAGAAGCATGCCGGAAGCATCGGATACATCAGTGCAGAACACACCTGAAAGCTTGTATGCGATGTAGTCCTTCGGGAGCATGATCTTTACGATCTTCTTGAAGTTGTCGGGCTCATTGTCACGAACCCAGAGGATCTTGGGTGCGGTAAAGCCGGCAAACGCAATATTTGCGGTATATTTTGAGATCTTGTCGGTACCGATGGTCTTGTTGAGATAATCGGTCTCTTTCTGTGTACGTCCGTCATTCCAAAGGATCGCAGGGCGAATAACGTTATCCTTATCATCAAGGATAACAAGTCCGTGCATCTGTCCGCCAAAGCTTATGCCGGCAACCTGCGACTTGTCACACTCAGCGGTGAGTTCTTTGATACCCTCAGTAACACCGGTCCACCAGTCTTCGGGCTTCTGCTCCGACCAGCCGGGATTGGGGAAGAAAAGAGGATACTCTTTTGATACGATCTTCTTGATCGCGCCGTTGCCGTCCATAAGGAGGAGCTTAACGGCACTTGTTCCGAGATCGACTCCGATATATAACATAAAACACTCCGTTCCGCGCTAAAACCTAGCGCTTCGTTTTTATCTTTCCGGCCCGACATATCAACACAGATCTGTAACGTGCCGAATCAATCAGTTCATTTCAGGATACTTCGCCTTTATCAAAGGGAGATGTTCTCGCCCTTAAGTCCGATAAATGCCTTGGGGTCCTGTCCGCCGTCCTTGTGAGCGATGAGCCACTTGTTGGCAGCCATGAGGAGCTTATCCTCGGGCATTCCTTCGGGACGCTCCGTAAGATCGGCATTGGTGCCGCGTGCAAGGATAACGATCACTCTGAAGCCGTCGCCTTCTCCTGTGCAGGGTGCATAGTGAAGAGTTGTTGCGTACATCTCAACAGCTGTTCCTGCGGGAACCTTGAAAGCCTCGATCTTGGCTGTGTCATATGTGAAATCATCTTCGATGTCACGCTGATCGCCGACGAGAAGGACAGTATCGTAAAGAGCGATGTTTACTTCGCTGCATCTGTGATACTCAACCGCATTGAGAAGCTTGTTATTGCCGTTGCAGTAACCGATCTCGATCGGGATACCGCCGAAGAAGTTCTTCTCAAATTCCTTTGCTCCCTTAGCAGCCTCAAGATCCTTATCCGAAGCAACGTAAACTACGCTGTCTGTGGGCATGGGCTTAGTTGAAAGAACCTTAAGAAGGTCTGTGCAGTCGATCCCCTTTACAACTTTGCCGTATTTCTTAAAAGCGGCATCTGTTACACTCTTGATAACCATAGTAACGATCTCCTTTATATATGTTTATTGTAGTATTTATTTAGAGACCCCCTCCGGAGTCTTGAAAACTGGTTAAGACTGCTGCTCACGGCTCTCGAGCTTTTCAAGGAGCCTGCAGATGGGTTCGCCCGTAACGGGATGGATAAAGTACGGTGCGATCTGGCTGAGCGGTTTAAGTACAAACATCCTGTTCTGCATGTCGGGATGAGGAACAACGAGGTCATGCGACAATATGCATTGACTGTCGTAAAAAAGGATGTCGAGGTCGAGAGTTCTCGGTCCCCAGTGCTCTTTTCTCTCCCGTCCGAACGATGCCTCTATAAGAAGCAACTCTGCAAGAAGCTCACGCGGACGAAGCAGTGTCCTGATCTCCAGACATCCGTTCAGGAAATCGGGCTGATCGGTGACGCCGTAAGGCTTGGTCTCGATGATGTCCGAGACTGCGCTGACTCTGATCTCCTCGAAAGAATCAAGAGTACTGATCGCATCTTTGATGATGTTCTCCCTTTCGCCGATATTGGAACCGATCGAGATGTAGGCCGTATGCCACTGTCTCTCGACTTCCACGAACACGGTATCCACATGCAGCAGCATGGGCGCCCAGGGCTTGTCGACCCTGATCTTTACTCTGTCCACATCGAATTTGATGAGGACCTTGTTGGCGATCTCTTCAGCAAGCTTCTCTATGAGCTTATATGTGTTCTCGCTCGCGATCTTTGTGATGAACTCGCATACCTTGCCGTAATGAACGGTCGCGGTAAGCTCGTCCGTCTTGCCCGCCTCGTGAAGGTCCTTATAAAGATCGGCCGAGATAAGGAACTTCTGTCCGAGGGAGTTCTCCTCACGACACACGCCGTGTCTGGCAAATACTTCCAGTTTTTCTATGTGGATCCTGTCCATATACAACCTCTCATAAATGAAATCCGGTCGTCAAACGCTTATATCACCTGCAGAGGGCTTCCATCATGCTGACAAACCTTAAGTTCTCACGTACGTCATGAACTCTGACGAAGCCGACTCCCGCCATGACTGCCATGGCTGTTGTGGCAAGAGTACCTTCGAGTCGCTCGTTAACGGTGAGTCCGGTAACCGCACCTATGACAGACTTCCTCGAACAGCCCAGAAGCACGGGATATCCGATGTCCACAAACCTCTTAAGCTCTCTGATACAGAGAAGGTTCTGTCCCGCATCTTTTCCGAAGCCGACACCCGGATCAAGGATGATCCTGCTCTTGTCTATACCCGCATCAAGTGCGTGAGAGGCGATCTTTTCAAGATCCTTTATCACTCCGTCAATATACTCCGGCTGTTTTTCAAAGTAACTGCCGTCATGCATCAGACAGCAATACGCATTGTTACGGGCGATCACTTCCGCCATCGCGGGGTCAAAGCAAAGGCCGCTCACATCGTTAACGAGATCGGCTCCGGCGGCAAGAGCAGCTTCCGCGACTTCTGACTTTCGTGTATCAACGCTTATGGGAATCTGTGAAAACTTCCTGATCTGTTCGATAACAGGCACAACTCTCCTGATCTCTTCCGAGACGCTGACCTCTGTAAAACCGGGTCTTGTGGATTCACCGCCGATATCGAGAAGATCCGCACCGCTACTGATAAGAGTCCTTGCCTTATCGGTAGCGTTAACAAGTCCGTATGCCTCTCCTCCGTCAGAGAAGGAATCCGGTGTGACATTGAGGATCGCACATATATACGTGTGCTTATCGATTTCAAACTTTTTATCTCTGATCTGCATCCGCTTTTCAGGTGCGAAGAAGGCCGAGCACCTGCCCCTTTAATGATTCGTCTGTTTCAAAAAGACCTCTTGCGCTCATCGTAACTGTCTGGGTTCCGGGCTTTTTGACGCCTCTCATGGTCATACAGGTGTGTTCCGCGCTGGCGATCACAAGAACACCCTTTGCGCCGAGTTCGTTATAAACGGCGTCCGCAATCTGTGAAGTCAGACGCTCCTGAACTTGAAGACGTCTCGCAAACACTTCAACGGTCCTCGCGAGCTTGCTGAGTCCGACTATCCTTTTATCGGGTATGTATGCTATATGTACCTTGCCGAAGAAAGGAAGCATATGATGCTCGCAAACCGAGTAAAATGAAATGTCTTTTTCGAGGACAATGCCGCCCCCATCAACCGCTTCGAACTGACGCGAGAGCCTTTCGGAAGCGTCGTCTTCGTAGCCGGCGTAAATCTCCTCGTACATTCTCGCAACTCTGTCGGGAGTATCCTTAAGGCCTTCTCTCGAAGCATCTTCACCTATGGCCGAGAGAAGCATGCTTACGGCCTCTTTAACTTTTTCTTTATCTATCATTGTTTTCCTCTTGAGATTTAGTATCTTTCTTTTTCTTTCTGCTGCGGATCTGAAGGATGACCGACGCGGAAAGCACCGAGAACGCACCTGCGCCCGTGATACCGAGTGTCAGGAAATCCATCTCGTCACCTGTCTTGGGCGAATTATCCTTTCTGGCCGGAGTTGAACTCTTGCCGCTGTCTTTGGAAGACGACTTTGTGGGTTCGGACTGAGACGATCCGGATGAAGCCTTGGTCGGGGTGGGAGTAGCTGCTTTTGTGGGAGCTTTTGTGGGAGCTTTCGTTACAACTTCCTCATCATCGTCTTCTTCTTCGTCCTCCTCTTCTTCGTCGTCTTCTTCCTCTTCCTCTTCTTCCTCAAGCTCGGCGGGATCCTCAAAAACGAATCCGTAGATGGGAGTATAATCGGCCTTGCCACTCAGAATGATCTGTACATAGTTGATGTCGTCCTCATCGGTATAGATCTTCGTCGGAACTATAGACGCCGTTCCGCCCGAAACCTTATAAAAAGTACAATAGTCGGGGTACTCCTGCGCGTCGTCCGGAAGAGGCATGTAGATCGTAGCGCTCTTGTAGACTTCTTTGTCATCATCATCCGTTTCCTGAAGCAGTGAGATGTTGAATGCTGTGTAGTAGTCCTCTTTGTAACTGATATTCTTTTTTTTGAGCGCATCAGCAAAAGGATCCATGGCATCATCGCTCAGGAATGCGAACTTATAGGAATCAACATCCGAAACGGAAGTGGTGAACTTGGCATAGACATTGTCCGAAATGTACTCGGGATACTCGTCGGTGTAGACATTGTATTCATCCTCATTAAAGGCGATCTTGGTGCCGGCACAGACGCCCGCAGAAGGAATAACGGTCGCGATCAAAGCCATAGCCAGAACGGCAGAAACAAAAGATCCGAACGATGCTTCACAAAAAGCTCTGATTTTTGACTTCTTTGAATCCATCCTCAATCTCCTCTCATCTGTGCAGCCGGTTTTCCGGCTGCGATCCTCGCCGCACACTTCACTACGGAAGCGGGCTCTGTTTTTCATCGACTCTTCGTGCCACCACGACAAATCTTCCGTCTTCTTCGGAGTATTCGCAGGTCGACAGCGTGATCAGCTCGTCCGTCAAGCCTTCCGAAGGCTCGATATCATAAAGACTCATACTCTTGATCTGTGCAAGATAATCGGTAAGATCGTCCTCGTCGTCAGCTTCGATGAAATTGTAAAACTTAAACGAATCGTCGGTCATGTACATGACCTTTGATCTGAAAACGGCCACTATCTCGTAGATCGCCTCTTCGTAGATAGTGTCAAATCTGATGTAACGGTGTTCTTCGAAAAACTTCCTGCTCTCGTAGGAAAGCAGATCATGGAACATATCACCGTTCTTCATGTTGTGTCCGTATATGATAATGTTGGTGCTCCTGTCGTTCATATCGCATCTGTAATCTGCGAACGGAAGCCCGGCTTTGTCTTCTTCTTTGTCAAAATTCCTGTGAAGATAAAACTCCTCGTCAAATACAGTCTGCATGACCGGAAGATCTACTCGGGTATCACCGATACTGATCCAGCCCGCAAGATCGTTGTTGAGTTCGTAAAGTTCTTTATACTTGTCACTGACCTTTCTGACGACCTCGGGTTCACGCTCCTCTTCCTCCGGTGCGGTACGATATGCGACCGGCCTGCCGGTCTCGACATCCGTATCGAGTACAAGTGTGGCTTCTCCGATCTTCTCGCGAAGCTCTTCGACCTTCTTGCCCGAGCGGTACATGTCGTATGAGTAAGAAACGATCTTCGCTACGACTATCGCAAGAACAAGCATGCTCGCGATCGCAGTGACAGAAAGCATTATCTTCTTTTTGTCGAAACGCGTTCTCTGCATTGATAATCCCCGGTATCAAATCAGTTTTTCCAAAAAATTACGGTGCGGTTCCCGAGGTACCACACCGTAAAAGTATATATTAAAACAATGATTTATTCAAGAGTATCGAGTACCACGTCGATCTCAATTTCGATATATTTTGTCCGGGAAGGTCTCTTGACCGTCAGTGTGACCGTAGTGCCGGCTTTGTAGTGTCCGACACGCTCTTTGAGGTAGTCGTAAGTAAGAACTTCCTGACCGTTTACATGCGTGATGATATCACCGACTTTGAGGTCGCTGTCGGCTGCATGAGTCCTGTCGAGGATACTGTAGACATAGACTCCCCTCGGCATCGAAAAGCCCTTTGCATAGCCCTCGGAAACATCCTTGCCGACGATACCGAGACATCCCGCTTCGCCCTCATCGATACTGAAGCTGTTGATGAGCTCGTTGATCGTGGATACCACGTTATTGATGGGAATCGCATAACCGATCCCTTCGATATCGACACCCGAATACTTTGCACAGTTTATACCGATGACCTGACCATAGATATCAAGGAGAGGTCCGCCGCTGTTACCGGGATTGATGGCGGCATCTGTCTGCAGCAGCGGTCTCGAGCGTGTTCCGTCGATGGTGATCTCGCGGCCTATAGCGCTTACGTGACCGACTGTCACTGCCATTCCGTACCCGAGAGAATTGCCTATAGCGATATCCTTGTCTCCGACCATGATGTTGTCGGAATTACCGATAGACGAAATTCTGATCTTTGAAAGCGTCTCTTTACCGATCTTTGATGTGGGAACGCTCACAATAGCAAGATCATAAGACGAATCCGACCCGACAATGAACGCCTCGACAGATTTGCCGTCAAAAAAGCTTACCGAAACTTTCTGCGCATCCTTGATAACATGCTCGTTCGTGCACACAAACAGCTGCGAAGGACTCTGCGATACGATAAAGCCCGATCCGCTCGATTTTGCGATGTATTGCTTTGATCCACCGAAAATGTTGTACTCTTCCACAGGGATCTCGCAGTCTATGGAAACTACGGAAGGCATCACTGCATCGACTATCGGTGAAACATCATCATAAGAAACGGCCATAAACGGAAGCGCACCGGAGTGATCTTCCTCTTCCGAGACTTCTTCAGTGTCGGTTTCCTCAAGTCTTTCTATAGCAAAATTCACAAGTTTCAGGCCGGCGAAAAGAACCGCTCCGCTGAGTATTGCAAATAAAATGATCTTTATCAGTTTCTTCATGACATTTCCCTCTTTTCACATCTGATCATTTTTGATAACAACAGCATTGTAATACGATTTTGTGTTCCAATTGTGTACGATTCGTGTTTTTATTGAAAACTTATGCGCATATCATTATAATCATTAGTGGTAATAATCATCAACTATGTGAGGCTGCTGTTATGAACCGTTTTGTGAAAAAACACTATCATATCATATCTTTTATAATACTCGCTGCAATCTTTGTTGCGTGGGGTCTGCTTGAAGATACGCTTATTTCCCAGACAACCTCGATCGCTTCTGTGAGCGAAAGCGAAGAAAGCATTCCCGAAAAGGCAGCCGTGGATGATAATATTTCCGAAGACGAAACGGTCTCCCCGTCTCCTGCATCGAACAATACGGATGCAGCGACCGAAAACGCCGCTCCGGCCGGGTCAACAGTTACACCCGATACCACTCCTGCTGTCGATACACCGGCTCCCGCACAGGATACTTTTGTCGATGAGATCCCGGATACTGTTGACAGCTTCGACGAACCCGAGCCTGCCAAAGAACAGGAACCCGAGCCCGTCATCCCTCCCGAAGAGGAAGTCGTTCTTGAAAACGGCACATACGGTCCCGGCGAAGGAAAGATGCCTTTTGATCTCTGCCTCGCAAACGTCCGCGAAAGCCTCAACGTCAGAAGCGGTCCCGGCGAAGACAATGAAGTGATCTCCAAGTTCTATCCCAATTGTTATGCAAGGCTTGTTGAAAAAGGCAGCGAATGGTCACTCATCTCCTCCGGAGAGATCACCGGTTATTCACATAACGATTATCTTATAGTCGGCGACAAAGCAATGCAGAAGCTTATCGATTCAGATAAACTACGCGTCACGGTTACGCAGAAACTCATAAACGTCAGAGCGGAAAAGAGCACCGAGGCAGAGATACTCCGTCAGGCCAAGCAAGGCGAATCCTTTAAGTGCATTCCTTCCGAATCGGATTCGGATTGGTTCGCCATAATATACGACGACGGCAACATCGCCTTTGTGGCAACCACGCTGGCTCATGTTACCGCCGAAATGGACGAATTAAGTTCTCTGACTCCCGTCGGTTAATCATCATCGACGGGTCGAGTCTCAAGCTGCATCGAAACACGCTTGAGCACCGCCGGCTGAGAAAACGGTTTGATAAGGAAATCATCAACACCGGCTCTGAAGCCTTCGGATTCGATCTCGTTAGTAAGCCCCGTTGTCATCATGATGACGGGGACTTTTCTGCCCTCCGAGCGGCTCCTGATCTCCGAAAGCACCTGAAAGCCGTCCATATCGGGCATGTTTATGTCTACGAGCACAAGGTCGGGCTTCATCTTGTCAAAGATCTCAAGCCCCTGTTGACCGCTCGTACAAGGAATGACTCTGTAGGAATCCTTGAGGATCTGCTTGGCATGCTCAAGGATAGTAGCCATATCGTCAATGATAAGAATAGTCTTTTTGTCGCTTCCCATGTCACCCCTCCAATTCATAATTCTAACGGCTGCTTTCGTTCATAATATCACAAATGCAGCATATCGGCCATAAGATCACTCAACAGAAAGAATGTAGTAGTATACGGGCTGGCCGCCTCTGTGAACTTCAACCTCGAGATAGTCGTACTTCTCTTCGATCGCGCCTGCGATCTCCTGAGCTTCTTCCTCGGTTGCTTCATCTCCGAAATAGAGACATGCGATCTCGGAATCCTCATCGATCATACCGTCGGCCAGTGCGATCGTTGCATCTTTTATGTCCTGTGCGACACTGACGATGGTCTTGTCATCAAGACCCATGTAGTCGCCCATCTTGATGTCCTTGCCGTCGATCTTTGTGTCACGTACCGCATATGTGACAGATCCGGACTTAACCGTAAGACAGGCCTGAGTCATGATCTTTTCATTGTCCTCGGGGCTCTTGTCGGCAACAAATCCGATGATACCTGCGATACCCTGAGGTATGGTCTTGCTCGGTATAACAATGATGTTCTTGTCGCTTGTCAGATCTCTTGCCTGCTGAGCGGCAAGAATGATGTTCTTGTTGTTGGGGAAGATGAAAATGTTCTTCGCATTGACAGCTTCAATGGCGTTGAGCATGTCTTCCGTGCTGGGATTCATGGTCTGACCACCCTCGATCACATGATCCACACCGAGCTCTTTAAAGATCTCAGCCAGACCTTCTCCGGCAGCCACAGCAATAAATCCGTTATCCTTCTGAGGTTCCTTCGGCGCAGCGGGTGCGGGAGCCTCAGAAGCTGCCTTCTCCTGCTCCTTAAAGAGCTTCTCGTTGTGCTCGATACGCATGTTATCGATCTTCATGCTGGTGAGCTGGCCGTATGTAAGACCCTTCTCAAACGCCTGACCGGGATGATTGGTATGAACATGTACCTTAACCATCTCGTCATCGGCAACACAAACGATCGAATCACCGATCGACTCAAGGAACGCCTTGAAATCAACCTCATCTTTTTGGGTAAACTTCTTCTCGAGAAGAACGATAAATTCGGTACAATAACCGAACTTGATCTCCGATGTGGAGATGTTCGAAGTGTCGACCGATCTTCCGGATGCGGGTGCCGCAGGA
>JAEEQC010000016.1 GCA_016285135.1 Lachnospiraceae bacterium
CAGCGACCGAAATACCGAAGCACATGAGCGCTACGGCATCATCGAGTGCAACGACTGCGAGCAGCGTGTCCGTAACCTCACCCTTTGCCTTGTACTGCTTGACAACCATGAGCGTGGCAGCGGGCGCTGTAGCCGCCGCGATCGCACCGAGGCTCAGCGAGAAGGGGATATCGTATCCGGCGATGATAAGTGCAGCGTCAACCACGATCACTGCTCCGAGTGACTCTGTGATCGCGATTACGAGAGGTGCGCTTCCGACCTTTTTGAGGTATGAGAGTCTGAACTCCGCACCGATCGAAAATGCAATAAACCCAAGTGCCGTTTCGGGAATTATCCCGAGAGATGCTATCGTTTCAGAGTCTATAAGACCGGTAACATAAGGTCCGACAATAAGTCCCGCGATCAGGTAACCCGTGACGTTGGGAAGTTTCAATAATTTCATAAGCTTGCTGGATGCAAGTGCAAACGCAAGCGCTATTGCCAAATTCAGATAAATATTCATGGTTATTCCTTGGTACTAATGCCTTCCACGTATGTGATCGGGATCACGAACATGATGCCCGAGTTGGGGGTGTTAAGGTCGACAAACGACTTTATGGTTTCTCTTGCGTCTACGACCTGTTCATCTCTCACAACAAAAAGGACTACTTTACTTAATGGTTTGTCCTCGTCTTTGAGGACTCTGCGGAGCATTCCAAAGATCGGGATGTCTTCCATGTTGACGAGTTCCTCGCCCATACCTCGTCCTTCAAGGATCGTTCCGCCCTTGACTCCGTGGTTCGCAAGCTCTTTGAGGATGGGATCGAGGTTGCGGTCGTCTTTTAAGATAAGAGTTAGTAACTGCATATATTCTCCTTTTTGTACACCTCGCGAGCAAGCTCGCTCGGTGTGGGGATCGCGGCAATCAATCAAAACAGTAGATCACGGATCTCATATTCTTTATGTTTGCTCCCGGACCAAGAGCGGCCTCTTGCTGCGTCAGACAGCCTTCGGACACGCCGGGCAATCCCCGGCACTGTGTGAGAAAAAGAATACGTCTTTGCAAGCAAGCTCAGCACGAGAGGCTTCGCCTCTCTCTGAGCAAGATGATAAATGTTCCTTTGCAAGCAAGCTTGCACGTCACATCTATCATCTCGCTCAGCGAAAGATGCTCTTTCGCTGAGCTTTCTTTTGCAAAAACATGTCTTAAGCAGCTATTTCATGAGTTGCTTTACGCGCAAAAGCCGCTCTTGGTCCGGGAGCGGCCTCTTGCGAATATTAGTCCGTGCTTCTTCTGTGTTTCTTGGATTGCTTTATTTTGTACATGTTGTTATCCGCTTCATTTACCAGGCTCTCAAGCGACTTGGCGGAAGCGTCTCCCTCGTTCCAGACGTGGCCCATGCTGGCAACGATCTCGACAGGGAGTGCTTCTCTCTTGGAGTACTCTGCGAGGTAGCTCTTAATCTGGTCCTCCTTGGTGAGGATCTCGGCTTCGCTGATGTACTCGGCGATGACAAGGAACTCGTCACCGCCCATCCTGACTTTGACACTGTCCTCGGGGATTACCTTCGTGATCGCCTCGGCGATGCCGTTAATGGCTATATCACCGACTGAGTGACCGTATGTATCGTTAAGGATCTTCAGGTCGTCAAGGTCCACATAGATCAGGTAGACTTTGCCGCTGTGCTTAGCATAAAACTCTTCAGCAAACGTAGCGTAACCAAAACGGTTGTACAGGCCGGTCATCGCATCCTGCGTGTAGAGTGCCTTGAGTTTCTTGTTCACGAGATCAACCTCATGACGCTGATGCATACTGTCCATTGCCTGCGAAAGCGCTTCGCTGTAGGTTCTGAAGTCGAGGAGGTTCCACGAGCTCTCCTCGTAGGGGATAACACAGTATCCGAAAGTGATGTCACCGAAGTGAAGCGGTGAGAACATGTAGATCTTCGACTCGTAAAGATCTGCCCACTCAGGCGGATAAAGCTGGTCTGCGATCCTGATCTTGCCGACACCGTTACTTGTGTACATGTCGAGCACTTCGTCAAATCCGGTGAATACGTCTTCACCGTACATCTCCATAGCGGAGGGATTGATGCAGAGACAGATATCGTAGAGTTTGAGGTGTCTCTTGCACTCTTCGAGAGCTTCGGGAAGCTTCTCTGCTGTATTATACTTGGTCAGGTACCTGCTGATAAGGCGCTGTACACTTCGGATGTACTCATCTTCGGTCTTAGAAACATAGACATTCGTAAATTCCTTACGGAAGTCACGAAGGACCTTACATCCGCAGCTCTCGTTGAGCCTAACAGTGGTTCCCGAGTAGAAATCAAGCTTTCCTTCGTGCTTTCCATCGATCATCTCCATGAGAGTGTTGGCAGCATCGTAGCCCTGAAGGAAATAGTCACGGTCTACGGTTGTGATCGACGGGAAGTAGAACTGTGCATCAAAAAGATTGTCAAAGCCGGTGATCTTAAAGTCCTCGGGTGCCTGGTAGCCGTCTGTCTCAGCCTCGTTGCAATAACCGAGAGCCATAAAGTCGTTCGCGCAGACAACGGCATCGGGGAGATGAAGTCCGAGCTTCTTAAAGTCCCTGTACGCGAGCTTTCCGTCGCGCTGGAGGAAACCGTAGAACCTGATACGCTCAGGCTCGGGCTCGATCCCGTTCGCCTTGAGAGCATCACAGAAAGCTCTGTAACGAAGCTGGTTCTCCTCGTTGTTCACCGGGCCGCCGACAAAGTTGAGCTTCTTGCAACCATGCACCTGGATAAGGTGATCCACGATCTTGTACTCGGCGCCGTAGTTGTCGGAGCTGATGTTGGGAAGCCCGTTGTGACGTCTGTCTATGCAAAGGACCTTAGCATTCGCTTTCCTGACCTTCTCAAGGATCTCATCAACAACAGAGATAGAAGCGACACTGTTGACCGCAACAAGAACACCGTCGTACTTGGACGGATTGGGCAACAGAAATACTTCGAGTTCCTTCTGGTAGAACCCGGCAGGTTCAAGGACATCGTAGATATTCATGATATGGAGCTCAACATCGTCTTGCCCCAGTCTCTCGCAAATACCTTTAATGAGCTCATGTGTAAGGTCGTTGTTCCACGAGCTTGAGAGCATTAAGATTTTCTTCTTCATGCCAACCTCTTTGGTGATTATTATCTGTGTGAAACGCACTGAGCACGCATAATCGCACATAATTATTATATCTTTTAACGCCGAAAGATACAAGGCTTTTAAGGAAAATAAAGAGTCCGCAACGCGATTTCTCACACTGCGGACTGCTCAAATTTTGCTGTTTTGAATGACTGTCAGCCCTTAACGGAACCAACAGCGATACCTGCTATGATGTACTTCGAAAGCAGGAAGTAAACTACAAAGAGCGGGAGTACCGTGAGGGTCAATCCAAGGTAAACCGAACCGTACTCAACTTTGTAGATATCACCCTTAAGGAGCGAAACCATGATAGGCATGGTGTACATCTTCTTCTGAGTAAGGAGGATAAGAGGCATGAACAGGTTGTTCCAGTTACCGACGAATGCCATGATACCCTGTGTTGCGATAGCGGGCTTCATGATGGGAAGCGCTATCTTGTTGAAGGTATAAAACTCTCCTGCGCCGTCGATTCGAGCCGACTGAATGATCTCAAGAGGCAGAGCGGGGATCATGTACTGTCTCATGAAGAATACCATTGCAGGAGCCGCGATACCGGGGATGATAAGCGGAAGGAAATTGTTTGCAAGACCAACCGCATAAACCATCTTGTAAAAACCGATTGAAACAACTACACCGGGGATCATCATGATAGCCATGATGAATGTAAAGAATCCTCTGCGTGCCTTCCACTCATAAACAACGATCGCATACGCTGTGAGAGTTGAGAAGTAAACCGAGCAAAGTGTTGCGCCGGTGGAGATGATGATCGAGTTAACGAAACCTCTGATGGGATCGAAAATATCCTTGCTTGTGAGGATCGTATAGTTCCTTGCGAGGTAACTCGAAGGGATCAGCGAAACAGCCGTACCCTGAATCTCAGGGGTCGAACGTGTCGAGTTCACGATCATGATTATGAACGGGAACAAACTGAGTGCCGCAAGGAAAATACATACGATATAAATGATTACTTTAAAGGGCTGAAAGCGGGGAAAAACCTTAATATTCGTGTCCATTATCTGCCCTCCTTAAGAAGCTGCTGCTTAGCGAGCTTAACTTTCTTTCGGTATTCTCTTTCCTGCTGCTTGATGATCTTGTGAAGCTTTGCCTCATCCTTATCCTTCAGCACAACGAACAGCAGAGCTGAGAAGATCGAAATGATGACAAACACAACCAAGCTGGCCGCGGCAGCTTTATTGTATTGGTACGTACCGGAGAACGCCTGTGTATAAATGTACAGAGTCGCGGTGAGCGTTGCGTTCTGGGGAAGACCGTTCTGGAATACACGAGGTATATCAAACATCTGCATACCACCGATAAGTGATGTAACAAGAGTATACAGAAGCATTGTCTTCAAGTTGGGAATGGTAATATAAAAGAACTGCTGATTACCGTTTGCACCGTCGATCTCGGCAGCCTCATACATTTCGGGGTTGATACCGAGGATTCCGGCGATAAGTACGATCATGGTGTTGCCATACCATGTCCAGAACTGCATGAATGATACGTTCAACTGTGATGCCGTTGCACTTCTTGAGAAGTCGTAAGGATTATCAATAAATCCGAGCTGTAAAAGGATGTCATTGATAGGTCCCTTCGGATATGCAAACAGGTTGGCAAACAAAATACCGATCGTAGCTGCTGTGATGATGTTCGGGAGGTAGAAAACTACCTTGAAGAATCCCTGAGCCTTAATCTTCTTCTGGTTATTTGTAAACCATGCAGCAAGAATAAGAGCCAGAGTGATCTGCGGGATAAAGTTTATAATCCACATCTTAACCGTATTGAGAAGTGCGGTGTGGAATGTGGGAGCCTTAAGAGTATCTACAAAATTATCCCATAATCCTTGACCTAACGAAGGAAGGAACTTGGCATCCGTAAACGCCATCGTACTTCCTTTAAGGTTTGTGAATCCAATGATACCGGTATAAACAATCGGGTATAAAGTACAAACCAGGAAAGTCACTACAAAAGGAAGGGAAAAGAGATATCCGTATTTAGCGTAGCTTACACGTTTCCTTTTCATAAATGATCCCCATAATTCGCATCTGCTTGGATTTAGCTAAAACGTTAAAAACGCACTGCTACAGACACGAAGACTGATGTTTGGTGAAAAGGAATCCCTTTTCACATTGTTTCTCCAAAAAGCAGGAATATTGTTTTAATAAAAGAGGGCGGACGGTGCGTATCCGTCCGCCCTCAGTAAATTCATTCGTAAATAATCTCAGTTTCGAAATTATTCGATACCAAGGCTATCCTTTACAGTCTGCTTGAAGTTAGCAATTGCCTCTTCACGAGTAGCTGTGCCGCCTGTGTAAGCACGAACTGCATCTCTCCAAAGTGAGTTGATGCTCTCATCATACTGAGTAAGGTTCTTGCCGTTTGCATATGCATTAGCAGGTACGAAGTAATCGAACATGTTCTGTCCGCCGAGGAAGTCAAGCTTACCATCAGACATATCCATAACGGTACCGGAAGCTACAGAGTCCTTTGTGCCGCCTTCGCCGTTAAGTGTTCCGTTTGCCCAGTAGTACTGAAGACCGGTCTTGCTGCAGTCAAGTGTGATCCACTTAATAAGCTCAGCTACGCCGTTCTTAGCCTTGGTGTCCTTGTTAGCAAGAACCCATGTACCGCCCCAGAAGAAGCCGATAGGTGAGTTACATACTGCCCAGTCACCGAATGAGCTGTCATCGCCTTCGCCGCAGTTAGCGCCGAGTGTGTAGTTGATGAGCCATGCAGGTCCGAAGAAACCAAGAACGCCACCGTTCTTCTTCATATCTGCGAACCAGCCTTCCTGCCAGTCCTGAGTGTCATGATGATATCCGTTGTCCTTAAGCTTCTTGGAAAGGTCAAGGAATGCTTCTCTCTTAGGATCGATGTAGAGCTTGCCGTCTACGATCCAGCCCTTGTCAGAGCTGTTCTCAACTGCGTGCCAGATATCGCCATCGCCTGAGCAGATAGCATATCCCTTTGCCTTGAGCTCTTCAGCTGCTTCAAAGAACTTATCCCATGAACCCGAGCCGCCGCCGATCTTGTCCTGAACAGTCTTAGGATCATCTGTTCCCCAAGTATCCTTAGCGATTGAACGACGATAGATGAAGCATCCGCCTGTAGCCTGGTAACCAAGTGCTACTACGTTGTTGTCGCTGGGACGTGTTCCGATTGCTACAGAGTAGCCGGAGATGTTTGCATCAGCGATCATCTTGTCAACGTCGATTCCGAGATCCTTGTATGTTGCTGCATAGCCTGCTGCATCACCCTGTGAATACTTAAGGATGAAAGCTGCCTCTGCTGCGTACATATCAGGAGCGTCATCTCCGCCTGCTGCAAGAGCAGCGTCAAGAGCGGGCTGGTAAGCGCCGTCTGTTGTAGCGATGATGGTTGTCTTGATCTCATAGTCGAAAGAAGGATTGAGCTCTTTGTAACGATCTACCATCTTAGGGATCTCGTCTGTGAAAGACCAAAGATTGATAACCTTCTTCTCATCAGGTGCGGGAGTTGTAACTGTTCCAGCAGATGCGCTGTCATCAGTCTTAGCTGTGTCGCCAGCTGTTGTGGTTGTCTCATCCTTCTTCTCTTCGCTCGAGCAAGCGGTGAGGCATCCGATGATCATTGCTAAACATAATAATGCTGCAATAAAACGTTTCATAATACCCTCCTCTAAAAGTGTATAATGGTTTTGTTGGGCGTTCTACCGCCCACACTTGTACATTTTATACAAATGTTAATAAAATGTCAACCAATTATTACTAAAAAGTGAATAAAGGTTTGGCCCTGTATCTATCGATGTTTATGCGATTTTCAGCTTTTGGGCATAAGCTTTTGAAATGTTTCGAGTCTCTTTTTATGAAGCGCATGCATGGTCTCGGAGAATGACGGCTTTTCCTTTATCAGTTCCGCTACCACCTCCGAAGGGATCGAAACAAGCTCCGCAACACCTCCGACAGCCCTGTAGCCGCACAACGGACCTTCTTCACCGATCGTCGACTCCGTACCGAAGCAATCTCCGCGCTTTAAAAGCATCATGGGATGTATGAGTGAGTCCTTGTCGATGGCCTCCATCGAGATCTTTCCGAGCCCGAGTACGAACAGTCCGCCCTCATCACTGTAATGATCCGAGATAAGCTCCTCCCCGACTGCCGTAACAAGCTTGCTCTTTGCAGCTATATCACAAAGATCGTCGAGCGAATACCCCGAGAACAGGCTGCAGTCCCTGAGGATGTCGCACTTTGTCGCAGTCTGGCGCACACGGTTGGCCGTTCTGTTCGCCTTGTCCGTGACCACCCTGATATCGGTGCTTCCCGAAGCCGAAAGAACCTGCGTCACAAGCTGACAGAAGCTGTCGTGCAGCTTGCCGATGTCCATCCCCTCAAACGCGTTTTCTTCATATTCATATTCGATCGAAAGCGAATCATCACTAAAATGGTAATTAACGCAGAGCGGAGCAAAGAGCCTCGGATAGTGCTCATATACGTAAACAACCTCTTCTCTGATCTCGGCGATACCGAACCCGTCGTGGGTCATGCCGGCAAAGTTCTGTGCAAGCGGCATCAGCCCCGTCAAAGGGATCTTGTAAAGCTTCGAGGTCGTCTCAATATCTACATTGTCAAAGCGGTCGGCAGTGTCGATCTGGCGGACCACAGTCTTATAGATCTCTTTGAAATCGCCCGTGCCGAGCACAACTATCGGATAATGACGCAGTCTGCCCTTCTCATGGATATCCTCGATCAGGACGAACTTTCTCTCGACAGCGTGGCACATCACGATGCCCCAGACCGTCGTAAACAGCGCCTTGAGGCTGATCTTTTCTTTCTGGGCAACCACTCTGATAAGGTAGGGGAGCGAATCTCCGAGGACAAAGAGTTCCTTCTGGCGCGGCTTTAATGTCCCCGTCGTCTCGCTGACAAAAGGATTCGAATAATCAAGATTCGTAAGCAGCTTCTTCCAGTAGGTTCTCGAAACCGAAACGGCTTCATCGGTCTGACGCGCAAGAAACACATTGATCTTGTTCCTCACTCCGAAGACATTCTTAATGACTTCTTCGTCTACTCCGCCTTCATCGGTCTGCTTGCTTGAAAGGATCGCGAGATAAACATCGGGCTCATACTTTATAACGTAGGCCTTTACAGGTCTTCCCGCTCCGGACCTGTATTCTGCGGCAATGATGTCACTGATGATCTTTTTCTTGTTTTCTTCCGATTCCGAACAGATATCACGTACGGAGATCTTCGAAACGAGCTTCATCTTGATGATCGCTTCGCGGATCTCTTCGAACGCGCCTGTTTTAAATCTGTACAAAGAAACATCGTAAATCATAGTTACCTCTCCGATTTCGGGTGTCTTGCGTCAATGCCGAGCAATTCATATTCTATATTTCTACTCTTTGGATTGACTATTTTTTCATTCAAGTCTTATAATACCAAAAGAATTCTTATTTGAAAACATCAGGGGGAATCAGAATGAACAATATAATCCTTACCGGAGACAGACCGACAGGAAGACTCCACGTAGGTCACTATGTCGGATCGCTGCGCAGACGTGTCGAGCTCCAGAACAGCGGCAAGTTTGACAAGATCTTCATTATGATAGCCGATGCTCAGGCTCTCACCGACAACGCCGACAACCCCGAGAAGGTCAGAAGCAACATCCTTCAGGTCGCACTCGATTACCTCTCGGTCGGGCTTGATCCCGCAAAGTCGACTCTTTTCATCCAGTCGCTCGTTCCCGAACTCACCGAGCTTTCGTTCTACTACATGAATCTCGTCACGGTTTCGAGACTTCAGCGCAATCCTACTGTCAAGGCCGAGATCCAGATGCGAAACTTCGAAACAAGCATCCCCGTCGGGTTCTTCACATACCCGATCAGCCAGGCGGCCGACATCACGGCGTTCAAAGCAACCGTTGTGCCCGTAGGTGAGGATCAGATGCCTATGCTTGAGCAGTGTCAGGAGATCGTCCGTAAGTTCAACGCTACCTACGGTGAGACACTTGTCGAGCCCAAGATCCTTCTCCCCGAGAACCAGGCATGTCTGAGACTTCCCGGTACCGACGGCAAGGCAAAGATGAGCAAGTCGCTCGGAAACTGCATCTACCTTTCGGAGACAGAGGAAGACCTGAATACAAAAGTAATGTCCATGTACACAGACCCCGATCACATCAAGGTCACCGACCCGGGCAAGATCGAGGGCAACACGGTATTCACTTACCTCGACTGCTTCTCACGTCCCGAGCACTTCGCGGAGTACGCTCCCGATTACTCGTGTCTTGATGAGATGAAGGACCACTACAAGAGAGGCGGTCTCGGCGATGTAAAGGTTAAGAAGTTCCTTCTCAAAGTTCTCAACGAGGAGCTCTCTCCCATCCGCGCACGCCGCAAGGAGTGGGAAGCCAAGCTTCCCGAGGTCTGCGAGATCCTCAAAGAGGGCAGCCGCATAGCTCACGAAACCGCTGCGGTAACACTCAGCGAAGTCAGAGCAGCAATGAAGATCGATTACTTCAGTAAAGAAAACGGACTCGTGTGAGTCCGTTTTCCCCTTTTACGCTCTTTATTACCTTTTCTTTCTTCCGAATACAGAGAACAGTCCCGAAAGTCCTCCCGAGGTTTTGTCCTTCGAAGTGTATTTCGATGTCTGCTTCCTGCTCGAGCCGCTGTACACCGAAACCCTGATCTTATTCGCAGGCTCCTCTGCAGGTTTTTCTACAGGTTCTTTCGCAGGTTCTGCCGCCACCTCGGGCTCGATTTCAGGAATCACTTCAGGTTCTGCCGCCACTTCGGGTTCGATTTCAGGAACCGCCTCAGGTTCCGCCGCCACTTCGGGCTCGATTTCAGGAATCACCTCAGGTTCTGCCGCCACTTCGGGCTCGATCTCAGGAATCACCTCAGGTTCTGCCGCCGCTTCGGGCTCGATCTCAGGAATCACCTCAGGTTCTGCCGCCACTTCGAGCTCGATCTCAGGAATCACCTCAGGTTCTGCCGCTACTTCGGGCTTGGATTCCGGCTCTGCAGGCACTTCCTGTTTAGGTTCATGGATCGGTTCGGGCTTGGGTTCGGGCGCAGGTGCTTTCTCCGGGCGTTCCTTGCGCTCGCTGTCCCAGAAATCGATACCGTGGCTTGTGGGGCCGAAGTAGTTTTCTATTGCAGAGCGATACTCCTTCTCCGTAAGCTCTAGGCTTCTGTCTACCGAATACTCTTTCCGAGGTTTTTCTGCCCCTGTACGTACTGCAGGCTGCTTCTCCTGCACAGATACAACATCCTGTTCCCGCGATTCTGCAGGAGTCTCTTCCTTCGTTTCTGCAGTAACTTCTTCTTTTTCTTCAGGGACCTCTTCCTGTACCTCTGCAGGCATTTCTTCTGCTTTTTCTTCAGAAATCTCTTCCTGTACCTCTTCAGGCATTTCTTCTGCTTTTTCTTCAGGAATCTCTTCCTGTACCTCTGCAGGCATTTCTTCTGCTTTTTCTTCAGGAACCTCTTCCTGTACCTCTGCAGGCATTTCTTCTGCTTTTTCTTCAGAAATCTCTTCCTGTACCTCTGCAGGCATTTCTTCTGCTTTTTCTTCAGAAATCCCTTCCTGTACCTCTGCAGGCATTTCTTCTGCTTTTTCTTCGAAAATCTCTTCCTGTACCTCGGAAGGTGTCTCTTCTGCTATTTCTACAGGAGCCTCTTCCGGATCCTCGGAAGGTGTCTCTTCTGCTATTTCTGCAGGAACCTCTTCCGGATCCTCGGACATGTCTGCGGGGATGTAATCGGAGGCGTGTGCTGTGGTCGAAAGCGTCCTAATCTCTATGCCTTCGAACGGGCAGGCAGTTCCTTCACTGCCGCGACATCTGAGGGTCACGATCCCGTTTTTGACTCGGGCACGGATCGTCATAGCGGTAGGTCCGTCGAATGTCGAAGCCATCGGCGGGAGTTTGTATTCTTTTTCTTTGCCGTCGGTCACGAGGACGACCACTTCGGTACCGCTGCCCACCGAAACGTTGATACCGTATAGTCCCTCTTCAAGCTGGAAAGCCCATTCAGAGCCGTCCTCAGTCATTCTACCCCAGTAGTATCCCGTAAAAGGATCGATCCCGAAGTCGTGACTCTCGAGTGTCTGATATGTTCCCTCAGATCTGTCTTCCGACTCTCCGATCCTGTAACAGAGCTCTCCCGCAAAACTGCCCGTGACGTTCATAAAGGCATCGGGACCCTGTTCCTTATCTTTCATGGCAAGAGGATTTTTAAGTACAATCCTGTATTTCCCCACTCCTGCCGATAATTCCTGTCCGGCTACACCTGTAAGAGTTTTTTTCTGTCCTGCTACGCCCGTAAGAGTTTTTTCCTGTCCGACTACACCCGTAAGAGTTTTTTTCTGTCCTGCTTCTCCCGTTTGAGCACTTTCTCCTGCGGCATCTGATGCTTCGAGAGCATCGACCTCAAGCTCCGAATAAACAACGTCCGAGGGTGTCGGCAAAACCTTCTCTCCCTCGAGAGGTGTGCCGCTCACAAGAAGTCTGAAACCCTTGTGCGGTAAAAGTGTTACGGCTGAGTCGGGTGAGATCTCGACAAGTACGATTTGCAAGGTTCTCCCGAAGAGCACCGACCGGGCTCCTGTGACCGAGAATGGGATCCTGACGGTCCTGCCCTGTTCTTCCTCAACGGTTTCGGGCTGTCCGGCAGTTTCGACGTCTTCCTGCATGTAGACGCCCGCACTCTCCTTGCCCCATGCCGCTCCTATCACTGTCCCTTTTTCAAACGGTCCGGCGAGCATGGCGTACCCCGGGTCGGTCTGCTTGCTGCCGCGGACCGCGTAGGAATACTCCTCGCCGTCGATCCACACACGGAAATCTTCGGCCATCAGACTGAAGATCTTGATCGAAAGGTCACCGTCAAAGTCCTCCTCGAAAACTACGCACAGCTTTTCAAAGCCGTTGTCGCCTTCCTTATAAGGCGTGAGCTTGTACGGCGGACATATCACCTCTCCCGCAGGCAATGAATCAATGATAAGAACGTTTTCTCCCATAAGCGTTAATACTTACCTCTCTTCTCTGAAATACGGCAGTCCCAGATGTTCGGGAGGCAGATTCTCCTTCTTTTTGCGAAGCGAAACAACGATCAGCACGCCGAGTGTGACAACATAAGGAAGCATCTTGAAGATCTCCTGGCTCTGGCGTGTGAGTCCGGGGATGTAGAGGTACGACCAGTAAAGGATTCCGAAGAGATAAGCTCCCCAGATCGCACCGACGGGCTTCCATGTGGTAAAGATAACGAGTGCGACTGCGAGCCAGCCGAGCGCCTCGATATTGCCGTCTATGATCCATGTTCCGTACACGTAGTCCATGGTGTAGTAGAGACCGCCCAGACCCGAGATCACGGAACCGATGATGATCGCCACATACTTGTACTTCGAAACGTTTATGCCGGCTGCGTCGGCGGTCGCCGGATTCTCACCGACAGCCCTGAGGCCGAGCCCGACACGTGTCCTTTTGAGGATGAGATGAGCCGCAACGGCGAGTGCGATCGCAACGTAGGTCATCCAGCCGTAGCCGAAGATCGCGTAAAGCGGGTTCGATGTGCTGTTGCCCGTAAGCGGCGTAAAATACGCTCTGTATGCGCCCGAAGCTGCGTCTGTGGAGATCTTGCCGACTCCGCCTGCGTACTTGCTGAGCATTCCGCCGAAGAAATTGGCGATACCGCCGCCCATGATGGTGAGCGTCAGACCCGTAACGTTCTGATTGGTGCGGAGTGTTACGGTCAGGAATCCGTAGAGAAGACCCGCAAGACCTGAGCCGATGATAGTTGCTGTGAGCGAAAGGATCATAGAAACCACGCCCGAGGGCTCAGCCACGGAGTTCTCGTAGAAGAACGACGCCACAAGCCCCGAGATGCCGCCGATGTACATGATACCGGGGACACCCAGATTAAGATGACCGGCCTTCTCGGTGATGATCTCGCCGACCGCACCGAGCATGATGACCGTTCCGAATATTACCGCGCTGTGCATGAGCTGAATTAAGTCTGTCATAAAAAGTCCTTTCAGGGCTCAAACATGGCCCTTATATACAAACATTAAGGGATCAGTGTTTTCCCCTGATCTTGATCCTGTACATCGTGAAGAACTCGCCCGCAAGCAGGAAGAACAGGATCACGCCCGTAATGATCTTTGAAACGTAGGTATTGACGTTACATGACGAAGCGATCTCGAGAGCTCCCTGATCAAGGAAGCACAGCAAGGCCGCGATGGCGATCATGCTGAAGGTATTGAACTTGGCGAGCCATGCGACGATGATCGCCGTGAAGCCCCTGCCTCCGGCTGTCGACGTCGAGATCGAGTGGCTGACGCCGGACACAGCGAGGAATCCCGCAAGTCCGCAGACAGCGCCCGAAAGCACCATGGTCCTGATGTAGACCTTTTTAACGTTAATGCCGGCATAACGGGCCGTGTTGACGGAATCACCGATAACACTTATCTCGTAGCCGTGCTTTGAGTATCTGAGATAAATGAACATGGCAACCGCCATCGCAAGAACGATCAGAACGTTTATGCCATAGTCCTTGTTGAATGCCGTATTAAAGAGTCCGGGCAGCCACCCCTCGTGACCGTCGGGATTGATCACACCGACTGTATTGTTACCGACTCCGACCTCCCATTGTGCAACCATGAACGCGGTGAACTGGATCGCGATATAGTTCATCATGAGTGTAAAAAGAGTCTCGTTGGTGTTCCAGAATGCCTTAAAAACTCCGGGCAAAAGCCCCCAGAGCGCGCCGGCAATGAGCGACGCCAGCACCATCACAATGATGAGCAGGAACGTGGGCATCCCGGTGAAGTACTTCATGCAGAACGCTGTGGCGATACCGCCCACGAGCATCTGACCCTCGGCGCCGATATTCCAGAAGCGCATCGCGAACGCGGGTGCAAGTCCGACTCCGAGAAGCAGGAGTGTCGACGTATCACGGAGGAGATTCCAGACAAGCCTCGGAGAGCTGAAGCTTGCTCTGAACATCGTAGCGTAGACCTTGATGGGATTGATCCCTGCGAGTAAAACGATCAGGATCCCCGAAACAATGAGAGATGCCAAAACCGCGATAAGTCTGACGAGCCACCGTCTCGAACGTGACATCCCCTCGTGTTTGACAACACGCAGAAGCGGCTCTGTGTGTTTTTTCTTACTGATGCTCACTTCCCAAGTCTCCTCTCTTTTCGTAACTGGTCATAAGAAGACCGATCTCCTCTTTCGAGGTGGTCCTCGCATCAACTACTCCCGAAACCTGTCCGCCGACAAGAACAACGATCCTGTCGCACAGCGACATGAGAACATCGAGGTCTTCGCCGACGTAGATAACGGCCGTTCCTTTCATCTTCTGCTGCGTCAGAAGATCGTAGATGACGTGCGAAGTGTTTATATCAAGTCCGCGGACTGCGTATGCCAGCATAAGCACTGCGGGCGAAGCCGCGATCTCGCGTCCGACGAGGACTTTCTGAACGTTTCCTCCCGAGAGCCTGCGTACCGGGAAGTTGATGCCCGGAGTTGCGACATCGAGCTCGTCCTTGATCTTGTCGGCGAGCTTTCTGGGCTCGTTTCTCTTGACAAAGAAGCCCTTTCCTTCATCGAAGGTTCGTAACATCATGTTGTCCGTCATGCCCATGGCTCCGACAAGTCCCATGCCGAGTCTGTCTTCGGGAACGAACGAGATCGAGATGCCGAGCTTTCTGATCTGTCTGGGATCGAGGCCGTTGAGCTTGATCGTGCCGCCTGAATTAGGAAGGTAGGTCACACTTCCGGAGTTCAGCGGGATCAGGCCGGCAACCGCATCGAGGAGTTCCTTCTGTCCTGAACCCGCAACACCCGCGATACCGAGGATCTCGCCCGACCGTGCCGTAAATGAAACGTCATCGAGTCTCTTGACTCCTTCACGGTCGATGTACGTAAGACCCGAAAGAACAAGTCTGTCCTGAGGGCCGACAACTGCCGGTCTGTTGATCTCGAGCGATACGGACCTGCCTACCATCAGCGATGCGAGCTGCACGGAGTCGGTCTCCTTTGTCTCGAGGACATCCACGCACTTTCCTCCGCGGAGAAGTGCCACTCTGTCGGAGATCTCCATAACCTCCGCAAGCTTATGTGTGATAATGATGATCGACCTGCCGTCGTTCTTCATGTTCCTCATGATGTCAAACAGCTTGTCGGTCTCCTGAGGCGTCAGAACCGCAGTGGGCTCGTCAAGTATCAGGATGCGCGCTCCGCGGTAGAGCGCTTTTATGATCTCTACGGTCTGCTTCTCAGAAACAGACATGTCGTAGATTTTTTTATCAGGGTCGATCTCAAAGCCGTACCTCGCAGCGATTGAACGGATGCGATCGGATGTCTCTTTAAGGTTGAACTTTCTGCCGGCTTCGTTGTAGCCCAGAACGATGTTTTCGGCCGCAGTGAACACATCCACAAGCTTGAAGTGCTGGTGGATCATGCCGATCCCGGCTGCATAAGCATCGGTGGGTGACGAAATGACGGTCTCTCTGCCGTCAATGAATACCCTGCCCTCGTCAGGGTAATAGATTCCCGAAAGAATATTGACAAGTGTGGTCTTGCCGCTGCCGTTCTCCCCAAGCAGTGCCAGGATCTCGCCTTTTCTGAGCGTAATGTCAATGTGGTCATTGGCCATGACGGTGCCGAAGCTCTTCGTAATGCCACGCATCTCTACTGCTGCTTCCATGCTCACAAAATGGCCTCCTCTCTTAGATCGTTATAATCCAATATAGCACAAACAAGCCCTCTTGTCACGGACAAGAGAGCTTGTGTTTGATCATATTGAGCTAAACTCTAAAGTTATCAGTTGAGCTTTGTGATACCGTCGATATCTACAAGGAATGTAGGAGCCGAGATGTAGTGTGACTCATCGAAGTATCCGTCAACGATACCGTTAACCGAATCGGGAACATAGTCACCGTCCGTATCGATACGGAAGATCTCCGTAACCTTCTGTCCTCCGACAGTGAACTTGTTTGTATCAAATACATGAAGGGTGCCGTTCTTGATGGCTGCCTCTGCCTTATCAACTTCTGCCTGGGTTCCGTCTGCGCACTCAGGTCCGAGCTTTGTGATGCAGACAGCGCCGGACTCATAGCCCTCTGACCAGTCCACATCGATCCTCTCGCCCTTGATGAACTGATCGAAGCAATGTGTATAGTATACGGACCAGTCATTGGTAGCGGATGTAAGTGCTGCATGAGGTGCAACAGCGAGCATGTCGATGTTGTAGCCTACGGAGTAAACGGGTGTGCCTGCAACGTTGGCTGCCTCACATGCCTGAGGAGCACCTGTTGTATCGGCATGCTGTCCGATGATAACTGCGCCGTTGGCTATAAGCATTTCTGCTGTGGTCTTCTCTGCAACAAGATCAGACCAGGAGTTTGTGAACGAAACGTCCATTACGATGTTGGGGTAGATTGACTGCATTCCAAGGAAGAATGCTGTGTAACCGGAAACAACCTCTGCGAAGGGGAATGCTCCGACATAACCTGTCTTAACCTTGCCTTCTGCGGTGTAGTTGTTAGCCGAAAGCTTGCCGGCGTCAACGAGTTCCTTGATCTTCATACCTGCAACAACACCCGATACGTAACGGCTCTGGTATGTCTGGTTGAATGCGTTTGAAAGGTTTGCGAGACCTGAGCTCTTAGCTGTGTCACCTGTCATGCAGACGAACTTGATCTCGGGATGCTCCTTTGCAGCCTGCTCAGCGTAGTACTGATGGCCGTAGGAGTTGGTGATAACGAGCTTGCAACCCTGCTCGATACAGGAAATGCACTTGTCGTAGCACTCCTCTTCCTGAGGAACGTTGTAGAACCAAACGAGGTTGTCCTCAACATTGAGAGCCTTGGCTGCCTTCTTGATACCGTCGATATGTGCCTGCGAGTATCCTTCGTTCTCATCACCGATGAGGATGATACCGATCTTGTCTCCCGTAGCGGAGCTGCTGCATGCTGTCACGCCGAGCACAAGCGCAAGTACGAGAAGAATGGCGATTACTTTTTTCATAGTTTCCTCCTCTGTTCATATCCCGCCACCCTGTCCGGTGGAGGGTAACATGTTGAGCTCTCTGTCTGATCACATTCAAAGAGCGTCTTAACGAAAAGACGCTCTTATTCTAGTACACGGTTTTGATTAAATCAAGAGTCTCGACAAGTCAAATTTTGCTCAGAGCTCTTCGTGGTTTACGATAGGCCTGCTGAGAGTAATGCTGAGATTGCCGTTGCGGACTCTGAGCTCATCGAGGAATTCCTTCTCATTCTTGCCCGCACGGATCATGACGCTGTAACTGAGTTCGAAAAGGCTGCCCATGTTGGTGGACTTAACCTTGTCGAGGACTGCCTTAGAGGTATACTTCTCAAGGATGTCGTCGAAGATCGTGGTGTAATCAAGGTTCTCGGGGATAAGGATCTTGAGGATCTTGGTTCCGCGCGAGGGCTCAGCCAGTCCGAGTATGCTCACAAGCACTGTGATGACTCCGACCACAAGGATGACAAGGGCTGCAACGCCGACATATCCCATGGCCATGGCAAGTCCGGTCACTGTCGAAAGGAAGATGCTCGTGATCTCGCGTGCATTACCGGGTGTGGATCTGAAGCGGACGAGCGAGAATGCGCCCATAACGGCGATACCTGTTCCGACATTGCCGTTGACGAGCATGATCACCGTCTGGATGATAGCGGGAAGCGCGACAAGCGCCAGCAGCATGTTTTTCGAATACTCATTCTTAAAAGAATGGATAAAAGCGATTATGATTCCGAGTCCGATAGAGATACATGTGCAGATAACGATCTCTCCCGCCGATGCGGAAGAGGTTGATGAAAGAATACTTTCAAACATTTGGGGAAATTCCTCCTGATCATTTGGTCTTCTTGTCTTTTGATGCGTCCTTTCTGAGACGCGCATGCCCGAGATCCACAACACTTCCGGAAGTGCCGAGGTAAGGACGGTGATTCTCGATGATGCTCATATACATTTCGGGATTCTCGCAGTAAAACGTTCCGTACTTTGAGATCGAAACGGGCGCGACCTTAAGCTCGGAAAGGATCACCGCCATCCACATGGGCATATACTCGGGGAGCTTGATCTCCATGAGTGTCATGTCGTCCTCAAGAAGCTGCTCTCCGACGGTACCGTCACCGAGCCTGAGCTTTTTGCGCCTGCAGCGGATGTTCTTGTCGAGCGTGAGGCGGATCGAGCTATCCTCGAGTCCGTAGAACGCGCGCCTGTCGTATGCAAGGTAAACCTGGGGCTCCACGGGATTTGTCTCTAAGAACCAGTCGATCTCGCGCATGATCTGGTTGTCCTTTTTGGGATGAACTCCGTCATAAAGATACGCTTCGGCTTCGCTGAGCTTAAGGCCGACGCGGCGCTTGTAAACGATACCTTTGAACTTCTTCTTGAGCTCGACATACACCTTCGAATCGGGTGATTCGGGTACCCCGTATGAGCGAAGTCTGAGCTTTTCTTTGTAGATGGGTTTCTCGATCGACGTCCTGATAAGGTCGAAGTCGGGTGTATCAAAGTAGATGTTGCAGATGGTGTGAAGACCGTACTGGTCGATGATCATCCTGTCCTCGACAAGCCGGAGAAAATCGCGCTCCTGCTCTGCGGTGAGCAGATACTTCTTCTCATAACGTTTAAATACAGTCTCAGCCATGTGCAACCTCCTTTCTTCGGATCTCATGGGTTCGATTCTAAACCACAAATGTGATCAACATTTTATGACTTTTTGAATTTTCTGTAAACAGGAAACAATTCAGAAAACTGTGGGGAGTTTTATTGTTTCGCATGTTTTCCGATCGTTTGCCCGACGCATATACCCTAAATGGCGACGCGTTCACTCTCATAATTTATCGGGTGTAAATCCCATCGGGAACAGCTCCCTGAGAGAATAGATCCAGTAATCGTCCTCGCTCCTTGCAAGGATCACGAAAAACTCGTCGGGATCGCAGAACTCCGACATGACCTGTCTGCAAACTCCGCAGGGCGGGCAGTAGTCGGTGATCACACCTTCTTTGCCTCCTACTATCGCGATGGCGAGGAAATCTTTCGCACCCTCGCTGACAGCCTTGAAAAATGCCGTTCTCTCTGCGCAGTTTGAGGGTCCGAATGCAGCGTTTTCGATATTGCAGCCCGTGAAGACCTTCTTGTCCTTGGCCATAAGCGCAGCGCCCACCTTAAAGTTCGAGTAGGGTGCGTAGGAGAACTGTAACATCTCTGTCGCTCTTTTGATCAGCTCGCGGCAGACAAGGTCGCTGAGCCTGTCAACCGAGGGGCTGGCGCCACCTCTCACAGCGGGCTGCGTTTTTCTCGTATGTACGGGAAGCTGCATCTCGCTTTCTGCGTTTTGGTTTGTGTTCTTATCCATGATGATGCCTCCTCTTTATTTGATTTTATTCTGTGGCTTTTGATCTGCTCAGTGCTTCCGCAGCTTCCTCCTCGGCCTCTTTTTCTTTTCTCTTCCTGACGCGCGTGATAAGCTTGTTAAAGATCGCTTCTATGATCGCTGCCGCGATCAGGTAGATGACCATACAGAAAAAGATCGAGAAGAAGGGATACATGTTCCTGTGTCCGATCGTGCTCATTACGTTCACAAGCTCGCCGGTACCGATGTAACCTGCAAGGGACGAGAGCGACATAAGGAGTATCGTGAGCCTCTTGATCTCGAAGAGGGAATTCTCAACCGCCTCAGGAATAACTGCCGTAAAATGCGAGTGGCTGAGGATCTCCTTTATGTTGTCGGAATAATTCTCCATCTCTCGTTTCGCGCTTCTTGTAAGGATCTCCGAAAAGCTGCCCGCACCGTAAAGACCGATAGCGAGCGACGAAGCCACAACTGCCGGGAGATTGATCCCAAACGCCGGAACGTAGTAAAAAAGCCAGATCGTAAGGAGTACCGGAACGCTCCTCAGAATAAAGCAGAGCGCACGTCCCACACCGGAGATGATCTTCTTCTCATAACAGGTCATGTAGCTGATGATCATGCCGAGGACCATCGCAATGATCCAGGCCGCAACAGTGATCAACACCGTTACCGCCAGTGCTTTTATTATTCTGTAATACGCACCCCCCGAAATGAGGTTTGAGTATACGGCATCAGTAATTCCCAAGAGAATGTTCATCCCTTTTCCTCCTCTGCGTCCCCGGCCGCTCTGACAAGGAACTTATAATTGTACATGTCGAGATACCCTGTTGTGGTCAGGAATTTCTTGTCTTCCTGAGTCGTGTTCCCCGAAGAGGCCACCGCGAAAAGAGCATCTACCTTTCCTGCCATAACCTGCGAATAGGCCGTTTCGGTATCGAGTATCCTGATGTTTATGTCGGTGCAGAGCCTGCATGCGATCTCGTCCAGCAATGCCACGCAGAACCCGCAGGGTTTGCCTTCCCCGTCGATCATCTCGACAGGCGGAGCCGAACCCGTGATGCCGATATCGATCGATCCGCTCATCTCGTGAGTAAACCTGAAGCGGTCCGTCCTGCTCCACATATCCTCTTCGTAAAAAGGATCGGTACTCACCGCATTTTTCACATAATCATTAACGAGTCTGCCGAGCGTTCCGTCCGTTCTGATCTTGTCGATTGCCTCACTGAGCCTCTTGCATGTCTCCTCACTCTCTTTGTCGTCCGGAACGGCGAGTGCGAAGGAGAATCTCGGTTTTGACAGCTGCGCAGTCGCCGACATGTCTGAACTGTCGAGTATCTCCAGGTCACCGTAGTTCTTTACCGCGTATTCGGCAGTAGTATCGCAGGCCCAGATCGCGTCTACCTCGCCGCCCTCAAGGCCTTCAACCGCGTCTTCAAAGGAATCGTACTCCCGGTACGACGAGATGTCACGTCCGAGAAGGCTCCGGAAGTAGATCTCCGACGCTTCGGGACCCATGTATGACCTCACGCCGCCAATCCTCGAACCCGTAAGATCGTCGGCACTTTTCACGGTCTTTAAATCCTTTTGTCCGTCCCCGGTCTTCCAAATCACTGCGCTCACAAGCGTCAGCAAGAGCAGGAACACCACGGCACCGAACTTGTACCACTTTTTCTTCATCCCATATCCTTTCAGAATCAATCCGTTCTGTAAATCGCGTTATTTGAGCTTTGCTCCGTAGATCTTCTCTCCTCTCGTCGCGATGACGAGTCTGTCGGCGTACATAACGGGTGTTGCCTCTATCGCCGACCCGAAGTTGATGCGGTTTAAAATATGGCCGTCCCTGGCATCTATGAGCAGCAGATCTCCGTTCTGGCAGCCCTGTACGATGAGCGGCAGACCGCTTCTGTCGTAAGTGAGGACCGTCGAGCTCCAGGAGTACATGTCGAGCGTGATCCTCCATTCCTCATGGCCCGTCTTTTTGTCGAGAGCCACAAGGTAACCTTCCTCGAGAGAAGGAGTCTTCGAAACGGAGTAGATCACGTAGTCTCCGATCTCACCCTTTCCGACCGCTCCCGTCGAGAGGACTCCTCCCGCGTAGCCTTTAACGGTGTGGACTTCGTAGCCCTTCTTCCAGACCGTCTGACCCGTAATGGCGTTCAGCTTGTAGATCGCTGCCTCGCCCATGCTGTGCTCGTTGTAGCCGTACTTGAGGGTCGTGCCGATATAGATAAACTTGCCGTCCTCTTCAAACGAAAGGATCGGCGAGGAATTGATGTCCTCCTTAAGGTCCGTGATCCAGACCATGTTCATGGTGTTTACATCAAGGCAGTAGAACATGCCCGCATTATCACCGATAAAGATATAGCCGTTCCATGCACAGGCGCTGCACTCACTTCCCCATACCCTGCCGGATTCACTGTATACTCCGTCGATCGTAAATGTGTACTTCATGAACTCGGACGGTTTAACCGAGATCTTTCCGGCATCCTTGTTGTAGCTCGTATTAAGCCTCATCGTGTAAATGACGCCGTTCTCACCGGGGTAGATGAGAGTGTCCGTCTCTGTGTCTATAAGCGGTGAGCTGTCATAGGCATGCCATCTCCTGGGGGCGAAGCTGTCTTCGATACCGCCCTCGTAAAGCAGCTTTCCGTCCAAAAGGCTGTAAATGTAGAAGCGCTGTGAAACGTTCTCTCCGAACGGTCCGGTCTGGGCATCCCCGCAGCCGCAGAACAGAAGCGGTGTTCCGTCGGGGTAGATGGTTGCCGTTCCTTTAAAGGTCATTCCGACGTTTATAGCGGGGCGTGTTTCCTCTCCCGTATCAAGGTCAAGGAAATGTATCTGTCCGTCCATGCCGGGGTAGATCACTTCGACAAGGCCTCGCTTTTCCTTGGCCGAGTCGTACATGTTCATTTTTTCGCGGACATCGTCATCCCACTGCGCGAGAAGCGGCTGACCGGTCCATCCGTTACCCGACCAGTAGTCGGATCCGTTGTTTTTGAGCAGTTTTCCTGTTGAGTAATCCCACGTCTTTTCAAGAACTTTTTCGGATGCAGTCACAGCTCCGACACTCGAGGCATCACGCCTGTAATTGCCGCGGAATGTAAAGAAACCGCTTATGGGAGCATCCGAATTCTTCTCGGTGTTAAATCTGATGGGGAAGAATCTGTCAACCGAATCAACGATCCATCCGCCCGATTCGACAGTCTCTTTAACCCTGTATGTCGCGGGATCCGTTTCTTTAACGGCCTCCGGTGTGTCCGCGTCGGCTCCGGCCGTCGCAGCAAGATCGGTCTCGTATCTGAGACTGCCCGCGGTGTTGTTGAAATAGTTGTAAAGATATTTGAGTGAACCGTACTTGACCATGAACTTGAAGGCAAAGAAACCTGCCACGAGCGAACATATAAGTACGAGTGAGATCACTGTGACGATCACTCTTTTGAGAGCCTTCGGCATCCTGCGTTTCTTGCCGTTCTTTTCAAGATACCGATCAACGGCACTCTCTGCCTGACCCTGATCTTCGGCAGTCACGTCGCTAAAGCTGTCCGTGGGACGCGCTCCTCCCTTGAAGAGCCTGACGATAGCCGAGAATAAACCCGGGGCTTTCCCGGTCTCCTTGTTTTGGTCAATGGGTCCGGGTGCTGCCACAGTGGGCTCGGGCTTTTCTTCCTTGGGGGTATCGGGGACAATGGGCTTTTCATCGTCTTCGGAAGGCCGGGCCGAATCGTACATGTATTTTCTCTCGGAAAGAACCGGTTTTTCTTCTATGACACGTTCGTATCTGACGAAAGAAGGGCGCACAGGAGCAGCCTCCGTCTTTTTCTGTACGGAGTGCCCCGTCTTCTGCTGTTGTTCAATCTCCTTGCGAAGGTCTTTCCACGGGTTGTGGTCTTCGATCTGCTCTTCGGGCTGATTGTTCAACCTCTCCTGCCTAAGCTGAGCGACCTTCTTTTTGTTCCTGCCCTTATTCTTTCCCATTTTGTATCCTTTTGTGCCAATGATGACCTAAGGTCACCCTGGTAAAAATTAATTTGTGATTTTATTTTTACCCAACAGTAACGGTTTGAGTTCTCTTATATGCCCCACACCTATAACCTTGATGGTATGAGGGCCGAGGTCTTTCATGTTGACCTGCGGCATGATAACGCAGTCATACGCAAGCGTCTGGGCTTCCATCACTCGCTGTGCCGCTCTTGTAACTCCGCGCACCTCTCCCGTGAGACCCACCTCGCCGAACACAACAGTCTTATCACCGGGCGCTTTGTCCGTCGCACTCGAAAGGAGCGCCGTTACTACAGCCAGATCGAGTGCGGGCTCGCTGATCCTCATGCCACCCGTCACGTTGACATAGGCATCGCAGCCCGAAAGCTGCACTCCCATGCGTTTCTCGATAACAGCGAGCAGGAGGTTCACCCTGTTCGCATCTATGCCGAGGCACGTACGTCTCGGCATCGCAAATCCCGTTTTGCTGACAAGTGCCTGGATCTCGGCAAGGATCGGTCTTGTACCTTCGATCGATGCCGCAATGACCGATCCGGGTTCTCCGACCGGTCTTCCGTCCAGCATGTGCTCGGAAGGATTGCGAACTTCCCTGAGTCCGTCGCCCTCCATCTCGAATACTCCGACCTCGTTGGTCGATCCGAACCTGTTCTTGACGGCTCTCAAGATCCTGTAAGGTGAAGACGCATCACCTTCGAAGTAAAGTACCGTATCAACCATATGCTCAAGCATGCGGGGTCCGGCAACCGTACCCTCCTTGGTCACGTGTCCCACTATAAACACGGTGACGGGCATGCTCTTGGCAAGCCTCATAAGAGCTCCGGTGGTCTCTCTGACCTGACTCACACTGCCGGGCGACGAAGAGATATCCTCCCTGTATACGGTCTGGATCGAATCGATCACCACGATATCGGGCTTGTCCCTTAACACCACTTCTTCGATCGCATCGAGATCCGTCTCCGCGAGGAAGAAGATATCGTCATCCGCACACCCGAGCCTCTCGGCACGCATTCCGATCTGGCGGAGGCTTTCCTCCCCGGAAATATAAAGAAGATTTAATTTCTTGCGTGCAAGCTTCGCGCATGCCTCAAGAAGAAGTGTGGACTTGCCGATTCCGGGATCTCCGCCGACGAGTACAAGTGAGCCTCTCACAATCCCTCCTCCGAGGACTC
>JAEEQC010000151.1 GCA_016285135.1 Lachnospiraceae bacterium
AAGATCACAAAATCAATTAAATTTCTACTGATAAAAGATTTTATCTTCTGAATTTGCTCCGATGAAAGTTTGCCAAATACATGATTTACAATCAGAACAATAACTATTATTAGTAGATTTACTATCGTTCCTGTGTTTGCAATAGAATTTATGTGGTTGTCGTTTCCAAAAATAGTTCTACCTATCCATATGAGCATTAATCCCAAACACTCAGTCAAAAAAGCAATAATTACAATTCTTGCTACTCTTTTCCCCTCTTTGGTAATCTGCGCCAGAAAAAAGCATATAAGCGCTACTGGATACATGCAAACACTGATCACATCATATTCTTCAATCGGAGTTAACAATACAACTATTGTGTACACCACTCCACCAATAGCCGGTACGTAATATCTCCTGATTTTCTCCTTAAACAACAGTTCGTATATCAAGTAGTACTGCCCTACAACCGTAATAAATTGTATAATAAGACCGACTTTACTCATTTTTTATCATCCCCCTGTACCGTGTATCAAATGTTATATATCTGCTTTCAAATTCTTTCTTGTTTCTTCTGGAAACAAGAATCAATTCCCCGTTTATTTTCACTCCGTTTTTTGTTTTTTGGCAATATAACAAATTAACGATATATCGTCGCTCTACTCTGGCAAATATGCGATCGTCCAATCTTTCTTCCAACTCGTCAAGAGAGATGTTACTTCTTAAAACCAATTCTCCTACCACGAACTCCGAATAACCGTTGAACGCACGTATCATAGTTATATCTCTCTGCCTTATTCGATGCTTTCCCCTATTGAAATATAAGTCCATGCACTCCTCGCCCGGAAATTCTTCCATGGCTGATATTAGTGCCTCTTCTATTTCATCATTACTAAATGGTTTTTCAATATAGCGATGTGCTCGAAATTTAAAAGCTTCTTTATAGCGATTTCTTAACGCCGTTGCCATAATAATCCTGCAGCGAGGATTCTTTTCCTTTATCAGATTTCCGGCTTCTATTCCATCGATTTCCGGCATCTCAATGTCTAAAAACACAATGAAATAATCCCCTATTTCTCGGAGCAACTCCCTAGCCGATAGAAAAACTTTACATTCAGCATTATAATTGTGCTTATTTACCATCTCAACAACGTTCTTCCATAGTTCTTCCGCCACTATATCAAGATCATCACATATGGCTATTTTTTTAATTTCCATCTTCTCTCTCCGCATACAAGCACATAAAACCAAAGGTTATTATTATATTAACAGTTTTTTACAAATGCTTCAAGAATTTGTTCTTTTATATATCGTGAAGGTCTGTTCCGTCCATTGCGACGGACAGGCCGCAAACAAATCTGCACCGACAGGCTTCGTTTACAACGCAAAACTGCCGCGCATCATGAACATATGTCATGTATGCTCGGCAGTCCTGTGTTATACCGGCAATTGATTTAATCAATTATTCCTGCAAACACTTTCGATTATATCGGGATACTGCTCAAGGATATTTGTCATATCCTCAAAGATCAGACTCTTCTTCGTTATGTTTCTTTCCATGGTGCTAAGCGAATCACTGACGTTGTCAAAGAACCTGCGTGAGGAATCAATCGTGCCGTCAACCTCCAGCAGGCAGCTCCTGCATTCATCAAACGCTTTTTCCATATCCCGATTCTTGTCGCTTATCATGGAGGCAACATTCGTGATATTCCCTACAACCTGTTCGGTTTCACCGATATATTCGAGAGATTGATTCATTGCTTTTCTGGTTTTTTCAACAGACTCAAGCAGTTTGCTGTTGTTGGCCTCAAGCGTTTCCATCGCGGCTTTTATCGTTGCCACAAGGTTTTTGGTATCGGCCGCAAGGTTGTTTACCTCATCGGCAACAACCGCAAATCCTCGTCCGGCTTCTCCCGCACGTGCTGCCTCAATATTGGCATTAAGAGCAAGAAGATTGGTCTGATTGGCAATTCCGTTGACCTGGTCGATTGTCTGCATAATGCTCGCAAAATTCTCATGGAATTCGCGTACAGCATCGCTTACGGACGAGATCATTGTGCTTACCGATCCCGAAGACGTCCTTACCTTTCCTATATTTTCACTCGTGGTAGCTGCCGTATCATGCATGTCTTTTACAATGGCATCAAATTCGGACGTAACCGCGCTTACACCATCGAATTGCTTGCGGAAATTATCGACGGATTCTTTTACCTTTGTGTCCTGCGCATCCAATGCATCAATTGCGTAGCTGATACTGTTAAAATCTTCCCCATCCTGCTGAAGCTTCTCCTTCTCCGAAAGAAGGTATCTGCTCGATTCCGTGATGGGAGACAAACACTTGCGTAAATCTGTGGGAGTGCTTTGTTTAACAGCATCCGTTATCTCAGTCACATCTTTTTTCTTTCTCAAAAACATATAAGACCTCCTCGCTGATCATTCAAAAACCGCACAAACCATCGTCTGGTTTACATGCTGGCGATTAAACTGCTCACCTCCGCCGATATAACCGGCAAACGGACCGAGTTTCGACATGGCAGTCAGAAAATCATTCAAATATCCTTCCTGCTTGAACAGCAGATAGCGGTAGATACAATTAACCGAGAAAATAAGAGAAGGTCTCAAAGTCTTTGACTGTATCTGTTTCCGGGTCTGCTCATTTATTTCGCGGTAATCAAGAAGTTTAAGAATATAAAGTGCATCATTCTGGTTGATCTTCTTGTAATTGGTTATCGCCCCTTTGCCGTCAACGCCGTTCATGGATGAAATATAGATCTCGTTATCCACTACTCTTCCGAACGGAGCCTGCATTACATGATTAACAATCTCATTTCTCGCCACTCCCGTCTCATTCATATAAACATCGGCTGCGGGTCGATGATCGAGTTCGGTGACTTCCTTCTTTGCAAGATTCACTTTAGTTGCTATATGTGCGGGTCCGCCGGCACGATCATAAATATTCTCCCTGATAACATACGCTTTTCCCGAAAGGTTTTTGATAACCATATATGCACATGCATCACAGTACACTTCTCCGCCGTAAGCAACAAGCGAAGGTTTCCCTTCCGGCGCGCCAAACACCGTGCCTCCCGCAAGTGATACATTCGCGGGCTTAAGTACAACATTCATGGAAGAAACAAGCACTTCCTCATTTGTCGTGCAGAATTCGATGCAAACGGTATCTTCCGTGCGCGGATTCACTTTCTGAACACTCTCGGACAGCTTGTACATATCACTTAACGGTGACTTTGACAGGTTTCCGATCAGCCCTGCCGAAACCGCCGCATCTCCCACGATCTGCGTCACAACCAGAATAGAATTGTCATCAATACAGTTTCCGTGATAAACAGTTCCGGCTGTACCGATCAACTGCGCATTGGGGTATTTTTCATGCAGTAATTTTGTTATGTCATTAAAACGTGAATAATCCGACATAAAGATGATACCCATCGGATCGGATGCCGAGTCAAATACTTCCGAAACGGCAGTGGCAACATCTCTTGCCTTGCTTGACTTAACTGTACTTCTCATAGATTTCTGTCTCCTTTTTGATAAAACGAGGCACGTCCCACGACTAAAACATGTCAATTTGTCATTCGTGTATTTGCCGAAATAAGATAAGGAACTCTTGTATTATACTACGCATAACGCAATTATTCAACACATTTTTTCTATTCAAGAAGAGGTGTTTTCTCATCCGTGTTGTCGCTGTCGCTTCTTGCTATTCAGCAAAAAAAACAGCTTAGGACCCATAAACACGATAAACGTACAGGATCATAAGCTGTTTTTCAGACATCAAACAAACTCTGTAAGATTGCTATGTCGTATTTCGCCTTACGCACGTCTGTTGCGATTCAGATATCCTTCAGACGTGCGGTTATCTCGTTGCATCTGTCGTAGATCTCATCAGTGTTGATATCGCTGCAGAAACGACCGTCCCTGTAGAGGATCTTGCCGTCGATCATGGTCATCTTGACATTGCTCTTCGAGCCGCTGTAGACGATGTTCTTCCTGATGTTGAGGAGTGGCTGCATGTTGGGCTGCTTGAGATCGATCATCACGATGTCGGCGAGCTTACCGGGTGCGAGCGCGTCATTATCAAATAGTCCCATGGCGTGAGAGCTGTTCACGCATGCCATCTTGAGTACTTCATAGGCATCAACCGCTTTCGGGTCGTTGTCGCGAAGCTTAGCGAGGCCGGTCACAAGGAACATCTCCCTGAAGAAATCAAGGCAGTTGTTCGAAGAAGCGCCGTCAGTTCCGAGAGCCACCTCAATGCCCTTCTGCAGGTACTTCGTGATGGGTGCGATACCGCTCGCAAGCTTGGTGTTCGAGCCGGGATTGCTGACCACGCGGATCCCTCTCTTCTTCATGATGTCCATGTCTGAGTCTTCAACCCAGACACCGTGGTAGATGCAGCCGCCGAAGTCCCAGAGGCCGAGTTCGTCGAAGATGGCCATGGGCGTTTTGCCGTACCTGCCCTTGCATTCCTCGTGCTCGGTCTTTGTTTCGGACATGTGAGTGTAGAGCGGAGCCTTGTACTTGTGGAGAAGCTCAGACATCGCCTCAAGTGTGCTCCTGTCGCAGGTGTATTCCGCATGAAGTCCCATGAGGAAGCCCGTGAGCGGGTTCCTGCCGTTCAGCTCGTTAAACCTCTTCTCAACGATGTCGATGGGACCGCTATATTTATTGAATCCGGACACAAGCTGACAGCGCATGCCGAACTGCTCCGCTGCTTCCGCAATCGTCTCGGGTGTGAGGTACATATCCGCGCACGCTGTGATACCTGAAGTGAGATACTCAAGGAAAGCAAGCTTCGAGAGCCAGAAGATGTCCTCTCCCGTCATCTTGTCCTCGCGGGGGAAGATCTCCTGAAAGAGCCAGTCCTGGAGGTTCAGGTCGTCCGCAAGTGAGCGGAACGCCGTCATTCCGGAGTGTGTGTGTGCGTTCTTGAAACCGGGCAGAAGGACGTTACCTTCGCAGTCGATCTCCTCGTCAAATGTGCCGGGCTTCGCAGGTCCCACATAGGTGATCCTGTTCCCGTCTATGTGGATATCGCCTTCAAAGATATCCTCGTCCCTGAGCATTGTGATGATCCTTGCATTATAAAGTCTTTTTGTCATATAGCTCCTTTTCCGGGTGCGGCGCTGCTTCACATCTGT
>JAEEQC010000017.1 GCA_016285135.1 Lachnospiraceae bacterium
ATGAGACTTGAAGAAAACCCGGCCGCTTCTGTGAAGCGTCCGGAGAGGAAATGGAGACGGTTTTTTATGTTTCCGAAGAAGAGGATAGATTTATGATCGACACCAGAAAAGTAAGGATCATGACCCGAATGTCCATCTACGAAAAGAACGAGGGCAGGGAAGATCTGAAGCTTAATAAGTATTTCAAGAGTGATTACGCCCGTCTTCAGGTGCTGAAGACGCTCGTGAGCATTTCTTTTGCGTATGCGATCGTTGTGGTCCTCGTGGTACTTTATCAGCTTGAATACCTTATAGACAACGCTCTTGTACTTGATTACCCCGAGCTCGGCAAGATGATCCTTGCGTACTACATCATAGTGATGGCGGTCTACCTTGTGGGAGCGCTTGTCGGGTACGGACTGAAGTACCAGTTCTCGCGAAAGCGACTCAAAAAGTACTACAAGCTTTTGAGATCGCTCAAAGAGATTTATAAAGAAGAAGACTCCTACAGATCGAATATGTAGGATTTAGAAAAAGCCTACAGCGCAAGTGGAGTGTACGGCGAGGAAACGCAGTCGAAAAGACCGACTGCAAAGAGGAGGATATCTTTTTATGCTCACAAAGTTGCTTGAGATAAGAAACATAGTGATCGATACATATCGCAAGGTGAGATTTTTCGTCAATCCGGTGATAAAGTTCATCATCGCACTTCTGGTGTTCAGTAACATCAACAGCGCGATCGGTTTCAACCCGGATTTCGCGAAGACCTCGATCGTATTGGTATTGTCACTCATCAGTGCGGTCACTCCCGGCGGAGTTATGGTATTCCTCGCGATGGTACTCGCACTTCTGCATGTGTACTTTGCGTCGGTTTTCCTTTCGGTCATAGTGCTTATGATATTCATAGTGCTGTATGCGGCACTCATGAGATTCTCGAACGGCAATGCCATCGTGGCTGTCCTCGTTCCGCTTCTCGCACCGCTCAACCTGCACTTTGCGGTTCCGATGGTGCTTGGCTGTGTCGCAACACCCGTTTCCGTATTGCCCTGCGCATGCGGCGTTGTATTTTATTATCTGATCGACATTATCAAGACGGTTTCCGGCAAGGTTATCGAAGATATCAACCTTGACGAGATCATCACATATTACAAGGACATTCTCGACGTTATCATCGGCCAGAAAGAGATGTACATCGTGATCATCGTGTTCGCACTGGTGATCATTGTGGTATTCCTTCTGCGCAGACTGCCCTTCGATTACTCATTCCTTATCTCTGTCGGAGTGGGCGCAGCGGTCAATATCATCGGTCTGCTGGTCGGATCGTTAAAGTTCGACCTTTCGATCTCGGTGGGCTCGATAATCTTTATGTCCATAATCTGCGCCGTCATAACCATGGCGTCGGATTTCATGAAACGAGTCCTTGATTATACGGCTATAGAGCATGTCCAGTTTGAGGACGACGACTTCTACTACTACGTCAAGGCTGTTCCCAAGATCAAGATCAGCATGACGAACCATAATATCAGGGTTCTTTCACCGGGCGATGACGATGTTTCCGAGGGAGAAGCTTATCCCGACGATGAAGACTATGTTTCCGCCTACAGCGAGCAGGCACCGGGCTACGATCTGTACAGTGATTATGACGACGAGCCCGAACCCGAGCCTGAGAAAGAAAACCTTGCGATGCAATACGCCATGTCAGATGTAGAGGGCGACTACGAAGCCGACTACGAGGAAGACATGACTGATGAAACGGATTTCGATGAAACAGGTTACGATGAAGCCGGATATGATGACTCCGGTTACACCGAAACAGGTTACGACGACAGCGATTACGACAGGAACTGAAGCGGTAAACCGGACTCTTGGCGGTGAGACCGTGAAAGATCAGGGAAAGGAACGACATGGATACCATTAGGGAATTCTTTTCTAACTACGTGAGCCCCTTTATCTTGCTGAGGATCACGGTCATGGATGTGATCGAGATCCTTATCATCGCGTGTCTTGTTTATTATGTTATCAAGTGGGTCAAAAACACGAAGGCATGGGCGCTTCTCAAGGGAATCCTCGTACTTTTCGCCATATACGTTATAGCGGCTGTTCTCGGTTTCGATGCCATACTCTGGATCTTTGCGAACGGCGTCGGAGTTTCCATCACGGCTATCATCATCCTTTTCCAGCCCGAGCTCAGAAAAGCTCTTGAGACACTCGGAAAGAGAAACATCATGTCTCCTTTCCTTGATCCGAGGGAAGAGGGACTGATCTCCGACAAGTCCGTGAACGAGCTTGTCAGAGCCGCTGTCGAACTCGGAAAAGCCAAGACGGGAGCGCTGATCGTCATCGAAAGAAGCGTTAACCTCGACGAGTACGAAGCTACAGGTATCAAGATCGACTCGGTGATCACCGCCGAGCTTCTCATAAACATTTTCGAACATAACACACCGCTTCATGACGGTGCTGTCATCGTGCGCGGAGACAGACTTGCGGCTGCAACGTGTTATCTCCCTCTTTCGGAGAACACCAGGATCAGCAAGGAACTCGGAACAAGACACCGCGCTGCTGTCGGCATCAGTGAGGCCAGCGACAGCTTTACGATCGTTGTTTCGGAACAGACCGGCGGCGTATCGATCGCAGAAAACGGTGAGTTATCGAGACGTGTCAGCAAAGAACAGCTTCGCGAGAGACTTCTCGTGTTCCAGAACAGTACAGCCGACAAGGAGAACAAGACCGGAAGGAGAAAGAAGTTCCTCCGCGGCATCCGAAAGGAGAAGGCGATATCAAGATGAAGAACCGTATCTTACACAACCTGGGACTTAAGATAGGATCGATCATAGTCGCTCTGCTCCTGTGGCTGACGATCACCAACATCGACGATCCCACCGTTACCCAGACATTCAAGAACATACCTGTTCAGATCCTCCATGACGAGGTTATCTCCTCGCGCGGATATGAGTACCTTGTTGAGGCGGGCGACACCGTTACCTTCAAGGTCAAGGGCAGAAGGTCCCTCGTGGACAACTTAAGGAATGAGGATTTTGAGGCGGTTGCCGACTTCAATAACCTCACGTCCATGAACATGGTGCCCATAAACGTTACATGCAACATAGAAAATTCCGACGAGATCAGTATCTCACTTCAGAACGAGAACATGGCGGTCAGATTTGAAGACCAGCTTACCCTGCCGTTCACGGTGCGCGTGATCACCAGCGGTAAGGTTCGTGAGGGCTACTACTGCACGGACAACAGTGTCAGCTCGAGCCTTATCCAGGTTACGGGGTCGACCTCTTCTGTCAACTCCGTACGGGAGATCGCTGTCAAGGTTGATCTTGAGGGAAGGATGACCTCGTTCACCGATCAGTACGAGCTTGTCGCTTATGATGCGGACGGCGAACCGATCGACCCCAGAAAGCTCACCTTCAATCAGAACAGCGTGGAGGTTGCGACCGATATCTGTCCCGTCAAGACACTTCCGATAGAGGTTGTCACTACAGGCGTACCCGCTGAGGGTTATTATGTCGACAAGATCGAGTTTGCTCCTTCGAGCGTTTCGATAGCGGCACCTCAGTCGATGCTCTCAAGGCTTTCCAAGATCAACGTGAGTGTTGATACGAACGGAGCCGACCAGACCATCGAGAAGGCGATCGACCTGTCGGACTACCTCGGTGACCACTACAAGGGCACATTCCTTACCGAAGAAGGCGGGCAGAGCGTCGGAGTCATGATCACGATCAAGCCGCTCGCAGAGAAGAAGTTTGAGCTCACCGAGAATGATATCGAGATCAGGAACCTTTCCGACAAGCTCGAAGGTATCCTTTATTCACTGTGGAATGCCGATGTTACGATCAGCGGTTCCGAAGACGAGATCGCCGATGTGACCGTTTCGGATCTCGGGCTTTATATTGATGTTGCTGACTGTAACGAAGGAACATATACCAGACAGATGATGTATCAGTATGACGGCCCCGTAAAGGTTTCTGCGGGAAGCGTCATGGTGAGACTGAGTGCAAAGGAAGAGTATGAATAACGAGAGATATGCGGCTCTGCCCGCACCCGACATGAAAGGGGAGAGATCATGGCCGGGCAGAAGGCTCACAGAGGCTCCGGTCTGGTGCAGCGTTGACCTGCGTGACGGTAATCAGGCACTGACCGATCCCATGACGGTTGAGGGAAAGCTCGAATTCTTTAAACTCCTTGTGAAGCTCGGGTTTAAGGAGATCGAGGTGGGATTCCCTTCGGCATCGGGTATAGAATTTGATTTTGTCCGTGAACTTTTGATCAGAAAGCTCGTTCCTTCGGACGTCAGGATCCAGGTACTCTCGCAGTGCAGAGAGCATCTGATAAGACGTACGTTTGAAGCGATCGAAGGTGCGGACAATATTATCTTTCACATATATAACAACACATCAGACATTCAAAGACATATCGTCTACGGCTTTTCGGACGGGGAGTCCCTTGAGATGGGGGCACAGGCGGCAGCTCTTGTCAAAGAGCTTGCGCGCGAAAAGGGGATCGGAAACATCACCCTGGAGTACTCGCCCGAAAGCTTCACGGAGTCGGATCCGGAGTTTGTCAGAAAGACTTATTCCAAAGTGATCGATGTTTGGAATCCGTCGAAAGACAACCCTATGATCCTTGATTTCCCGACCACAGTCGAAAATCTCATGCCCAACGAATTTGCCGACAGGATGGAGCTTATCGCTCGTGACATAAGCAGGTACGAAGGCATTACGCTGAGCATTCATCCACATAATGACCGCGGGACCGGTGTGGCCGCCGCGGAACTTGCCATGCTTGCGGGTGCGAAGCGTATCGAGGGTACACTGTTCGGAAACGGTGAGAGAGCCGGCAACGTTGATCTCATAAACATTGCATGCAATCTTCTTGCACGCGGTATCGACCCGAAGCTCGATCTTTCCGAGATCCTCGAGGTTCGTAAAAAGTACGAAAGCCTTACGGGGATGAGAGTTCCCGAGCGCTACCCTTATGCCGGGGATCTTGTGTTCACCGCATTCTCCGGTGGCCATCAGGATGCTATCAACAAGGTACTTGCATACAGAGAGAAGGAGCCTTCGAAGCACTGGGATATTCCGTATCTTCCCATAGATCCCGCCGATATAGGCAGGATCTACGAGCCGTTCGTCAGGATCAACAGCCTTTCGGGGCGCGGCGGCGTTGCTTATATCCTTGAGGTCTACCACGGCTTCAAGCTTCCTCGTGACATGCGCGGCGAGTTCTCGCAGATCATTCAGACCATCAGCGAGAGCGAGGGTGAGGTCGATCAGGAGCGCATCATGGCCGAGTTCAAGAAGAACTACATGGACATGAAGGAGCCCTACCATTTCAAGAGCATCAACACGACAGACGAGCCTACCGCGGCTTCAGACAATTTCCTGACAGTCGCAACGCTCACCTACACCGACCACGGCGAGATGAAGACGGTGACCGCCAAAGGAAACGGACCTATCGATGCTGCCAAGACGGCCATTTCTCATGACCTCAAGAGGTCACTGAGGATCCTCGACTACAGCGAGCATGCGCTGACGTCGGGGTCGAATGCGCAGGCAGCCGCATATATACATCTGTTTGACTGCGAAAGCGGAAGGACCGCTTATGGTGTCGGAGTGAGCTCGAGTACAACGCGTGCTTCCATAAGAGCGATCTTCAGTGCCCTTAACCGTATGCAGGCCGCTTCCGAAGAGGATACAGCCGGAAAGACCGGTTCCGTTACCACGCAAAAGGGGGAAACAGAATGCTGACCGCGATACGTAATTTCAGTAAGTTCAGGTACCTCCTTTACGAGCTGATCAAAAAAGACATCAAGCTGAAGTACCGCAGCTCCGTTCTGGGTGTCCTGTGGACACTGCTTGAACCGTTGCTTACCATGATAGTCCTGACGGTTGTTTTCTCGGGACTCCTCGGAAAGGGAGACGACAACTTCCCTGTTTACATCCTCTGCGGAAGACTTCTGTACAGCTTCTTCTCCGCAGGAACCAAGACGGCACTCAAATCCATCAGAAAGAATTCTTCGACAATCAAGAAGGTTTATGTGCCCAAATATATGTATCCGCTCGCTTCCACGCTTTCGAGCTACATCATCTTTCTGATCTCGCTGATCGTACTGGTGGGAGTGGCTCTTTACGAACAGGTGAAGATCACAAACGCGATCTTCGGTGCGATCTTCCCGCTCATCATGATATTCTTCCTGACTCTCGGAGTCGGGCTTATCCTTTCGGTCCTCGACGTGTTCTTCCGTGACCTTGAATACCTCTGGACCGTAATACTGATGCTTATCATGTACACATGCGCGATCTTTTACAAGGTCGAATCTTTGAAGTCGGTCACGAACGAATGGATCTTCAAGATCAATCCGCTTTACTCGCTGATCGTTAACTTCCGGAATTCAATCTTCGGAAGACCTCTCGATATGTACCACTTCTGGTACGCACTCGGGTTCAGCGCAGCAGTTATGTTGTTGGGATGCTTCCTCTTCTTTAAGAAGCAGGACAGATTCATTCTGTACATATAACAAAACAGAAGCTGCGAAGCATCGTTAGTTATCGGGAAAAGCAGAAAGCTTTTTCGGGTGACATTCAAAGAGGAGAGATGGGATGACTGAAGTAAATAAGCCGGAAAATAATATATCCGAAAATATCCCGGTTGAAGAAACAGAAGCTGCCGAAGCAACGGAAGCGAAAACCGGAGAAGAAAAGAAAAAAAAGAAGAAAAAGCCTGCGAAAAAAGTCATCGAGATAGACGGCCTCGGGGTACGCTTCAACATGGCGGAGCAGAAGGTCGATTCGCTCAAGGAGTACTTTATCAGGCTTGTACACAGAAACCTCAAATACAAAGAATTCTGGGCGCTTAAGGATGTATCGTTCTCGATCCGCAAGGGTGACCGCGTCGGGATACTCGGACTTAACGGAGCAGGCAAGAGTACGCTCCTTAAGGTAATAGCGGGAGTCCTCAAGGCCACCGAAGGGACGGTGACCGTCAAAGAGAGTGTTGTACCGCTTCTTGAGCTCGGAGCCGGATTCGACAAGGACTACACGGGGGCCGAAAACATTTATCTCTATGGCAGCATGCTCGGCTACAAGCGTGATTTTATCCGTGAAAAGTTTGACGAGATAGTTAAGTTCTCGGAACTCGGAGACTTTATAAACGTACCTGTAAAGAATTACTCCTCGGGAATGAGGGCAAGGCTGGGTTTCTCGATCGCCACGATCGTTGATCCGCAGATCCTTATCCTCGACGAGGTTCTCTCGGTCGGAGATGCCAAGTTTAAAAAGAAGAGCGCAAACAAGCTCAAGAAGATGATGAAGAGCGGAGTTACCGTTCTGCTCGTATCGCATCAGAGCGATCAGGTCAGATCGATCTGCAACAAGGCGATCATCCTCGACCACGGCAGACTCATAGCTTCGGGCAAGGCCGAGGAGATCTGCGACCAATACGAAGAGATCTGCAACAAGGACAAACAGAACTGAAACCGGCAGGTCTGCGGCACGGATAACCGGGACACAAACCGGCATGTCCGCAACAGGAAACCGGAACTGATAAGCGTCAGCCGGTACGGCGGGGGTGGGAATGAAACTCAGCATCATCATACCTTACTACAGAGGTGAACAATATCTTCGCGACTGCCTTGACGGTATCGGGGAAGGCGGCTGCGAGGACGTTGAAGTGATAGTCAGCGACGACGACCCCATGGAACCGAGGGGCGTGGCCTTTGCGCGCAACAGCGGGATTGAGCGCTGTACGGGAGACTTTGTGATGTTCCTTGACAGCGATGACTTTTTTCTCCCCGGTGACATTGGACGCGCCATGGAAGCGGCAGAGAAGAACCCGGATTCCGTGACGGTCCTTGACCTCAAGGGCACCTATTACTGCAGGGACGCCGTTATCGATAAAAGAGTCCCGAAACCCTCTTTCGAGCTTGATCTCCCCATCGCGCAGAGAGTCGTCGGGCTCGTGATCCCGAAGAAACTGATCCCTAAGAAGAGATTCCCGGAGCGCTTCAGGTATTACAGCGAACTGACGTTTATGACTGAGCTCCTTGAGAGTGCCGCATTTGTGAATGCGCCCGGGATAACATACTACAAAAGAATACATAATGACCCGATAAACTGCCCTTCGCTTTCACAGGAGGAGACCGGCACAGGATCTGAGATCGTACGGGAAACGGGATCGTTAGCGGAGGCAGTGTATAAAGAGAAAACAGAGGGAAGGATAGCTCAGTTCTGCACATCGTTTGCGCTTGCGGCAGAAAGAGCTCGTTCCGTGGGAACTGCGAAGCTCGTCGAATGCGCCGGGGCGTTTTTTGAAAAGATCCTGACGGGTGACAATTCGCCCGCCGGACTCTATGCGTGTCCCGCTTTTACGGAGAGCGATGCGGCCGGAGCAAAGAAGGCGCTCGGGGCGGTTGACATAGGCGTTATAAAGAATGTCCCAGACAGGGGAAGACGCAGGATCCTGCTCGCGCTTGCGGACGGAGACCGCCGAAAGGCTCAGAAAGCGGCTCGGAAGATCAGGTTCAAAAAGAAAAAGAAGGGGCTCTTCGGTTCGAAGGATCAGTGGAGGCTCGCTTTTTACCGCAAGATCGCCTTGAGGACGCGCGTACGCAGGGACCTCGTGTTCTTCGAGAGCTTCAACGGCGACCTTTACGGAGACAGCTGCAGATACATCTACGAGTACTGGCTTGAGCACAACCCTGAGGGACGCAGGTTCGTCTGGAGCATCGGCAAGGCGGGCAGAGCGGCGATCCCCGGCAGGCACAGGAGTGTTAAGCCCGGGACTCTGCGATACATGCTCGCGCTCGCACGTGCGGGGATACTTGTGAGCAACATGCGCCAGCCCTCCTGGTATGTGAAGAGAAAAGGGCAGCTCTTCTTTGAGACATGGCACGGCACGCCCCTTAAAAGGCTTGTCTTCGATATGGATGACGTTTATACCGCAAGTCCGGGTTACAAGAAGATCTTTTACGATCAGTCCCGCAAGTGGGACTGGCTTCTGTCCGGAAATGAGTACTCGACGGGCGTTTTTGAGCGTGCATTCATGTTCCCGAGGGAGCGCATCGCAGAACTTGGATATCCCCGCAACGACAGGCTCAGAGCGGGTGCTGACGAACAGACAAAGAGGAGACTGCGCGAGAAGCTCGGATTCCCCACCGACAAGCGTGTGGTGCTCTACGCACCGACATGGCGTGACAACAGATTTAAGGGAAGCGGCAGCTACGAAATGGCGCTCCCGTTTGATAAAACATTTGCGGCGAAGGTGCCGGATACCTTCTTCATCTTCAGGATGCACTACTTTGTATCGGGGACGGAAGGGCTTAAGGAAACGTTCGGTGACAATGCCGTCGACATGAGCGGCTATGATGACATAAACGACCTCTATCTCGCGAGTGACGTGCTGATCACCGATTATTCGTCGGTATTCTTTGACTACGCGATACTCGGTCGCCCCATCATATTCTATGCATTTGACGAAGAAGAGTACGGGGGCGAGCTGCGCGGACTTTATTTTGACATGGAGAGCTACTGTCCCGGACCCGTCCTAAGGACTCAGGAGGAGCTCGCCGAGGCGCTCGGAAAGGGAGATGACTATTTTTCGCCTTTCCTCGAGCGGTTTAACGCGATGGGTAGCTTCTTCGCGGGACCCGACGATGCACAGGCATCGAAGAGGGCAGTTGAGTTTATTGAGGAAAAAGCAGGGAAGATATGAGAGGATCTGCGAAGATCTGAGAAGAGCGGTTTTGCTCAAAGGAAAGCATGAACGAACAATGCGGAGAACATCTATGGTGAAAAGGATCGTGAAGGCCGCTGTTGTGGCCGTCTACAGGTGTATGGCACACCTGATCCCCCGCAAAAAGGGACTGGTCGTCTATGACAGCTTCATGGGCAAGAGCTATTCGGGGTCGGTTCGCGCCGTGTACGAGTGGATGAGGGACCATAAGCGTGAGAAGCCTTATACCCCGGTGTGGGTCTTCACGAGGGAGGCGCTTCGCAAAGGGCTTCCCGAAATGCCGGATTGCCGCGTGGTCACATACGGAACGATCTCATATTACATACTGATGTCGCGCGCGAGTGTCTGGGTCTTCGATACCCGCCACGAAGGATATCTGGTCAAGAAAAAGCATGTGGCTTACATTCAAACCTGGCACGGGACGCCACTCAAAAAGCTCGGAGCCGACATAGAGACCTTCTCGATGAAGGCCGAAAAGCCCCGGAGCAATGACGCCGGTAAAGCAGCGGAGAGTGAGACCGGTGCTGACAGGGCTGCAGTGAAGGCTCTTGAAAAGTACAAAGCCAGAGTCGTCGCAGAGAGCGCGAAGTGGGATGTTCTGCTTTCGGCCTCGCCTTTTACGACGGAGGTTTTCAGACGTTGTTTCTCCTATGACGGGGAGATCCTCGAGTGCGGTTACCCCCGCAATGATGTGCTCTTTGCAGGGAAAGAAAGGGCGCAAAGCGGTTCAAAGGCAGACGACACCCACAAGAAGACGTTACTCTATGCGCCTACGTGGCGCGACGACATACACAGCGGAGAGGGCTGGTGGTACGGCTACACACCGAACCTCGATATCGAAGCACTTGAAAAGGCTCTCGGCAGCGAATGGAAGCTCGTTGTGAAGCTTCACTACCTGGTAAAGTGCGACCCTGGCGCGTTCCCCGCAGGCTGTATTGAAAGAGGTTTCCTGCGCGTGGCCGACAGCACGGAGGACATAGCGGGGCTTTTTGCGGAAGCGGACGCACTCATAACAGATTATTCTTCGGTCATGTTTGACTACGCGTTGCTCGACAGACCCATGTTCTTTTATACATATGACCTTGAGCGCTACAGGGATGAGCTCAGGGGATGGTATTTTGATTTTGAAAAGGAAGCCCCCGGACCGCTCTCAAAGGATACGGAGGGTCTGATAAAAGACATAAAGGCTCTTTCGGAGAATGGCCCCGAAACTCGTGGGTGGCAGGAAAAGAGAAGAGCCTTCAAGGAAAGGTACGCGGGATTTGAGGACGGACATGCATCCGAACGCACCGCAGAGAAGCTTGAGTCTTTCTTATGATCTTGCCGAAGTGACTGACAAGGGATCAAAGGCGCAGACTGAAAAAACCGAGCCAAAGAAAAGCTCAAATGAACCTTAAAGAGGGATATTGAATGAAAGAAGCATTTGTACGCGAACTTAAACGCAGGACACTTTCTCTGATGCACAACGCTCAGTATCTTGTGAGCAGACGCCGCATGGAGACTGTTTTTAACGGTTATGATGCAAGCACCGTGGAGAATCCTCCCATGAAAGGGATGAACACGATAGCGTTCGTGATCACAAGGATGGTACGCTTCCACGGCGGACAGACCTCGATCCTGAGGCTCGGGACAAGACTGGCAGAGAAAGGCATGAAGGTGCTTTATCTCGTTTACAAGCCCCAGAGTGTTGCCGAGATGAAGCTTTGCGCGGCGGCCAACCTGTCGGACTACAAGGGAAGCTTCGCATCATTTGACAGCTATGTCTCGGGGATCGGAAAGAAGTACGTGATGCCCGATATCGTGGTGGCATCCTCGTGGGACACCGTGTCCTACGCGAAGAAGCTCGATACCTACAGGATGTACTTTGTTCAGGACTATGAGCCTTACTTCTACAGCTTCGGCGAGGAGTTTCTCATGAGCCGCAGCACGTACGCTCAGGGCCTGCACATGGTCAGCCTCGGCGCATGGAACAAGATGATGATCGAGAGGGAGACGCAGCCCGTTTCACCGATCGATGTGATATCCTTCCCCTATGAGGCGAAGGAATACCGCGCAGCCGAAAGGGACTATGACAGCTACAGGGACAAAAAGAAGATCATTCTCGCGGTCTATGTCAAATACTACGGCAAGCGTCTTCCGAACCTTATCCCTTACATACTCGGCAACACGGCCGCAGAGCTTGAAAAGAAAGGGATCACGCTCGACGTGAGGTACTTCGGAGAAGCCGGGACATACAGGATTCCGGGAGGACGCAACCTCGGACAGCTCACTCACGAGGAACTGGCTGATCTTTACGGGGAGGCCGATTTCGGAATGGTGGCGTCGATGAGCAACATTTCGCTCGTACCTTACGAGATGCAGGCGACGGGCCTTCCGCTGATCGAGTTCAAGGAGGGAACATATCCGTTCTTCTTCCCCGAAAACACGGCACTTCTTGCATCGATCAACGACAGGGACATCTCGGAGCTTCTGCTTGAGGCACTCGAGGAGCCCGGGCGGCTTAAGAGTATGAACGACAAGGCAGCGGAATATATGAAGGAACTTTCGTGGGAAAGGACCGGTGACGAATTCTATGAGATCATTCATAAAGCGTATAACGCCGGAAGGGCTTAAAAAGCTCTACAGGAGCCTGAGAGGCAGGATCCTCGGAGCGGCTTTCGGGGCGTTTGGCAGACTTCCGATCAGACCGGACAGGGTCGTGCTCGAAAACGTCTGGGGTTACGGCGACAACCCCAAGAGTATAGCGCTGGCGCTCAGAAAGCAGAAGAAAAAGCTTGATATCATATTCATTGCGGGCGGAAACAGGCACGTCAAAGCGCCGAAATGGATCAGACTTGTCACCGCGGGGAGCCTGCGGGCAGTGTATTATCTTTCGACCGCGAGAGTATGGGTCGACTGCAATCATAAGCCTTATTACGTGAGAAAAAGAAACGGCCAGTTCTACATGCAGACCTGGCACGGCAGCCTTCCGCTCAAGAGGATCGAGAAAGATGCGAAGGGGCTCGGCGCGGAATACCTCGAAGAGGCGGCTTTTGACACCGGACTGGCTGATGTCTTCCTTTCCGACAGTGAATTCTGTAATGACGTATACAGACACGCATTCGGCTACAAGGGCCGGATCGCGATGACGGGATCGCCCCGTCTCGATACTCTTTTAAAGAATGCAAAACGAACCGGAGGTGTCGCGGGCACCGGTGCTTCAAAGCGCAGGACCGCTATCCTTTCGAGGCTCGGTCTCGGCTGCGATAAAGCGATCGCACTTTACGCTCCGACCTTCAGGGGCGGCGGTGAGGATGCGGGTCCTTTAAAGGCATTTGACGCCGGAGAGACCCTGAAGGCCCTGAAAGCCCACTTCGGCAAGGACTTCGAGCTTCTTGTGAAGCTTCATCCGCTTGCCGTGTCACACGGATGCGGTGCGGAAGTTTTGGGCGGTGAGGTGAAGGACGTTTCCTCATACCCGAACATCTACGAGCTTCTTGAGGTCACTGATGTTCTCATCACCGACTATTCGAACACGATGTTTGAGTTCTCATATACCGGAAGACCGTGCTTTTTGTTCGCACCCGACAGTGACCGCTATGCACGGGAGAGGGGCATGTATTTTGTTTATGACAGGCTTCCGTTCCCGATCGCGCGTGACAGCGCGGGGCTGGCTCGCGAGATAAAAAGCTACGACTCCGAACGTTACGCAACACTCGGACAGGCCTTTTACAGAGACCTCGGCGTACGTGAGGACGGGCATGCGTCCCGGAGAGCGGCACGCATCATAATGAACGAGATAAATAAAGGACTGTGATATAATAGACATTTTTTCGGGAGGTACTCAAATGAAACGCGGACTAAAGATCGGCATCATATGCGGTGCTTCGGTGATCGGTGTTGCGATCATCACACTTGTTACGATCGCGCTTATCAAGACTTCGTCCTTCAAGGACAGCCTGACGGATTTCACGGACAAGGCTGCCGCTGTAGCTTCGATGAAGGCTTATGAGAACGATTATCAGACACTTGTGAACGATGCGACGGACGCATCCGATTACTACAAGTTCTGGACCTACGGTGATTATGAGGACAAGTTTGCAGAGCTTCTCGGGCAGGCTGATGAGGCAGACCGAAAGACTACGGCTTTCCGGGGCAGTGTCGCAGAGCTCAAAACCAAGTTCGACGCGCTCTATTCACTCGGAAAGTACAAGAGTGACGTTGATTCGGAATTTACCCGGGCCGACGGCTACGCAAGAGACTTTAAGCTCGATATGTACGACAAATCATTAAAGAACCTCGAAACGCTTCTTGCAAGCGCTACAGATTTGAACAAGAAGATGGCCAAGTACGTTATCGCGTTCAAGGAAAGTACCGAAAAGCTGAACGGAAGTGCTTATATCCTCGGAGATCTTGAGGGTGAGTTTAACGAAGCGAAGAACGATGCAAAGAAAGCCATCGAAGAGTTCGATGAGTCCAAGGTTTCCAAGGCCGTCGCGAGGTACGCGCAGCTTATCGACCAAATCTTGGAGAATACTCAGGAACTCGTAACTACATACAAAGACAACGCGGATGATCTTGTCGATCACGCAATAGACTACGGCTATTCGGAATTTGATAAAACCATGGTCAACAACCTCCGTGACCGCGTCAAAGAGGCAGCCGAGTCCGAAGACTACGCAAGGATGGAAGAGGAGTACGCAAACCTGACGTCATGGATCGACGACACCGACGCCGCACTTTTCAGTTACGCCGAAAACACACTCAAGTGGGTTCAGGCCGACGTATCGGATGATGATTCCGTCAAGCTCTACATGAGCTCGACCGCCGATGATTCCTACGATCTGAAGCTCGAGGACTTCGTCGTTTATGAGAACGACGGAGGTAACTGGAACGAACGCAAGGCGACCGACATATCGCAGATCAGGGGTATGATGAGTATCGACCTCGTGGCCGATGTCTCAAGCAGTATGTGGGACGACTTTTACACCATGCAGTGCGCGTTAGAGAGCTTCATCAACTCGACCTCGTCCGATACCAAGCTCGGCCTTTCAACGATCGGAACGATCTATGAGCGCCACCAGACCATGACAGGCAACAAAGAGATGATCCGTAACTCGCTCTGGTCACTTAACTGCGACGGACTTACGAGTCTTTACCAGTCACTTTACTCGTCGGTTGTCTACACCGCTTCGCAGACCGGTTCAAGATGCGTCGTTGCCTTCACCGACGGAGACAACGTTCCCTACGGAACAGGCTACGACTACAGCGCACAGGACGTTATTGATGTTTCGAAGTATTACCAGGTGCCCGTTTACATCATAGGCATCGGATACAATGTCAATTCCTATACCCTCAGGAATATCGCGGAATCAACAGGAGGACTTTACTTCGAGAACATAGGCGTTTCGAAGCTCGCTGACGTTTATGCCGAAATCTACGAGAAACTCGGCCGCCTCTATGCGCTCACATATCTGACGGATATGGCCAACGATGTGTCACGTACGATCTACGTGCGCTATACCGACATTGAGAACGGCATGAGTGCCGTCATAGACGGTGTGCTTGAAGCAGAGACTCTTCAGGACGCTTACCACGCTTCCGATATCGATGGAAGTGATGTGCTGAGTTACTACACCGAGACAAGCTACCTTTCGTCCGATGATCTCTTAAAGCTCGGTGACAGCCTTGATAAGCTGCAGACCATCATAAACATCTATTTCGCGCACTACGGCTACAAGTTCAGCACCGACGCCGCGCTTGACAAGATGATATCTCTCGGTGTCATTAAGAAGAACGGCAAGCTTGACAACGATTCCGTCCTCAAGAAGATGAAGAATGACAAGATCGTTTACCAGAATCTTTCGGCGCTTTTCAACTTCCGTTACGAGATGATCTTTAAGGTCGCTTCGCAGCTCTACTACAGCAACCCCGGAATCAGCTACGATCAGATGAGGGTGGCCGTTCATGAGCACTTCGGCGAGAGTAACCAAAACCGTTTCTCATACGACGTCAAAGCTGCATGGAGTGCACTCCACTGATAAGAAAAGAGGTACGTACCACGAGGGTGCGTACCTCTCTTCAGTCTGAGGGGAGATTTACCAATTGAAGTAAGGTATCATGTCTTCAAAGTCTTTGAAGGGATCGAAGTAATCGGGGATCTCTTCGGTACCGTACTCACCGCCCTGAGGGGTCTGGGGAGTCTGCTCGGGGATTCCGTCCTTGGGAGAAGCCTTGGGAGCATTCTCATCGGGCTCTTCCGGAGTTCCTTCACCGGGAGCAGCTTCTCCGGGTGTTGCGGGGCCGGGTTTTGCCGCCTCGGGCTCGTCTTCATCAGGTTCGTTACCGAGGACAACATCGATATCAAGCTCTTCGAAGCTGTTGTCCACAAGTCTCTGAACCGTGACGGTGATCTTGGTTCCGGCTCTGTAGGAGCTGACTGCTGTCTTGAGGTCGGTTGATGTTGTAACTGTTACCGAGTTGACACGTGTGATGATATCACCGATCTCGAGTCCTGCCTTGTCGGCTGCAAGTCCTTCGTCGATCTCTGCGATATACACGCCGACGGGCCAGTTGTAAGCCTGTGCGATCGATGCGGTAACGGTCTGGATATGTATGCCCATGTAGCCCTTTTCTTCATGTGTGAGCGACTCACGGTTTCCGAGTTCATCGAGGATCTTCTCTGCTCTCGAGATGGGGATCGCAAATCCCATGCCTTCGATCAGGTTCGAAGCGAACTTGACCGAATTGATACCGATGACTTCGCCGCTGATGTTTATGAGTGCGCCGCCGCTGTTACCGGGATTGATGGCCGCATCGGTCTGGATGAGGATCATCTTGGTACCGTCGACTGTAACTTCTCGGTCTTTGGCGCTTATATAACCGACTGTGGTCGACTGGCCGTAGCCCATGGCGTTGCCGATGGCGATCGCCATCTGGCCGACCTTGATATCATCAGAGCTGCCGAGCTTGGCAACCGTGACGGAGTCGACAAACTCTTTGTCAAGTGTTGAGAGATCAACGGACACAACCGCAAGATCCGCAACGGAATCGGTTCCTTTGATAACGGCATCGGCTGTCGTACCGTCTGTAAATGTGATCTTGATGGATGCCGCACCTTCAACAACGTGGTTGTTGGTTGCGATAAGGAGTTCTTTGTCGGTCTTCCTCATTACGATACCCGAACCTGCGCCGGGAGTCTGGTATGAACCGAAATAGCTCGTGGTGTTGAACATACAATCGATCTGTACGATCGCGGGAGCAACCTTTTCAACAACTGCCGAAACATCCGGGGTCGAGGAGATGACTGTTTCGATCGTCTCAACCGTCTTCACGGGATCGGTCTTTTCAGCCTTGCTGTCGGCAGCGATCTGAACAACATTGTACTCTTCTGCCTGCTTGGGGAAGAAGTAACTGTAGAGGTAGTTGCATCCGATGAATGCCAGAGCTGCGACCACACCGAAGATCAGTGCTTCGACGATCTTGAAGGTGACGGGATGCTCTTTTCTTAAGCTGCGCTTCTCTTTCTTAGGTTCCGGAGCGGGAGCGGGTGCCATGTAAGGAGGCATCGTGCCCTGCATGGGAGGGGTTGCCGGTCCGTAGTAGCTTCCGTAGCCGTAAACCGGAGTCCCCTGATTGTAATTTCCGAAGGGAGCGGAAGGAGCAGGCTGCCATCCGGGGTAACCTGCGTAACCCTGATTCGGACCCGCGAACTGAGGCTGCGAATCTGCCTGTACCTTGGGTTGAGCTTCTGCCTGAACTTCTGCCTGAATTTCGGGCTGTGCCTCTGCCTGAATGTCTGTCTGAATCTCGGGCTGTGCCTCTGCCTGAATGTCTGTCTGAATCTCGGGCTGTGCCTCTGTCTGAGTTTCTGCCTGAACCTCTGCGGTCTGTCCGGGTACCTGCGACGCTGCCGGAGCTTCTGTCTGAACTTCAGCAACTACTTGCTCGGGGGCCTGAGCCTTAGGAGTTGTTTCTGTATTCTGTGTCAAAATCTCGTTGTAGTCTTCCATGAACAATTCACCTGTCTTTCGTTTGGATTATTGATGCAGTATTCGCGATATGCCGCATCGCAAAGCCTTTTTTGTTCGTTCTGTGATTACGAGTCTAACGTGAAAGTGTGATTAGACTGTGAAAAAACTGTAAAGAAAAATCGAAAAACATTGTACTAATGTCCTTCTTATTGTAGAATCGGAAAAAAGAGTGATACTGAAAGGAAAGCCACCGAAAGGAAGAAACCGAAAGAAACACATGAAAGACACACAGGCAGCCATCAACAGGCTTCATATAATAATAGACGGACTCCTTATCATAGGCGCGTACATGCTCACTTTTCCGTTGCGCTTCTATGTTTTGCCGTACGTATTCAAGTTCATGGCGCTCGCTCCGGGAGAGCGGTTTTACAGCTTTTCCCGCTACCTGCTGAACCTTTTCCCGCTTGTTCCGGGATATCTGATCATATATAACATCTGCGGGCTTTACAGACCGCGCCGGACACACAAGGTATTTAAGACAATAGGAAGCCTTATCGAGGCAAACCTCCTCGGTATATTCTACTTCTCCTTCATAATCTTTATTCAGAAGCAGTCGGATATATCAAGATGGTTTTACATAAGCTTCGGGATCATAAACGTTATATTCGGGATCATCTACAGGCTCCTAAGCTCCAAGATCTTCTCGCTCATGCGCAGAAAGGGCAAAAACCTGCGTCATGTTCTGCTGGTGGGTTTTTCGCCGTCGGCACAGAGTTATATCGACAGGATCAAAGCCAATCCCGAATGGGGATACAGGATCTTCGGTATCTTGGACGATGAGCCGGGCGGTGCGGTGAAGGATTGCGGCATCACATTCTGCGGAGAGATCTCCAAGCTCGAAGATGTTATAAATGAGAACATGATCGACGAGATCGTGGTCACACTCAATGTTGAAGAATACAAGAAGCTCGGAAAGATCGTCAGGATCTGCGAGAAGACAGGCGTGCACACCAAGTTCATACCGGACTACAACAACGTTGTTTCTTCCGTACCTGCGCTCGAAGATCTGGGCGGACTCCCGGTTATCAACATCCGTAACGTTCCGCTCAGCAACTTCTTCAATGCTTCGGTCAAGAGAGTGTCCGATGTTCTGCTCGGAATGATCGCGCTTTTGGTCTTTGCGATCCCCATGGGCGTGATCGCGCTGCTTATCAAATGCACTTCCAAGGGCCCCGTTATCTTCTCCCAGGTACGTGTCGGCCTTTCGGGTAAGGAATTCAAGATGTACAAGTTCCGCTCCATGAGAGTTCAGGACGAGGAGTCCGAAAAGAAGGAGTGGACGACCAAATCGGATAAGCGTGTGACGGGTATCGGACGCGTTATCCGCAAGACCAGTCTCGACGAACTGCCGCAGCTCTTTAACGTGCTGAAGGGTGACATGAGCCTTGTCGGCCCGCGTCCCGAACGTCCCCAGTTCGTTGACCGGTTCAAAGAGGAGATCCCGCGCTATATGATCAAGCACCAGGTTCGCCCCGGCATGACGGGGTGGGCTCAGATCAACGGCTTCCGCGGTGACACCTCGATCAGGGGAAGGATCGACCACGACCTCTTCTATATTGAGAACTGGAGTATATGGTTTGACCTTAAGATACTGTTCCTTACCATCTTTAAGGGATTTATTAACAAGAACGCGTATTGACGCAGGAGTGCGTACGCGCCGGAAAGCAAAGAGGGAATCCTGATGGACAATAACAACAATAACAATGACATCATCAAAAATGATGACAACAACAATTACGAAGACATCTGCTACATGTGCAGGAGACCCGAGAGTCAGGCGGGACGCCTGCTCAAGATGGCGGGTTCTTTCTGTGTGTGCGCGGACTGCATGCAAAAGACTTTTAATCTCATGAATGCCGGTGATATCCCCGGGTTCCCGATGGATTCGAACAAGAACAATCCGCTCGGGGCGAATCCCTTCGGATTTAATCTGGGATTCATCGGTGACATCCCCAAGAGTCAGCGCCTCAAGAAGAAGCCGGCTCCCGAAGAAGCACGTCAGAACGGCGAAGAGCCTGAGAACGTACTCGACTTCAGGAGACTTCCTCCGCCTCACAAGATCAAGGAATCTCTTGACGAATATGTGATCGGCCAGGAGAAAGCCAAGAAGGTTATATCGGTTGCTGTTTATAATCATTACAAGCGCGTTACAAAGGACGCTTCGGGCGACATCGAGATCGGCAAGTCCAACATGCTGATGATCGGACCTACCGGCTGCGGTAAGACATACCTTGTGCAGACTCTTGCACGCATTCTCAATGTTCCGCTTGCGATCACGGACGCCACCTCACTCACCGAGGCGGGATATATCGGTGACGACGTTGAGAGCGTTCTCTCAAAGCTCCTTATGGCTGCGGACAACGATGTTGAGCGCGCCGAGACGGGTATAGTCTTCATCGACGAGATCGACAAGATCGCCAAGAAAAAGAACACCACAAGCCGCGATGTAAGCGGTGAATCCGTACAGCAGGGACTCCTCCGTATCCTTGAGGGTGCCGAGGTTCAGGTGCCTGTGGGTGCGACCAGCAAGAATGCCATGGTGCCCATGACGACCATGAACACACGCAATATCCTCTTTATCTGCGGCGGTGCATTCCCTGAGCTCGACAAGATCATCAAAAAGAGGCTTCTTACCGGAAGCGGGATCGGATTTAACAGCGTCCTTTCGGACAAGTACGATGAAGAGGACGTCCTCTCACATGTCAACAACGAGGATCTTCGCGAGTTCGGTATGATCCCCGAGTTTATAGGACGTCTGCCTGTTATCTACACCCTGACAGGTCTTGACAGAGATATGCTCGTCAAGATCATGAGTGAGCCGAAGAATGCTATCCTCAAACAGTATCAAAAGCTGCTTGCGCTTGACGATGTGGATCTTCTCTTTGATGACGATGCGCTAGAAGCGATCGCTGAAAAGGCACTTGCAAAGGAAACCGGTGCGAGAGGTCTTCGCTCGATCATAGAAGAATTCATGCTCGATATCATGTACGAGATACCCAAGGACCGTTCGATCGGCAGAGTTACCATTACACGTGACTACATCGAATCGAAGGGTGGCCCGAGGATCGAGCTTCACGGCGCGGTCCCTGTTATCCCTCCCATGAGTGAGGGCGCTTCGAATTGATCGGAGCATTTGGACTGACGGTCGTAAGCTCATTAAAATGATCAAGAGGTACTACCCTGACGGTATGTACCTCTTTTCTTCGGCTTGAATTTTTATAACAGTTGGTGTATCATGAACCGAGGTTGACAGGGTAAGATCATGTAACTAAGGTTGTTTATGGCGTCTCTGCAGCATTTGTGGGACGCTTTTTACATATAATTTTTCAGGAGGAACCAGGAGCAATGATCGACATTAAGTTTTTGCGTGAGGAGCCTGATAAAGTCAGGCAGAATATCCGTAACAAGTTCCAGGAAGACAAGCTTCACCTTGTTGATGAAGTGATCGCCCTTGACGAGGACAGGCGTAAGACGCAGCAGGCGGCTGACGACCTTCGTCAGAGAAGAAACACGATCTCGAAGCAGATCGGTGCTTTGATGGGTCAGGGCAAAAAGGAAGAAGCTGAGGAGCTCAAAAAGCAGGTTGCCGAGTTCGGAGAGGAACTTGAGGCAGCGCAGAAGCGTCAGACAGAACTTGAAGAAGAAGTTAAGAAGAGGATGATGCTCATCCCCAATATCATCGATCCTTCCGTTCCCATCGGAAAAGACGATTCGTGCAATGTTGAGCTCGAGAGATTCGGTGAGCCCCTCGTTCCCGATTTTGAGATCCCTTATCACACCGACATCATGGAGAAGCTTCACGGCATCGACCTTGATGCTGCAAGACGTGTTGCGGGTAACGGCTTCTACTACCTCATCGGTGACATCGCACGTCTTCATTCGGCATGTCTCTCGTACGCACGTGATTTCATGATCGACAGAGGCTTCACATACGTGGTACCTCCTTTCATGATCAGAAGCAACGTCGTAACAGGCGTTATGAGCTTCGCAGAGATGGACGCCATGATGTACAAGATCGAGGGAGAGGATCTCTACCTCATCGGTACAAGCGAGCATTCGATGATCGGACGTTACATCGACACGATCGTCGGCGAGGACACGCTTCCTCACACACTTACAAGCTATTCACCCTGCTTCCGCAAGGAAAAAGGTGCACACGGCATAGAGGAGCGCGGAGTATACCGCATCCACCAGTTCGAAAAGCAGGAGATGATCGTTATCAGTAAGCCCGAAGAGAGCATGATCTGGTACGACAAGCTCTGGAAGAACACCGTAGACCTCTTCCGCAGCATGGACATCCCCGTACGTACACTTGAGTGCTGCTCGGGAGATCTTGCGGATCTTAAGGTTAAGTCCTGTGACGTCGAGGCATGGTCGCCTCGTCAGAAGAAGTACTTCGAGGTCGGCAGCTGCTCGAACCTCGGTGATGCTCAGGCTCGCCGCCTCGGGATCAGGGTTGCTGCGGCCGACGGACGCAAGTACTTCGCTCACACCCTCAACAACACCGTTGTTGCTCCTCCGAGAATGCTTATCGCACTCCTTGAGAACAACCTTAACGCTGACGGCTCGGTGCGCGTTCCTGAAGTCCTCCGTCCGTACATGGGTGGGAAGTCACTCATCACGCCTTGACAAACTGCATGACCGAGTCGTGTTCATCACGCCTTGACAGACTGCATGACCGAGTCTGATCTTGAGAATAAGACCCTCACTGCCATATGCACATGGTGGTGAGGGTTGATTTGTTTTTTGCTTTTTATGCTTGAAAAACGTGACTTGAAATATTTAAAGGCCCGGCGGCGGGGCGTATACATCATTTTTCTTGAAAACAACACGAAAACCAAGTATACTTTTAGAAGTGTGTTTTATACCCACAATAATAGAGGAGGAATTTTGGGATGAGCAGAGAAACACAAGAGATCATCGCGTTTGTGCTTTACCTTGTTGCGGTTTTGTGCGTCGGCGTGATCTTCTTCCTGAAGAGCAGGAAATCAATCGGAGGCGAGAAAGAGTACTTCCTCGGCGGACGTAAGCTTAACGGCTGGGTGGCAGCACTTTCAGCAGGCGCTTCCGACATGAGTGCATGGGTACTTATGGGTCTTCCCGGATCGATCTATCTTTACGGTATGGGTCAGGTCTGGATCTCGATCGGTCTTTTTATAGGTACGATCCTTGCATGGATCTTCGTCGCACCGAGGCTACGTAGATTCTCTATCGAATCAAACGATTCGATCACCATTCCGCAGTATCTCACAAACAGATTTAAGACAAATAATCGCGTATTGCTTGTTGTCTGCGCGATAATCTTCCTTGTTGCGTACTGCATCTACGCTGCATCGAGTATCGTTGCCTGCGGTGATCTTTTCAACACCGTTTTCGGTTTTGACAAAACATGGGCTATGGTCGGCGCGACGGCGATTATCCTCATTTATACATTCCTCGGCGGATTCAATGCGGTATGCTGGACGGACTTCATTCAGGGCATGCTCATGCTTGTAGCCCTCATGGCAGTTCCGATCATCGCGTGCTTTGCAATGGGCGCAGCTGATTTCGCTCCCGCTGCAGAAGTAGTTACAAGTGAGAACTACTACAACTTCCTTTCAAGCGGTAAGTTTGACTGGCAGAGCATCGCAGACATCCTTTCGGGTCTCGGCTGGGGTCTCGGATATTTCGGAATGCCTCATATTCTTGTAAGATACATGTCGATCCGTTCCGAGAAGGAAATGAAGAAGTCGAGAGTTATCGGTATCTTCTGGACGGGTCTCATCCTTCTTATGGCTTCCGTAGTTGCACTTGTTGCTCATGAATATCTCGGAAGTTCTCTTGCAGAAGGTTCGCAGAGCCTTGTGTTCATCCACATGGTCCGCAACCTTATGCCCGCATTCATCGGTGGACTTCTTCTTTCGGCAATCCTTGCGGCTTCTATGAGCACAGCCGATTCACAGCTTCTTACATCGGCATCGGCATTCTCGGCCGATGTATATAAGCCGATCCTTCGTAAGAACGCAAGCAACAAGGAGATGCTCCTTGTCGGCAGAATCGTTGTTGCCGTTATATCAGTGATCGCACTCGTTATCGCGATGGCTCCGGGAACCGGCGGGATCATGGATCTTGTATCTAACGCATGGGGTGCATTCGGCGCCGCATTCGGTCCCGTTATCCTCCTTTCGCTTTACTGGAAGCGCTTCTCGTATGCGGGAGCTCTTGCAGGTATCATTGCCGGATTTGCTGTTGATGTTATCTGGCTCATTTGCCTTTCGTCGACAGGGATCTATGAGATCATCCCCGGATTTATCGCAGGACTCTTTGTTGCTATCGTAGTGACACTCATTACCAAGAAGCCTTCGGCTGAAGTTGAACAGCTCTTTGACAACGCCTGTGTTAAAAGAGAAGACTGATTAAAGATATGACAGATAAAGCCCGCATCCGCGCAGGTAAGCGCACAAAGAAGAACATGACACCCCTCGTGGTGACTCTTTGCACTCTTCTTGTCCTTGCCGCGGTGGTTGCGGGCTTCGTATTTGCGGGCGGTCTGATACAGGACACCCAAAGCCCCGCGGCGGGCAGTAAGGAAACCGACGAGCCTGCAACCGGAGCCGATATCCCGGAGTATGACAGTGAACTTATCTACGGGGTAACCCCCGAAACAGGGATCATTAATTCGCTTGTTCTCTGCAGGCTTGATTCAAAGAAGGGGAGTCTGCAGCTCAGTCTCATCGATCCTGCAATGAGTTACTCGATGTCGGGCAGTCTGTACAGTGAACTGAGTACTCTTAATATCAGGCTTCCGCAGGACGGACGGTTCGGCGGGCTGCTCGGGTATTGTACGGGCGACAGCGGCCTCGATGCGGGACGCAGGATCGCCGAAGAAATGCTTGCCGTCGA
>JAEEQC010000152.1 GCA_016285135.1 Lachnospiraceae bacterium
GAGGAAGCTTCCGGCCTTACCGCCAATGATCATCACGGGAACCTTTTCCTTGTAAGCCTTCATGTGGATGCCGGCACGATAGCCCGCATTCCCCTCAATATAGATCCTGCCGCCGCGCATTGCGTATCCGGCAGCATCTCCGATATTGCCGTGAACAACGATCGTTCCCTCGTTCATGGTGTCGCCGACCGCATCCTGCGCATTGCCGTGCACGCTTACGGTTCCGCCGTTGAGGTACGCTCCGAGCGCATTACCCGGAACTCCTTCGATCGTAATGTCTTTACCTGACATCCCGGCAGCGATAAAACGCTGACCGCAGCAGCCTTCGACCGTGAGGCTTTCACCGCCTTCTCTTATCGATTCGTTAAGAGCCTTATGATCCAGATCTTTTGCGTTTATCTTATTCATAATGTATCTCCTGTACCTTCTGTATATACTGTCTTCCTTATAAACGTTTATGTTACAGATTCCCGGTCTACGTATCTTTTACATAATTCCAAATCGTAGAATTGAGACCGTTTTACAAGCATCTTATACGGGAACACTGAACTTATCTTTACGAGTCTGCTTTGAGAATCCTGCCGTGGTTGCCGCTTTCCTGAGCACATCAAAGTTCACGGAAGAGATCGGTGTCTTTTCGCGGATCATTGACGTATATATGCCTGCACGCTCGTTGCGTCCGATCAGGATGTAACCCTTGAGGACATCGTCCTTTGTAAAGAGACGCTTGATGGAATCCTCAGTTTTTTCCTCATAAAGGTCACCCTCGTACGAGCCTGCCGTCATGGCGTGGAGCCCGAAGAATCCGATGGAGTTCATGGGAATCGCGTTCTTTAAGGTTGCTTCGCCGCCTGCCATGTTGACGCCGGCCGTGTGACCTTGCATATATGCGTTAGGGAGGATCGCAAGAACACGCTTTGCACCGATCGAAAGGTCGGGCCCCTGCGCGCAGTCGCCTGCCGCGTAGATTCCGGGAAGAGTGGTGCTCATGTCTTCATCAACGACTATGCCGCGATCCGTCTCGCCGCCTGCGTCCCTTACGAGTCCGATGTTGGCACGAACGCCGACCGCAAGGACGAGGACATCGAAATCAACTTCCTTGCCGCTCTTCATGAAAGCTTTGTTCGTTTCGAAACGAGCCACGCTGTCTCCGAGAAGGAAGGTCATGCCGTTCTTTTCGAGATGACGCTGCATGAGCGCAGCGCACTCGGTGTCGAGGATACTTGAAAGTACGCGGTCAGCGAGGTCGCAGATCGTAACACTCGCTACTCTGTCGAGGATGCCTTCAGCGCACTTGAGGCCGATAAGACCCGCACCGACTATGAGGACCTTTGCCTCGGGGAAGAGTGCCTTCTCGAGAGCCAGAGAATCGTCGAGTGTCATGAAGGAGTACTTATCTTTCACGCTTTCGAGGTTCTCAAAAGGCGGAACGAAGGGCGAGGAGCCTGTCGCTACGCACAGTTTTGTGTAGGGAAGCTTAGCGCCGTCATCGAGAGTCACGGTGCCGGCCTTGGCATCCACAGCTGTGGCTTTCTTACCGAGCAGCAGAGTCACGCCGTTTTTGTCATAAAAATCATCCGGGCGATATTTCATCTTCTCGAGATCTGTCTTGCCCTCGAGATAGTAGGAGATAAGAGGCCTGCCGTAAACCTTGTGGTTTTCGCCCGAAACCACGGTGATGGGGCTTTCCTTGTCAACCGAGCGGATACCTTCGATACATCCGACGGTGGCAACGCCGTTACCTATAATAACGTACTGTTCCATAATCTTTATCCCCCTTTAGAAACATGCGGGATTTGCCGCATCATCGATCACTGTATTCTTCGGGCTGCGGTCCTCGTAAACGATCGCATTGTTCGGACAGCCCTTCGCACATGCAGGCTCACCGCAGGAATTCTGCAGACAGAGCTCGCACTTCTGCATCGCGCCCGACTCACCGGGAGCAAGTGCACCGTAAGGGCAGACAAGGATGCAGGTGTAGCAGCCCACACACTTGTTGCTGTCGATGCGGACAACTCCGTCTTCCTTGGTGATTGCACCGGCGATACAGCTCTTTACGCACATCGGATCCTCGCAGTGTCTGCAGGAAACCGCATATGCTATCTTGTCGCCTTCTTCCACATGGATCCTCGGGTAGATGGGCTTGCCTTTAAGGGCGAGGACCATATCCGAAAGACCCGAATTTGCAAATGCGCAGTTAAACTCGCACAGGTGGCACCCGAGGCACCATTCTTCATTAACATAGACTCGTTTCATACTTATGGCCCCTCCTTTTACTCACCCGCGTGCGAGATCCCAAGGATCTCGAGCTCTTTGTCTGTCATTCCGACGCCACGGAGCATCAGTCTGTTGCCGCGGAGCGCTTCGATCGAGTTGATGCCCATGCCGCCCATGAGCTCCTTGATCTCGTGTCTCCAGGCTGTCATGAGGTTTACAAGCCTCTGGCTGCCGATATCCGGGTTAAGTCTCTTTACAAGGTCGGGACGCTGTGTTGCGATACCCCAGTTACATTTGCCGGTCTGGCATGTACGGCAGAGGTGGCATCCGAGAGCGAGTACCGCAGCAGTTGCGATGTAGCAGGCATCGGCACCGAGGGCCACAGCCTTGACAACATCGGCCGCACTTCTTATGGACCCGCCGCAGACGAGCGAAACATTGTTTCTGATACCTTCGTCGCGGAGTCTCTGGTCAACACATGCGAGCGCAAGCTCGATCGGGATACCCACGTTGTCGCGGATCCTTGTGGGAGCAGCGCCTGTGCCGCCACGGAAACCGTCGATCGCGATTATGTCGGCACCGCTTCGTGCAATACCGCTCGCAATGGCAGCGATGTTATGAACCGCCGCAACCTTGACGATGACGGGCTTTTTATATTCAGTCGCTTCCTTAAGAGAGAAGACGAGCTGACGTAAATCTTCGATTGAATAAATGTCGTGATGAGGAGCGGGAGAGATGGCGTCCGAACCCTCGGGGATCATACGCGTTCTCGAAACGTCTCCGACGATCTTTGCTCCGGGGAGGTGGCCGCCGATACCGGGCTTTGCGCCCTGACCCATCTTGATCTCGATGGCTGCACCTGCCTCGAGGTAATCCTCGTGAACGCCGAAACGTCCGCTCGCTACCTGAACGATGGTGTTCGGACCGTATTTATAGAAGTCCTCGTGAAGTCCGCCCTCACCTGTGTTGTAGAGAATGCCGATCTCGGAAGCAGCGCGCGCGAGTGAAGCATGTGCGTTGTAGCTGATCGAGCCGTAGCTCATAGCAGAGAACATAACCGGCATGGAGAGCGATATCTGGGGAGGAAGCTTTGTGATAAGCTTGCCGTCCTTGTCCCTTTCCATATGCCCCGGCTTCTTGCCGAGCGAAACATGTGTCTCCATGGGCTCGCGGAGAGGATCGATGGGAGGGTTTGTTACCTGGGAAGCGTTTATGAGGATCTTGTCCCAGTAAACCGGAAGGGGCTTGGGGTTACCCATCGATGAAAGGAGAACTCCGCCGCTGCCGGCCTGTTTGTAGATCTCTTTTATGGTATCATCCTGCCAGTTGGCGTTCTCGCGCAGACGGCAGTCGCTTTTAACGATCTTGAGTGCTCTTGTAGGACAGAGAGAAACACATCTCTGGCAGTTCACGCACTTGCTTTCGTCGCTTATCATCATCCCGCGTTCGGGACTGTAGGAATGAACCTCATTGGCACATTGGCGTTCGCACACGCGACACGCAATACAACGGTTTTCGTTCCTGACAACTTCAAATTCCGGGTAGATATAATTAACAGCCATCAGAATTCACCTTCTTTCACCTTAACAATTACAGGTTCGCCGCCTGCGGGCGCCCAGATGTTTTCGGCATCCGGTTCCATCGTACGGATCGCGGCTTCCTCGCTTGCGATATAGACCTTGTCGTCCTTCTCGCCGACTACCATGGACCTGAGCTTCAGTCTGTCGTTGAGAGCCATAAGCCCGCCGGTGAATCCGAGTACTATCGAGAAAGGACCGGTGACGAGGAGGCTCGGGAAAACGGTACGCAGGTACGCGAGCTTTTCTTTCTTCTCGGCGTCCTTCTCGCTTTCAATCGTGCTCCAGAAGGGCGCTGCGATGACGCTCGCCGCCTCGGAAAGCGTAAGACCCTGAACACGGATCAGGTAGTCCATTATATAGGTAATGACCTCAGTATCGGTCTGAAGTGTACATTTGTAACCGAACATCTCGATGAAACGGCGGTTGGCATCATAGGAAGAGATCTCGCCGTTGTGAACGATCGAGTAGTCGAGAAGCGTGAAGGGATGAGCACCGCCCCACCAGCCGGGAGTGTTCGTCGGGTACCTGCCGTGAGCGGTCCAGCTGTAGCCTTCGTACTCTTCGAGCCTGTAGAAACGACCGACGTCCTCGGGGAAGCCGACTGCCTTAAAGGTTCCCATGTTCTTGCCGCTCGAGAAGACGTAGGCACCTTTCATCTCGGTGTTGATCTTCATAACGAAGCGGGCAACGAATTCCTTCTCGTCGAGCTGAAGGTTTGCGAGCATGGACTTAAGGGGCGCAACAAAATAACGCCAGATGATCGGCTCGTCCGTGATCTCGGGAATCTTCCTTGTGGGAATGATCTCGGAACGTACGATCTCGAAGTATTCCTTAAGGAATGCTTCGCAACCCTTACGGGTGTCACGCGAGTCGAAGAACAGGTGTAGGGCATAGAAATCCTTGTATTCCGGATATATTCCGTAGCCTGCGAATCCGCCTCCGAGACCGTTGCTTCGGTCGTGCATGGGCTTCATTGCTTCGGTGATCATCTCTCCGGTCATCTTCTTTCCTTCTTTAGATATGACCGCTGCGATCGCGCATCCGGAAGGAATGCGCACCTGGCCTTCTTTCATCATTTTCTTTCCGTCCTTTCGCAAAAAAAAATGACGCTCATTTCGCGCTTTGTGCACGAAACGAACGTCTTTGCTCATTTGTGAGCGATTATATTCCTCTCGTTTTTGGTTGTCAATACCCTTGGAAAACTTTTTTGAGGTAAAGTGCTAAACCGGCTCCGAATTTTTAAAAATTCCCTATTGACAACCCGAAACAAGAGGTGTATAACCATAAACCATAAAGGCAACGGCGTC
>JAEEQC010000018.1 GCA_016285135.1 Lachnospiraceae bacterium
GTTCTCCCCACCCGACTCAAGTATCTCGAGTTGCTTGGGACTCCACCTTTTTTCTGCCATGTCTTTTCCTCGTTTCATGCCTTAACAATTTTGCGGTCTGTCTGAGCATGTATTCCAAAATCCATTAAACAATACACTGCCGTGGTTCAATTCTTCCGTCACATATAACCTTTATATATCACTCTTCAGCATTTTCCTCAGAAATCTTCTGCATAACCTCGCCATCCGAAAGCTTCTCAATAAACCTGTATCCGTCTCCCATCCTCGAATCAAATCCGCAGATCCCGCTGTATGTGCAGTACTCGCAGGCCGTCCTGTCGCCGTACCTGTACGGGTCGCGCTTGATCTTGCCCGAGCGGATGCCTCCGGCGCATCTCCTGAAAAGGCTGTCGACATGCCCGAAGACCCGGTCGAACTGCTCCTCGGTGAGGACCTTCGACTTTGAATCAAGCGTCATATCTTTGTTGGTCTTGACGCTTATGACGGAAGACCTGTAGGACGACGCGAGCGAGTCTTCTTCGCCTCCGCCGTCAAACCCGCGGTCGAGGCTGATGAGCTTCGCGGGCTCCCTGTCCGAGGGGCCTTTAAGCTTCTGTTCTTCCATCTTCTTTTTAAAGAGCTCCTCTTCCGTCATCTCCGGGGATGCCTCGATGATCGGCTCGTCGATCTTGTAGTAATAAGCGCCGGCGATCCCGGCATCCCTCACGATGGTCTCCCGAGCGACCTTCGCATAGAGCGCGAGCTGAACCTGAAGCCCGTGGTAGAGGAGGTTGAGGTCGAACTCGCGATTGCCCGTCTTGTAATCGACGACGCGCAGGAAGGTCCTTCCCTTTCTTTTGGCGACATCGATCCTGTCGATCTTGCCCGAAAGATTCATAAACTCGTCGGCCACCCTGAAGCTCTTCTCAAAGTAAGCAGGCTCAAAGCTTCCGGCTCTGACCTGAGCTTCTATCGTTCTGACCGTGAATGCGAGCACTCTCTCGACACGGGTCCTGACGTAGCGGTTTCGGGCGCTGTCCTCGATCAGCTCCCCGTATTCGCCGGTAGCCAGACGCGAAGCCTCTGCCACCATCCCGCCGCGTGCATCGTCACCGACCTCGTCGTGCCATGTGCGCCCGCTCTCTTTGAGGAGCCCTCCGTAGAGCTCGAGTGCCTTGTGGTATATATTTCCGATCTCGATGCTTCCGATCGTGAACTCCTGCTCATCCTCGCACCTGAGGCCGTAGCTTATGAAGTACGAATAAGCGCATGACGCATATTTTTCAAGAGACGTAACACTTCCCACGATCACTTCGCCGTAGATCTTCTCGGCGGTTTCGGGCGTAATGTCCCTGCCTCCGGTCTTGTAGAATGCGCCCTCAAGTGCTTTCTCAAAGACTTCGGGCGAATCCCTTCTGACGGACTCGAGCACCGCGAGCTCCGTCTGTGAAAGGTCGAGCTTCTTTTCCTTAACAAGACGCGCGAAGAACGCCTCCCCGCCGTCGGCTCCGACCGCGATCTCGAGGCTGTCCCTTCTGACCTTTGTTTCTTCAAAACTGTTGAAAACCTTTGCAACCGACGCGAGAACATATGCCGGACGGATCTTAGCGTCCCCGTCCGTTCCCTCGTGATAGCTCAGATAAAGCTGCCGCGACGGCTTTGAAAGGCAGAGATACAGATAAAACTCATTGCTGAGCAAGGACTGCCTGCGCGTGGGCGAAAGCGTTATATTGCAGTTGTATAAGAGATCCCTGTCCGACTCCGAAAGGATACCGCTCGCACCGCTCTTTGACGGGATGACATTGTCCCCAAGTCCCATCACAAAGAGTGCCTTAACATCCGCGATCCTGCTTCGCTCGATGTCTCCGATCAGGACAGAGTCCGAAGAAGGAGGCAGAAGCGCGAGCTCCTGGCGCGAGAATCCCGTGTCGAGGATATCCCCGAACTCCTTGAGGGTGATCACGTCCGCTCCGAGGAGGCTGTCCGCATGCTCGAAGACTGCCTCGATCGACTCGAAAAGCTGAGCATCCTCGCGGGCCGCAAGCCTCTCCTGTGCAAGGGTCGAGGTCTGCATGAGCTCGACTTTCTGCTCGAGCTTCTCCTTCACGCCGCACTCCGTCAGGAGCGTCATGAGCGCACCGAGCCTCTCTCTGACGGTCGACTTCTTTGAAGCCAGTACCTTCACGCACGGCTCTAAGAGAGACACAACCGTCTCCCGGTTTTTGTTCAGATCGTCAAGATCTGTCTGATAATGCCTGTAAACACTGCCGGTCCACTCTTTCTTCCAACGGCTCGCTCCACGGATCCCTCTGCCTCGCACGAAGTTCTCGACATTCTCCATGCCGGCGCGCATGTCCGCAGGAAGCGCCTTGATGAACCTGAACACGCTTTCATACGAGTAATCGGAGAGCGCAACGCTTATAGCTGCGCGTATCATCTCAACAGGCTCCGTTCCGAGTATGTTCTTCTTGGAGTCGAGGAAGCAGGGGATACCGGCCTTTTCAAAACCGGCCGCTACGCCGGCGGACATTCCCTGCATGTCTGCGATGACCACGGCCATATCCTTGTAATGGAGCTTCTCTTCGCGGACCAGACGCTTTATCCGTGTGATCACGAAAGCTGTCTCGACATCGGCATTCTCGCAGCATGCCGTCACGATGCCCTCATAAGCGTCTTTTTTGCTGTAGGGATAGCGGAACACATTCTTCTCAAGGTGCGCGAGCGCTTTGTTCTCAAAGCGGACTCCCGGTGTGTCCGGGCAGTCGATGATGACCTTGTGTCCCGTGAGTCCGGCGAGTTCTGTAAGCTTATCGATAGTTTCCTGACTGAGCGCAAACATCGAATCTCTCGCGCGCGAAGGATCAAGTCCGGGATCGACAGTGACATTGAAGTGCACATCACACGCAGCACGCATCAGGCTTTCGAGCAGTCTGTACTGAGGAGCGGTAAAGCCCGTGAATCCGTCGAAGGCAAGAACACTGCCTCTGACAATTTCCGACCGGCCGACTACACTCGCGAGCAAGTCAAGCAGCTCCTCATTCATCACGAATCTTTCTTTTATGAAGTTCCTAAATCCGTTAAAGACCGCACGAACATCAGACAGCTTGGCGCGGAGCCTGTCGCTCTCGCCCGCTGCCTCGAGCATCTTCCCGATCGTTTCGTCATCTATTCCGTACTGATAAAATTCGCAGATCAGCGATTTGAGTTCTTCGATAAAGCCCTGTCTACGCACAAGTCCCGCATAGACAGAAAGCTTGTCCGCGATATCGAGCGCAACCTTCTTCACGATCATGCTCTTGCCCGTATCGTCCAGCACAAGAGGGACCTTCCGTCCCTGCTCGTCGAACACGCGATACGCGAGGCGCATGAAGCTCAGGACATCCGCATTCATGATCGTATGGCCGGGGTGTGCCGCGACGAGCTGCGCCGTAGCCTGCATGCTCACCTGTTCGGGCACTATAAGAAGGACGTTCCGGGAGACGGATGCGGACGCTTCGTCTATGACGATCTGCATAAGACGATGCGTTTTGCCGCTGCCGGACGGACCCAGATGCAAGTACAGAGACATGAAAACCTCCTAATCTTCCGCATGAAAGAACGCATATACGGACTGCGCAGCCGCCTCCGTCATACCTTCGACATTAGCGATAGTCTGCAGATCCGCGTCGCGGAGCGCCTCCAGCGATCCGAAGGCTTTGAGCAGAGCACGCCGCCTCTTCGGTCCGATGTTCGGGATGTCGTCGAGGATCGAACGCGTCTGCGCACGCGAGCGGAGCTCCCTGTGATATTCGATCGCGAAACGGTGCGTCTCGTCCTGGATGCGTGTGATCAGCATGAACGCCGCACTCCTGAGTCCGATCGGAACCTCGACACCGTCGCAGTAGAGTCCGCGAGTCCTGTGGTGATCGTCCTTTACAAGTCCGCAGACACGGATGTCCAGTCCGAGCTCTTCCATGACCTCGAGAGCCACATTTACCTGTCCTCTGCCACCGTCCATCAGAATAAGATCCGGGAAGTCGTTAAAGGAATCGTCCCCGTCCGCGATGCGCTCACGGTGCGTGAGGCGCCTGCGAAGAACCTCAGCGAGTGACGCGTAGTCATCGGGACCCTTTACCGTCCTGATCCTGAACTTTCGGTAGTCGCTCTTCTTGGGCTTGCCGTTCTCGTGTACCACCATCGATCCGACCGATTCGAAGCCGCTCGTGTTCGAGATATCGTAGGATTCGATACGTCTCGGCGGTTCGATATCAAGGAGCGTTGCCAGTTCCCTGAGCGCGTCCATCGCACCCTCATGCTCGCTCTCGAGTCTCTCGCGGTCTTTTTCGAGGACCATCTTGGCATTATCCGAAGCAAGCCTTACAAGCCCCTCCTTGTCGCCCCTTGCGGGAACCTTGAGGGTAACCTTGTACCCCGTCAGTGAACATAAGAATTCTTCGAGCGCGCTCTTGTCTTCCGGCTCGCTTTGAAGAAGGATCACTCCGGGGATGTTGGGGTTGCCCGTATAAAACTGTTTTATAAACGTACTGAGGAGCGACTCCGGTGTCTCGTCGCCTGCCTCGGTGAGGTAGAAATGCTCGCGCCCCGTCATCTTGCCCTTGCGAATGAAGAAGACCTGTGCCACCGCCCTGTCGTCCTTGACGGCGATACCGATGACATCCCGGTCGCCCTCGTCGGAGGCGGTGATCTTCTGTGACTTTCCGACTCTTTCAACATCTGCGATCAGGTCGCGGAGCTTGGCTGCCTTCTCAAACTCGAGATTGTCGGAAGCTTCCTTCATCTCTTCCTTGAGCTTGCGCTTCACGGGCGCAATGTTGCCCGAAAGGAACTCGATGACATTCTTCACGAGCCCTGCATACTCCTCGTCGCTCACAAGCCCGGCACACGGAGCCTTGCACTTGTGTACGTCCCAGTAGAGGCACGGCTTGATATGGACACCCTTCTCAAGGGTCTGCCTGCAGGGGCGGAGTCCGTAGAGATTGTCGAGGAGCGTGAGCGCGTTCTTTGCAGCACCGACATCGGTGTACGGTCCGAAGTAACGCGACCCGTCCTTCTTGACATTATGCGTGAGGAATGCGCGCGGATAGTCTTCCCCGATCGTCACCTTGATGAAGGGGTAGGACTTGTCATCCATAAGCATTGTGTTATACTTGGGTCTGTTTTCTTTGATGAGATTGCATTCGAGGACGAGTGCCTCAACCTCGCTGTCCACAACGATATACTCGAAGTGGTCGATAAGAGATATCATGCGCTCGATCTTGGGTGAGCGCACTCTTTTCTGGAAATACTGACGGACGCGATTCTTCAGACTGATCGCTTTTCCGACATAGATGATGTTGCCGGGGGCATCATGCATGATATAGACCCCGGGCTTGTCCGGAAGCTTTTTTAATTCCTCGTTGATATCAAACATCCGCTTCCCCCGCCATAATACCTATTAGATCCGGTCATCGTAAACCGGCACATTTATTCCTCAAATTCCACGGAGACGAAGTAACCTCTTTCGTCCCTCTTTATGTCACGCACCACGCCGTTTCTTGCCTTGATACGCTCGGAGAACTTGTAGTTCCCGGACATCGCAACGGCCGGTACTATGATGTAATAGTAGAACGCAACCGTGTTGCGCTCCACTATCTCCACCTGCTGCCCGATCTCAACCTGACCGGGACGTTCCATCTTGAATTCCTCTGTTCTCAGAAGGTGCACCTTCTCTCTATGCTACTTAACCGAACCTGTAACAGTCTCGTTTTCTTCAACGCTTATGCTATTCCGTCTTCTGTTCCGGTGCTTCCGAAACTTCTTTTTCAGTTGTCTCAGCAGTGTCACTTACAGCACTTTCGGGTACTGCAGCGCTCCCGGCATCACTTACAGCCTCTGCCGGTTTAACATCTTCCGCAACTCTATCGGGTGATCCTGCAGTTCTCGCAGCGACCGCCTGCTCGTAAAGGTCCATGAACTGCTTGCCCGTGATCGTCTCCTTCTCGGCGAGATAAGCAGCGATCTTGTCGAGCACGTCCCTGTTCTCCTCGAGGAGCTTGACCGCCTTGGTGTGACACTCTTCGAGAAGTTCCATGACCTCATGATCGACTTCGCTGATCGTATCCTGTCCGCAGTTCATGACAGGGCGACCGTCAAGGTACCTGTGCTCGATCGACTCGAGAGCGATAAGCCCGAACTTCTTGGACATACCGTACTGTGTGACCATGGCACGCGCGATCGAAGTCGCCTTCTCAATGTCGCTGGCGGCACCCGTTGTGATGGAACCGAACACAACCTCCTCAGCAGCACGTCCGCCGTAAAGAGTAACGAGGCGGGCCCTGAGTTCGTCTGCACTCTGGAGATACTTCTCCTCCTCGGGAACCTGCATAACGTAGCCGAGAGATCCCATCGTTCTGGGCACTATCGTGATCTTCTGAACGGGCTCAGCCTTCTTTTCGAGCGCTGTGATGAGCGCGTGACCGGTCTCGTGATATGCAACGATCTTCTTCTCTTCGGGACTTAAAACCCTGTCTTTCTTTTCCTTACCTGCGATAACGACCTCGACGGACTCCATGAGGTCTGCCTGACAAACGGCATTACGTCCGTTCTTGACAGCGAGGATCGCAGCTTCGTTTATGATATTGGCAAGATCGGAACCGACAGCACCCGAGGTGGCAAGTCCGATCTCTTCGAGGTTGACCGAATCGTCAAGATTGACATGTGCGGCATGAACCTTGAGGACCTCGACACGACCCTTGAGATCGGGCTTCTCAACGATGATCCTGCGGTCGAAACGACCGGGACGCAGAAGCGCCTTATCAAGAACCTCGGGACGGTTGGTCGCCGCAAGGATAACGATACCCTTCGATGTATCAAATCCGTCCATCTCCGCAAGAAGCTGGTTGAGTGTCTGCTCACGCTCGTCGTTCCCGCCGCCGTACTGAGAATCCCTGCTCTTACCGATCGCATCGATCTCGTCGATGAACACGATACAGGGAGCCTGGGACTGTGCCTGCTTAAAGAGGTCTCTCACTCTTGAAGCGCCGACGCCGACAAACATCTCGACGAATGCGGATCCCGCAAGTGAGAAAAAAGGAACATGTGCCTCGCCGGCAACCGCCTTGGCAAGGAGTGTCTTACCTGTTCCGGGAGGTCCGACGAGGAGCGCGCCCTTAGGGAGTCTCGCACCGATCCTCTGATATTTCCCCGGATTATGAAGGAAGTCAACAAGCTCGTAGATCGAATCCTTGGCCTCGTCCTGCCCGGCAACGTCCTTAAAAGAGACTCCGGTATCCTTCTCGACTTCGTAGAGCTTCGCATTGCTCTTGCCGACACCCATCAGTCCGCCGCCACCGCTCCTTGAGATCGTCCTCATGAAGAAGTACATCAGAACATATATGATGATGAAGGGGAGTCCGTACGCGAGGATGATATCGAAGATCGTGGTGCCCGTGTCGACGATCTCACCCTGGAAGGTAACCCCCGACTCGTAAAGCTTGTCTACCAGATTCAGGTCACCGAGCGTACCGGTGTAAAATGTCACGCTCTCGTACGGATTGTCCGTAGCGCCCTTCTTGGTGAACTCGATCTTCTCCTGCTTGATGTAGACCTTGTCAACAAGGTTCTGCTCAACCGCCTTAAGGAAGACATCGTACGAAACCTCCTGCTGCAGAGCAGACTGAAGGTTCTTTGTCACCTGACTGAAGAAAAGAATAAGAATGACGGTCACGCCCACACATATCAGAATAAGACGGCTGTTGGGCTTGCCATCGTTTTTGTTGTCTTTGTTGCCTCTAAAATCGTTCATTTATATGGTCCTATCCCCCGTGAACCGTGTCACGGGTGTTTTATTCTCACTGTCACGATATTCCTTCCGGAGATGCCTGCCACGTCCCTGTCCGGTCATCCCTTTCGGAGATGCCTGTCAGACAGGTTGCTTTCAGCATAAGAGTATATCACATTAGGGATTAAAATAGAAGCGAACGAAAAGTGAAGAAAACGTGAAATATAAGTAACCAAACCCGAAAGAAAAGCGAAATAAAAAGCAGAATATATAGCAGCGATAAATAGCCAAACAAAAAGCAACAATAAAACAAAAAAAGTACGGGACATACGTCCCGTAAATAGTTACCCAAAGTGCCGTCTCCCGATCTTTGACTCCTAGCCCGAGCTAGGTGGGTAACCTCACTTAAGCTTCTGCCTTCCTCTCGTACGGAGGCCTGCCATAGACTTAAAAATCTTGGAATCCCTTTTAAAGTAATGTAGGTTCAAAAATTCGGGAATGTCGCACACCCCAGGATATTGACTGTTCTGTTTTTTGATGTTTCTATACTACCATATTTTCTAAATAATCGCAAGTGTTTTTTGCTGATTACAGAAAAATATTTTCCTGTGTTCAGAATTTTCAAATTATTCTTCGTGATTTCAGTAATTGTGTACACTTCAGGTGCGGTCCTCTTCAAGCGCTCCGAAAACGAATGTGAACGCTGTGCCTTTTCCGAGCTCGCTCTCAACCCTGACTGTTCCGTTGTGTTTCTCACAGATGTACTTGGCTATGGCGAGTCCAAGACCCGATCCTTTCTCATTTTCAAGGAGGCGTGACTTGTAGAACTTCTCAAAGATGTTGGGAAGCTCTTCGGGTGCGATCCCGACACCCTCGTCGCGGATCGTGACCTCTACGCCGCCGGCGCACTTGACATCCACGTGGATCGTCGAGCCCTCGGGCGAGAATTTAAGTGCATTGTCAAAGACTACCATAAACATCTGACGCAGGCGTCCGTAGTCACCCATGACCATACAGGGCTCATCGAACTGACCCGAAGGGCTGATCGAGATGCCCTTGTCCGCTGCGATCGCACCGACACCGCCAACCGCGTCCTCAAGGATCTGGGTAAGGCTGACGAGCTCCTTCTCGATACGGAAGTTGGGGTTCTGCATTTTGGAGAGAGTGAGGAGATCGCCGACAAGGCGCTCCATATTGGAGCACTCGCGAAGGATGCGTCCGTAGTAGTCCTCCTGCTCTTCCTTTGTGGTCACAACGCCGTCCACGAGACTCTCGGCGTACGCACGCACAACAGTGATGGGAGTCCTCAGCTCGTGCGAAACATTGGCAAAGAAGTCGAGTCTCATCTGCTCCATGTTCTTACGCTCTTCCTCGTTCTCAAGAAGCTTGTCGGAGAGCATGTCTATACTTTCGGCCATCTCGCCGATCTCATCGTGGCGCTTGATACCGGTCTTGAGCTTGTAGTTTCCTTCGATCATGTCCCTGGTCATGAGCCTCATCTGTCTGACGGGCTCCGTGATCCTTCGTGCAAAGATGAACGCGATCAGACCGCTGACAAGAAGTACCATGATGGAGCTGACAAAGATGATACGGCTCGTGTCGCGGATGGTGTCATCGAGATCCTCAAGTGTCTCGATAGAGACGAGCACACCGACGATGGTGTTGTCCGCGCCCCTGACCGGCGTCCCGACAACAAGCGCTGTTGCCTTGTGAATATCACTGTAGAAGACAGAAGCCTCCTGCTTGCCTTCATAAGCTTTGTCTATGACTTCGAGGTACTCTTCCTGATCGGTCGCGAGCTGCATGTCCATGCCGAGGAGCTCGCCGTCCACGCCGATCTGTCCCTCATCTTTGCTGATGAGCCAGATCTCTGCCGATTCGAAGGAGTTGTAGATCTCGAGGAACTGCATGAGTCCTTCATAGTCACCGTACATGATGGTATCGGCAAGTCTCTCCGCGATCTGGTCGGAGACGTGACAAAGGGATTCCTGTCTGCTGCGTTGTGCCGCTGTGGAGTAGAGCCTGACGAACACGATCCCGAGAAGAAGCGCAGAGAACACCGTCAGTGCCGAGAAGGCACCGAACACTTTATAGAATATGTTGTTGAATCTGCCGAATATGTTCTTCATATGTCCCCGATAAACCCTAATGTTTCTTTTCTTCCATTATAACACTTCGGAGCTTCGAAACACACTGTTTTGAAGCTCCGAATCTTATCTTTATTCTTTGATCTCGAATTTATATCCTACGCCCCAGACTGTGCTGACCTCCCACTCGGGATGAGGTACGGCGTCGATCTTGGCGCGGAGACGCTTGATGTGTGAATCGACCGTCCTGTTGTCGCCGTAGTAGTCGTAGCCCCAGAGGCTGTCGAGGAGATTGTCTCGCGTGAAAACCTTGTTGGGGTTCTTGGCGAGGATCCACATGGTCTCGATCTCCTTCTTGGTGAGGTTGATCTTTGTATCACCGATAGTGAGCGAGTACTCGGCGAGCGAGAGCTTCATGGTTCCGATGGTCATGCAGTCCTCTTCCGGCTTCTCTGTCTTGGTCATACGACGGAGCACCGCACGGACACGTGCCATGACCTCGTTGGGGCTGAAAGGCTTGAGGATGTAATCATCGGCTCCGATATCGAGTCCCATGATCTTCTCAAAATCCTCACCTCTGGCCGTCACAAGGATGACCGGTGTGTCGGAACCTTCCCTGATCTCACGGCAGACAGCGTACCCGTCTTTCTTGGGCATCATGACATCAAGAAGAACGCAGGCGGGCTTGTACTCTTTGAACTTGATGAGTGCCTCGTCGCCGTCGGCGGCAATAACGGGCTCGTAGCCTTCCTTACGTGCGTAGTTTGCAAGAACGCTCGTAATATCCGGGTTGTCGTCTGCGATCAGAATATAATCCATGTGTACCTCCTCTTTGAAACGGTGATGTGAAAAGAAAGAATGGCCGACCCGATTCGCGCGGGACGGCCATCCGTGATCTTCTAAGTACTTTCAGACGGTCACTTTCCTGCAACCGGTGCCGTAGCAACGCCTGCTACGGGAGTAACCGTGGGAGTGGGTGTAACGATCCCGGGATCGGGAGCCGTTGTCACTTCCTCTTCGGTAGTGGTATTTGATTCCTGAACGTCTGTGTTACTCATGTCCGAAAGAATGTCTTCCAGACTTCTCCTGCCGATCCTGTAGTCCTCGTAGTCATCTGCCGAAAGGACTGTGACACGGCAAACATCAGAGTCGCCGTTGTCGATCATGCCGTGTACATCCACCGAGCCAACGCTCTGTGCACGTACAGTGCCTGCTGAGGAGATAGTTGCGATCGAGGTGTCATCCGACCAATAGATGGGTTTCTCAACCGTGTTCTTGGGGATCACGAGAGGATAGATCCTCTTCGCGGTACCCTCTTTAAGCACAAGTTTCTTTGATGTAAACCTGATGCTTACTGCTGCGGGTCCTATATGAACATCGCACTGCAGAGTGGATACGATCGAACCGTTTTCGATGACAAGTGCGGTTACTACCGCGTCACCGCAGTTCCTTCCTACTAACTTGCCTGTGTTGGACACTGTTACGATCGATGTATCGCTCGAGCGAAAGATAACGGAACGTCCGTCAAGGTTGTAAACCCTGAGTCTGTAGATGCCGTCAACAGTGACGTCACAAGATTCAAGATTAAGCTTGGGGTCTGTGTCCGCTGCCTTTGCCTTCACTCCGCTGACCATGAAAATACACAACCCGAAGAAAAGCGCGAATCCAAGAACTCTTATGAAGTTGTTCTTAAGTTGCTTCATCATTCGATCCTCCGGTGTAAATCCATGCGTCACATCCTGCCCAGAGTTTACCTGCAATCTTTGTCACATGTTTGTCATAAAAGGATCTGTTTTGTGAATTAAAAGGTCGTCAAAGCCTTCCTGTATGAAGCCTTAAGCCTCAGGCTTCTCGGTCTTCTCAACCTCAACAACCGCGGTCTTCTTCATGGGGATACGGCAGTTCTTGTTGTTACCGAACTCAACAACGATGACTTCATCCATAACGTCGATAACCACGCCGTAGAAACCGCTTGTTGTAAGAACGCTGTCGCCGACTGCGATCGATTCGATAAGCGCTGCCTGCTGCTTCTGCTGCTTCTTCTGGGGTCTGATAGCCATAAAGTAGAAAACACCGCCGAGGATAACGACGTAAACCACGATCATGATCCACGATCCGCCTGCTCCTGCTGTAGCGTCTGTTGCAGCTGCTGCTCCGTCAAGTAAAAAATTAAACATAAAAAACCTCCAAATAATCTCTATCTTACACCACATACCGCATGTCAAGCCGCCATGGGCCCTAACGCTTATGTTAATGTCTTTTATTCTTCCGCCCACGTCTTACTGTGCGGGCGCCTCAGGCCGGACCACTCTGTCACCACGCGGTCACTTTTGGTCCCGGCGACGTATCACCACATGTGAACTTCTGCCGAGGGATCAGTCTTCACCTTTTTCCATGGACTCAAGCAATCCCCTCTTGAATTCTTTAAACCTTCCCTCCTCGATAGCATCACGTATCCGCTTCATGAGGTTGTTGTAGAAGTAAAGGTTGTGCATGACCATCAGCCTGCATCCGAGCATCTCGCCGCTCTTTAAGAGGTGACGCACATATGCGCGTGAATGGTTCCTGCACGTGGGACAGCCGCAGCCCTCTTCGATCGGTCTGTCGTCGGTCTCGTAGCGGGCGTTGAGGAGATTGAGCTTCCCGAAACGCGTGTAGGCATGGCCGTGACGGCCGTTACGTGTGGGGTAAACACAGTCGAAGAAATCGACTCCCCTGTCGACTGCCTCGAGGATGTTGGCCGGTGTCCCGACACCCATCAGATAGACGGGCTTGTCCGAAGGAAGCTCGGGTACGACGTGCTCGAGAACGTCGTACATCTGCTCATGCGTTTCGCCGACTGCAAGTCCGCCGATCGCGTACCCCGGGAGATCAAGCTCCCTGATGCGGCGCGCATGTTCCACTCTGATATCGTTATATATGCCGCCCTGATTGATGCCGAAGAGCATCTGATGAGGGTTGATGGTGTCTTCACGTGAGTTGAGCTCGCTCATCTTGTCCCTGCAGCGCACGAGCCATCTCGTAGTCCTCGCAACGGACTCGGTGATATATGCCTTCTCGGCTGTGCTCGGAGGACATTCGTCAAAGGCCATCGCTATGGTCGAAGCGAGGTTCGACTGGATCTGCATGCTCTCCTCGGGGCCCATCTTGATGAGCCTTCCGTCTATGTGGGAGTTAAAGGTCACTCCCTCTTCTTTGATCCTGCGCAGTCCGGCAAGCGAGAAAACCTGGAATCCGCCGGAGTCGGTAAGGATCGGACCGTGCCAGTTCATGAACTGTTGGAGACCGCCCATCTTTCTCACGATCTCGTCGCCGGGACGAACGTGGAGGTGGTAGGTATTGCAAAGCTCAACCTGTGTACCGAGCCCCGCAAGGTCGACCGAAGAAACGGCGCCCTTGATGGCAGCCACAGTTCCCACATTCATAAAAACCGGTGTTTCGATCGTACCGTGAACGGTTTCGAATCGGGCGCGTTTGGCGCCACCGTCTCTGCATAAGATACTGTACATGTTTCTCCCCGCGGTTTTTGATCGTATAAACCGGACAGCCCACATAGGCGTCCGTACGGTGTCTCTCTGACGGTCGCGATCTGCCCAAAGGCTCAAAAAGCGACACGCTACGATTATACTCAAGAAAGCCTTTTCCCGCAATACCCAACTTGAAAGAAAGGGCGCCGTGTTATACAATAATTCATGAATTCTATTCTTGACTGTTTTGAAAGGATCATACATGCGAGACGATATTGACGATTCCCTGAACGGGATCCTCGGAAAAAGAAGCAATTACACACTCGATGAGATAAAAGAAGCTCAGAGAAGGCGCAAAAAAGAAGGCGGCAACCTGATCGACAACCTCCGCAAGGTTACGGGCAGGAGTCTTCCGACTGCGTCTTATGACCAATCTCTCGACATCGGCAGGATGTGCGAGGAACGCGGGATCGACCTTGATAAGCGTCCTCCTTTTGAGCCCGCACCGGCGGACAGAGATTCTTCCGCAGCCTACTACGAGCAGCCCTCATACTCGAGCATCAACGAGGCGATGGCGGATGCAAAGAAGCTCGAGAGAGAGATTGACTCCTTCACCAAGGACATCGATCATGATTATAACGATGCTCCCATAGCGCCTCCCGGACCGGAGAAGTTTAACGGACTTGCCGATGAGCTTATGACCACCGTCCTCGGTCAGCAGGCATTTCTCAAGAAGCTGACGATCGCTTTTAAGCGCCCCTTCGTGCTCTCACGCCCCGGCAAGCTTCCTGCCAACACAATCTACATCACGGGACCCGCGTACACGGGACGACACTTTGCGCTTTCGACCGCCGTCAAGCAGATGGCCTCGCGCGGAATCCTTCGCTCCCCCGAGGTTACGGTGATCGACCTTTCACTCTACCCTTCTGCAGGTGAAGAGAAGCTCTTCCTTCAGGATCTTTACAGCGCACTCTCCTCGGAGAATGAGGTCATCCTCTTCGAGAACTTTGAGAACTGCCACATTTCCTTCCTTAACAACCTCTGCGATCTGGTCATGAAGGGTCAGTGCAGGCTGTCCTCGCGCTACGTCCTGCAGAACGGACAGCTCATCAACGTCGCGAACTCACTCGCTCACGACGCAGTCGGAACGTTCGACGTCCAGGGCAAGTTCCTTGTGTTCATAAGCACCGGTTCCATCGAGAAGCTCGCAGACTGCTTCGGTGCTCCCTTTGTTAATTCGATCTCGGATATTTGTGAAACTGACAGGCTCAGTCGTGAGACGATCGCTCAGATCGCTCAGATTGAGATGAATAAGCTCAAAGACCTCGCTTCGACGCATCTCCACTTCAACCTTCAGGTTGCCGATGAAGTGGTCGATCACAGCGTTGCCCAGAGCGATAAGAACGCGGGGCTCAGGGCCGTCCTTAAGTTTTACGAGGACTTCCTCGATGCACTCGTGCAGATCAGGCTCGAGACGGACCTTCCCGAAGGCGCGGACATCCACCTCTACATGTCGGAGGACGGACGCGTTACGGCAGAGAGCGGCGGTGAGGCAACAGACCTCTTCGCATGCCTGCCCGTAACCTACACGACAGGCCTCGAGGCCGTTCGCGAAGAGCTCGACAAGATCGTCGGACTTGCTTCCATCAAGGAGTACATCCTCGGTCTTGAAGAGTACTACCGCATCAAGAAGCGCAGGAGTGAGGAAGGCCTCAAAAGCAGCGATGTGAGCAAGCACATGATCTTCACGGGCAATCCCGGAACGGGCAAGACTACCATTGCCCGAATCATCAGCCGCTACCTCAAGGCGATCGGCGTGCTCACGGGCGGACAGCTCGTCGAAGTATCGCGTGCCGACCTCGTCGGAAGGTATGTCGGACACACCGCGCCCCTCACCAACCAGGTCATCAAGTCCGCGATCGGCGGCGTCCTCTTTATCGATGAGGCTTACAGCCTTTACCGCGGAACCGAGGATTCCTTCGGTCTCGAAGCGATCGACACGCTCGTTAAGGGCATCGAGGACAACCGCGACAACCTCGTTGTTATCCTCGCCGGCTACAGCAACGAAATGGAAGAGTTCCTGACCTCCAACTCAGGTCTCAAGAGCCGCTTCCCGAACCTCATCAACTTCCCCGACTACACCGGCGAAGAGCTTGTCGCGATCGCGCACACCATCGCACAAGGCAAGGGTTACTCGATCGACGAAGGAGCTGACACTTCACTCCTCTCCTACTTCAACGCAGTTCAGGCTCTCCGTCCTTCGGACGCCGGCAACGGTCGTCTCGCCCGTAACAAAGTCGAGGAGGCCATCCTTAACCAATCGAGGCGTCTCGTAGCCGAACCCGACGGAGACCTCTCACTTCTCCTCTCGCAGGATTTCGACCTGAGCGATATCGCAGGAGACAAGATCTGAGGTTGCTTATTACCATATTGCTTATAAATCCTCGCCCAATATCAGCGGCGAGGATTTTTATTTATTTAAAACACTCCCTCGTCTCTGTCGAGACGAGGGAGTATGAGTTTATCACATATGCATTAGATCAAGCAGAGAACTTGATAAGCTTGCCCACCTTGATGGTCTGCTGGAAAGGTCCGTAAGGATCATTGGTGAGTGTGAATGTTACGCTGGTGATGAATGCTGTCTTGCCGTCTGCACCGCCCGAGAAATCAACCGAGGTGATCTGCGAAGGATCAAGCTTCTCGCCTTCAAGGTAGAAGTCGAAGAATTCAGCGATATTCGAGTTGTTCACAGGACCAGAGATGTTAAGTGTCTCCTTCTTCTGTACGTAACTTCCTACTAGTGCATTGTCCTTGACGGTGATCACGCGTACAGGTGTGATCTGCTTGTTGATGACTGAAGATGTCTCACCGAGTGTGATGAGGTATGCCTTCAGTGTGTAGCGACCTTTAGCAAGCTTCTTGCCTGCAGAAACGGGATCAAAAGTAATAAAGAATCCATTGTCTTCGGCTTCAATATTAACACCTGAGGTAATATACGTCTCAGATCCTCCTTCAGGCTGGAACTGGATTGTCATGTATACAATCTGTGCGCCTGCAGTCTTCGAGAAATCGGAAGCTTTGAGTGCTGTAGTGGGTGCTTTATCACGAATATAACCCACATTCTCACTAAGGCAGAAACCGTCGGATGAGAAGCTTACATAGGCGTAAGTCTCTTTATCATTCTGCTTGCCGTTTACAAGACCCGTATCAATGTTCAGATCACCCTCTACTTCGAGAGTTGCATTGTAGGTTGTAAGTTTGGAGGAATCAAACGGGATATCACGAACAGTAAAGCTCACAGTGCGTGTAAGTCCGTTACCGTTGCTGACATCAGCCACAACATTATATACAGGGTTTGTTCCGATTATGGTGCAATCAGTACCCATAACTATAAGCTTTCCGTTCAAGAACGAACCGAACGATACGGTAACGTCCTTCATTGAAGCATCCTTCTGTGTAATGAAGAGAGGCTCATTCTTCATCTCGACACCGTACTGATCTTTAACAATGGCATCTATTTCGATAGAATCATTAACACCCGCATTAATATTGAGCTTCTGCTTATCTACTGTAGCCACAATCGAGCTAGCCTTACGCTCAGCCTGAACGGTGATTCTGATACCGGGAAGTTCCTGATCTCCAACCTTGTACTTGATGTAGGTCTCACCTGTCTGGTTGGGGATAAGAAGATCTCCGCCCGAAGCGCCCGTGCCACCGATCATGAGAACGCTCTCATTGACAGATGTAGCAACCGCACCGAGCTCCTTAGGTGTCTTGACTGTTCCGTCGGAATAAAGGTAGAGCACCTCGAGAACGTAGCCGCTATCGCCAACGCAGATAGTGGAATTTGTCTTATCTGTCTTCTTGAGGTAGTTGGCATCACCGTCGTTACTGAGTGTCCAGATCGAGCTGGAAACAACCGGAAGTACCTTCTCGACACCGACGATATTACCGGTACCGGAAACCGTGATAGGTGTGTAGTTTACAGGCTCATAATCTGTTGTGAGGCTGTACTTGATAGTAACGGCCTTGCCCTTCTCGTAAATGTTGATAGTACGCGAAGCTGTGTCCACATAACCGTTGGTGTCACCTGCTGTAACGGTGAGCTCAACTCTGGAGTCAGCGAGGCTCTTTAAATCCTTAATGTTTGTGATATCAACACCGGTTGCATCGTAATAAATGAACTCGATATCAACGCTCTCATTGATCGTAGCTGTGTGCGTCTTGAGAACGATCGACTTGATCGACTTAACGGGATCGTTAGCATCTACCTTGATAGTCTTAAAGGAAGCCTCTTCCTCACCGAATACAACGTAGTATGTCTGATCCTGCTCGAGATTCGAGAACATGGTTACAGTAGCGGTGTTGTCAGTAACCGAAACGCTCTTTACCTCACCGTGGAAGTCAACCCTAGTGTTAGCGATCAGGTAGTACATCTTCACGCTGTCCTTGGTGTACGCACTTGTGATGGAAGAACCGGTGAGTTTGAAAGCGTCAGCTGCGATCTGCACAGCCTCGAGCTTGCCGGCCTTTTTCTCTTCTTCCTTCTTGTCGTCCTTCTTTTCCTCTTCCTTCGTGTCATCGGCAACTGTGACTGCAAAGGACTTGAAAGCCGTAGCGCCGTCGTACTTCTCGCTCATGTAAGCTTCCGCTGTGAGTGTGTAGGTGCCGGCCTTTGTGAATGTAACCTTGAACTTTCTGGTGCCTGCCTCGCTGATGGTCACGCCATCGCCCGAAGCTATGAGACGACGAAGGTCGGTATCGCTGCCGCTCTTTCTGGTGAGAGAAACGGTCACGGAATCCTTAACCTTGAACTTGTCGCCGTCCTTGATGCCGCTTACAAGAAGTGTTTTCGCGGTAGCGTTCTTTTTAACGGTGACAACAATCGACTTACTGAAGAGGAGTTCGGAACTCTTCTTCTTAAATACGTTGACTGTAACTGCAGCCTTGCCGGGTGCAACCGCATTTACACGGTCCTTCTTATCATCTGTAGAAACAACGGAGGGATCGCTGCTGTCAAGCTTGATGTCCATTGTCTTGCTGTCGAAGTTCTTGACAAGCTTCTTTATGCCGGCATAAGAATAGTACTTCGCTTCCTTTCCCGCAGCGGTTGTTCCTCTGCACCCGTCAACAAAGATGGTCTTCTTTGTCTTGGTGAGTGAAAGGTCACTCGATGCTGCAGATGCGGGTACCACTCCGATCACGAGGATCAGTGCGAGTGCAACTGCAAGTACCTTGTAAAATCTCTTCATACAAAACCTCCTCTTCTTTGCGGCCGACCGTGTGCAAGTGTTCCGTGAACACAAGTGGGTGGGACGGTCTGTCGCAGTTTTCACCCGGTGCAGATGCTGCCCCGGGGGTACCGGACCTCACCTCAGGCCGCTCTTTCGAGAACCCTGCCCGAAAGATGCGCCTTACAGTAGGCTTATAGCGTTATTATAACCATCACGCTATGAAAATACAATCATTTCGTAACCCGAACTATCAGGCGGGTCATGAAGATCAACTGCCCGGGCAACCTTTCGGCCCGCGCTCAAACACCACTATAAACGTGCTCTGTGTCAGTCAAAGAACAAAATAATGGCAATTATGTGAAAAATCATTATTTTTCTATTTGACAACGGAGAATCGCTGTTATATAATAACTTCTGCTGTTGAGACAGCGGCAAAGTTGTTTCAATTAAATATATGTGACATGCGGGTGTAGTTCAATGGTAGAACACCAGCCTTCCAAGCTGGACACGTGGGTTCGATTCCCATCACCCGCTTTATGCTTGCATAGCTATATGTGCCAGTAGCTCAGCTGGATAGAGCAACGGCCTTCTAAGCCGTGGGTCGGGGGTTCGAATCCCTTCTGGCACGTCCTTTTGTTTTCACGAGAGGAACGGATGTAGAGACTTGGCTTTCTTTACATGGTGGGTATGGCGCAGTTGGTTAGCGCGCCAGATTGTGGCTCTGGAGGCCCTGGGTTCGAGTCCCAGTACCCACCCTTACAGGGCTATCGCCAAGCGGTAAGGCACAGGACTTTGACTCCTGCATCCGCTGGTTCGAATCCAGCTAGCCCTGCTACAGGGTTGCTGTTATTCCCTGTTTTGCGCACAGCGCAAGGCTTTGGCCGCCCGTCGGCCGAGGATGCCTTTTTAGGTACGGGCCACTAGCTCAGGCGGTAGAGCACTTGACTTTTAATCAAGTTGTCTCGGGTTCGAGTCCCGAGTGGCTCAGATAACATAAACCCTTGAAATTTAAGCGTTTCAAGGGTTTTTCTTTTGCTCGGTTTTGTGTCTTCTTTGCCTTTTTTGGTGTCGTACAAGTGTCGTACCAACCTGATAAAATAATCTATTCATATTGCTATCCTGACAAACTTAAAATTGTTGACACACATCAAACGTTGCTTTACAATGCTCCTTGGGTAATACTGTAAAGGTATCTGAGGAGCGCTGGGATTTAGGGAGTTTTTCTCAAGTTCAAAGCATTCTGACTCTTCGATGCCTTTCCAAGAAAACCATTATTCACAAATGGGAGGATCAATTCATGGCGGAATTCTGGATTGACTTACCGGCAGCACGTGAAGCTGCGGGAGAGCTTGCGGAAAGTGCAAATGAGCTTGAGGCTCAAATTGCTGAAATTGCTGGGGCAGCGAACGGGGTACTTTCTTGTTTGAGCGATGCAAGTGCCACCGGGATCTCGGAACAACTTAGGGGGTTGTCAGAGGAACTGGCGCAACAGAAAAGAAATATTGAAGCAATGGCGTCTGTACTATTTTCTATATGTGATGTATATGAGTCGACAGAAAACGAGGTAGCTGCTCAGGGAAGACAATGTATGGCTGAATCAGTAAAGATCGTAGACGGCGATGCCAATGCTGTCTTTGCTGAAGAAACGTTTGAGGCAATACCGGCCGTGTTTTATGGTGCAGGTCCGAAACAAAATGATGCAACTATAGATAAGGCATCGTTCTTCCCCACGACCGATCAATGGGATAAGATGATGAGAAGCAATCCCTCTGTGGTTGAAAATCAGAATAAAGCACTCAGGTATAAGCTGAAGAAAGACCTGCCTCCGTTCTATATCAGAGGGCTGGATGATTCTGTGAATTATGATTGGTATGAAATAAAAAGCATTTTGAAAAAAGATGCGGATCAGATCACCCCTGAAGAGTATTATGATCTCGCCTTGCTTTTGGCATATATGGGAGATGAAGACACTGCTACTTTCTTAAAATGCATGCTTACAAAGAATAAGGACATATCACAACATGATTCTTGGACTGCTTACCATAGGCCAAATGAGTATTCGGAATGGAGTATTGACGCGAGAAAATGCAGAGTTTTACAGAAAATCATAATCGATCATTCGGATATGTACGATAGCAACAGCATTGATTGGGAAGATGTGGTGAACAACTGGGATGAAAACGAGTCACCGCTTGATGAATTTGCTCTTCTTGATTATGCAGGTGAATTAGACAAAAAACATGATGGGTTATTGGCGAAAGCTTCTTTGCTGGGTGCCTGCGAGATGATCGGAACGGGGACCTCAAGAAAGCACAATCTCGGAAGGGGTAAGTTGCTGCCGAATGAGGATAGCGGTTTTACAGCAGATAAAGATGCAAAAGAACCGGACATTTCGGTTACCACGCGTGAAGATGGTTCCATCGAACTTAAGTTTAATTGTACAAAGTCATCTACAACGCATGGTTTTGGTCGGGGACAGCTCGGTGGAACCACATATTATCACCTTAGTGAAGAAACCATAACGATAGCCAGAAAAACAGAAAATGATGCTATTGATGACCTGGGGACGTATTTGTATGATAATTATTCTCCGAATCCGGAGAAAGCGGCCTATAGCACATTCAAAAACCTTCTTATTGGAGCCGGGACAGGGTTGGCAGAAGGAAACGCTTTTACTTTATTTGCTGTAGGAGCGGCCCAGTCCGTTGTGGGTGATATGCTCGGGGACGACCAAAGCCAAACATTCGATCGATTGTTCGACGATAAAACCGGGCTTTACAAGCATATAGTCAGCATTGGGACGTATGATGATTTTGGTATGAAAACTATTACGGTCTCAAACAGCAAAGGTGAAGGGATGACTATGGTGTATCAGACGGCAAGCACAGAGGGGATACTTGAACGTTTTGGGAAGGTGTTAGAGCAAAACGGAATAGACCCGAGAAGTATTTTTGATCTTCCTGGAAACATTACAGTTGATACCATAGTAGCTAATCCGGAAGGAGTTAAAACTTTGCTGGGTGATTCTCGGATTAGCCCAAAAGAACGTGACTATGTAACGAATGAATTTTTTTCTGATTATCTGAAAGATTTAATAAATGGGAAAACGAGTTAATGATTGCTTCGGAACTGAAGTTGAAAGGGGCCTCATTTTACTCGTAATGTTTTGAAAGGAAGATATCATGAAAAGAGCATACTATGTAATTGTAGTATTTATCGTGTTGTTGCTTGCTTCATGCAACATGCGAAGGGAGATCAAGCTTGAAGATCGAAAAATAGATTCTAATAATTTCCCCGATGAAGTATTTCGAGAATACGTTTCGGAAAACTTTGATAAGGATAAGGATGGTGTTTTGTCAATCAAGGAAACGGAGGATGTTACAGAGATATCTATTAGAAGTAAAGGACTTACTGATCTTGAGGGGGTGGAATTTTTTGTTAATCTAAAGATGCTACAATGTGATAATAATAAACTGGGATCGATTGATGTGAGCTATAATACTGCTCTTGAAATACTTCGGTGTTGGAGCAATGAGATTGAATCCTTAGATTTGAGTTATAACGCGCAATTGATTGAGTTAGGATGTGGTTATAATAAACTTGAGGATTTGGATATAAGTCATAATCTGAAACTTGCGTATGTTGATTGCCCTTTCAATAGTATAACTAGTCTGAATACAAGTTCAAACGCATTATTGGAGGTGCTGGTGTGTAGTTCGAATCAGATAGAAAGTATTGACATAAGCAATAACACAGCGTTGACAGAATTATATTGCAGTAAAAATTCATTAAGTAGTATAGATGTAAGCAATAACACAGCGTTGACAGAATTAGATTGTAGTGAAAACAACCTGAAAGAACTTGATGTTACAAAAAATGTATTACTAAGTGACCTCTCGTGCGACAACAATCAACTTACTACTATTGATATTAGTCACAATCCGAAATTGACAGAGCTTGGGTGCAGCGACAATATGCTCTCAGAACTGGATCTGAGCAATAATCCCGATTTGCGGATGCTGTATTGCATCAATAATCAGCTTACAGAGCTGGATCTGAGCAATAACCCCGATCTGCGATGGATACGCTGCCTCGATGGAAACAACCTAACATCTGTAGATTTTAGCAACCTACACAAGTTGGGAAAGGTTTTTGAAGATTAGGAACAATTTAAGTTGCTCTTTACCTTCTTAAGCTGTCGGCAAGAGCGGTTGATGAAGACTTACAATGATCGAAAAGATAATAAGGAAGTTATCGGATGTCTGTCCGTCGTGTTCCACACTGACACCTCACCTTTTGATGACGTTTTTTGCCGGGATTTCGGAGGACATCGTTGCGATCGTTTTGTCTGTATGACTTCTTGAAAAAAAACCACAGAAAAGCTATAGTTTATGTAGTTTCTCATGTAATGATCCGTTTGGGAAGATGTCAGCCGACACCGGCCCGGATCCCGCGCAGGATCTCGAGAGTTAGACCCGATATCAGGAGGTTCACATGCACAAGCACTCCCGCTTTTTTAACCCCGTAGTTGTTTTACTAACGCTTATTGTTCTGGTCGGAACACTACTCTCTCCCGTGTCCGCCGTACCGGCCAATGCTGCCGCTTCCGGCGAAGCAACCGGCGCAAAGCTTGCTGACAGCTCACTTCATACATACAAGATATCCCCGAAGAGCAAGCCCGTTCTCGGTTACGAACGCTACGGCACCTATTCAAAGGCCACCCACTGCTATTACCTTCTCCGCTCTTACATGGAGAAGCTCGAATCAGAGGGCGGAGGAACGCTCGTGCTCAAAAAGGGAACATATACGTTATCAAACACGATCTTTGTCCCTTCCAACGTAACGATCATCTTTAATAAGAAGGTCAAACTCAAGAAGTCCATGGATTCGGGGACGGATCTTTTCCCACCTTCGTACTCGTTCTTCCAGCTCTGTGCGCCCTCCGACGCGCAGGCAAGCGGCGCCTACAAGGAGTATGGCGGAGTTCATGACGTTGCCTTTATCGGCAAGGGCAAGGTAACGTTCGATCAGGCTTCGGCGCAGGACGTTATCAGCATCATGATGTGCCACAACAAGAACATCACCGTAAAGGGCATCAACTTTAAGAACATGTGCGCGGGACACTTCCTTGAGATTGACGCGTCCGAGAACGTGCTCATTGAAGATTGCACCTTTACCGGTCACAAAGACTCTCCCAAGAATAACAAAGAAGCCATAAACCTCGACACTCCCGACAAGCTGACGGGCGGATTCCATGCGGACTGGTCGTCTTATGACAAGACCCCGAATAAAAAAGTCACTGTCAGGAACTGCACGTTCAAGGATCTCGAGCGTGCGATCGGTACTCACAAGTACTCGCAGGACAAGCTCCATAAAGATATCACTATAAGGGACTGCAGTATTACCAAGTGTGACAAGGACGCGATCCGCGTTATGAACTGGAAGGACTTTACGATCAAGAACAACACGATTAACACCGTGGATGACGGAACTGACAAGATCTACCGCGGGATCCTTGTTTCGGGCGGTTACGGGATGGACATCTCATACAACACCTTCAAGAACATGCCCCGCCCCGTGCAGATCATGGCTTGGCGCAACTCCGACGCCGGAAGCGAGTATGACACAATCTACAACGACGTGACCGACAGTGAGATGCAGCTCATGCAGACCAACACCCTGATCGGAGGAGTCGAGTACTTCATCCGCTGGAACAAGCTCTACGAAGTCTACAACTCCGACACCGTAAAGATCCCCGTAAAGCAGGGGGACTAAAGAGTTGTATTTTCCAAAGCTCCGAGAGTTTTGGGAGTTTTGGGAGTCTTGATGAGAGGGAAAATTCTCTATGTCAAGCATTTTTGAAAATGTCCCCAAAAAAACTAAACATTAGCCCCGGTTTTTTGCCGGGGCTTTAGTATCC
>JAEEQC010000153.1 GCA_016285135.1 Lachnospiraceae bacterium
GAGATGCTGGAGTGTTATGTCGTAGACGATCACTGTGAGCTCTGTACGATTAGCCTGCGAGATCCGTCTTGTGTAATCCTTGGTCTGTTCCTGTGTCATCTGGCGTTATTCCTTTCCCGGCATTGCCGCTGTGGGCTGCCGAAACGCGGGTTACTCATGTACGATCAGGCATTTATCAGCCGTTAAGGAGTGAGAGGATGTTCTGAGGACGCTGGTTGGCCTGTGCGAGCATCGCCGTGCCGGCCTGGTCGAGAACGCTCTGCTGCGTGTAGACCGTCATCTCCTCTGCCATATCGACGTCCTCGATACGTGACATGGATTCTGTCATGTTGAGGCCTGTAACGTCGAGGTTTGTAATGGTGTGATCAAGTCTGTTCTGGTATGCACCGAGCTTCGCGCGGATCGCGGAAACCTCGTTTACGGCATTGTCATAAAGTGTGATGGCTGCCTCTGCGCCTTCCTGTGTGCAGACATTGATCGAAGCGATACCGAGAGTAACGGGATCGGTACGGGGGATCCTGACCTGCATCGTCTGGTCCTCGTTTGCGCCTACCTGAAGGTACATGGGGCCTGCCGAAAGGAGTGTGGAGATCGCTTCGACGTCGCCGTCGTCGGCGCAGTACTGTTCAACCTCACCATCGCCCGTAGCATCTGTGAAATCCGTCTCAACGGTACCGGGAGTGATCTGGTAGCGCATCTCGAAGTTGTTGCTGTCTCTGATATAGACGATATCACCGCGAGCGGAGACCGTAGCTGTGGGAGAGAAGCCCTCTCCGAGCTCAACCTTGGCATCCACGCCGTAGGAGGTAACGGTTTCCGTAGAGAGGCCGAAGGCCTCGGCAAGTGCGGGGTTGTTGCACTGGATGGAGATCTTCTGTGAGGAACCGTATGCGCGTGACATGAAGATCAGCGAACCTTCACCGATCTCTGTCTCTTCGTAGCCTGCAGTCTCTGCGGGGCCGTCCGTCGAGCCTTCGTCGCCGAAGAAAGCCTTTATGTTCATCGAATCGCAAAGGTTTCTGATGGAAGCGAATGCATCCTCAAGGGACTGGCCTTCTCTGAGGTAAACGGAGTAACCGTTAATGGTTATGGTGCCGACCTCTTCCTCGCCGATCTCGGTGATGGAGGGCTCACCCGCAACGATGACTGCCTGTCTGGGATCGCAGGTAAGCGTCATCTCGTATTCCACGCTTGCTACGGTATCGGATGCGTAGATAAGATCAAGTCCGGGAACGTTCGAGTAGGAGTTGTTGTCGATATTGCCGTCAAGCAGAGTCTTTGTGTTGAACTCTGTTGTCTCGCTGATACGTGCGATCTCGGCTGTGAGCTGGTTGAGCTCCTGCTGGATCGAGAGTCTGTCTTCGTTTGTGTTTGTACCGTTGGCTGCCTGAACGGCGAGCTGTCTCATACGCTGGAGCATGGCGGTCACTTCGTTTAAAGCACCTTCTGCGGTCTGGATAACGCTGATACCGTCGCTGCTGTTCATCGATGCTCTCTCGAGACCTTCGATCTGTGTCTTCATCTTTCTCGAGATGGCCATTCCTGCCGCGTCGTCTGCCGCACGGTTGATGCGGTAACCGGATGAAAGCCTTTCGAGTGCCGTGTCGAGATTCTTGTTTGTCTTTCTGAGCTGACTGTTTGTCTGCATTGCCGAGATATTGTGGTTGATCCTCATAAGCGTTCCTTTCTGATGTATCTTTATTCCTTGGTCTGTGTGTTATTTAAGTATCATGGGCTCTGCGGAGCGGTCCAGATCTCTACGAACACCCTGGCTGCTTCGTAAAGCGTTCCGGATGAAGCGGGGCCGCCTGTGTCCGGAGGACTGTAGCCTTCCGGGACGAGTCCGGTGAGATCGGTGAGCTGCTGAAGTGTTCCGAGCCCTCCCGAGCGGACCGTGATGCCCGAGGCGTCGATCCCTTTGCCCTCCATCCGGGCGGTGTAGACTTTGAGAAGTCCTTCCGTGCCTCTTATTTCTTCAATGCTTTCGCATGTAATGCTTCCGTAGATCACTGCCCTTGCGGAGGGGTTGTTCGGAGTGTTCCGAACGCTCAGGGCGGCTGTGGTGACGAGCTTTTCGTCTGCGATGTGTATGCTCACCGTTCCTGCGTTCGAGCGGTCGTGTATGAAGGTGAGGTTTATGCTGCTGCCCGATCCGTTGTCAAGTGAGAACCGGTAGTGTTCCTTCTTCGTGAACTCGCGTAACAGGTCGTATCGTGAGAGTGCCGAGAGGACTCCTGTGGGGGCCTGCGCCGGTGCGCCTTCTGCGGGGAAGATATCATCCCTTGTCTGTTCCTCAGCCTCTGCGAGTCTGTTTGACGCATATGTGTCAAGAGTTTCCTTGCTCTCCATGGCCGAAGCGAGCGAAGCACTGTCGCCTGCCGGGATCGAGAGGTTGTCTCCGTAGAGGCCGTCGATAAGAGCCATGGTGTTCTTGACGCTGTCCCTGACGCCGATCTTCTTGAGAAATCTTCTGTACTCGGGAGAGCTGCTCATTACGAAGCGTACAAGCTCGCGTGCCTTGGCGGGTGAAGCGGTGTGTTCTTCCTTTGCCTGCCGCATCTTGAAAGCGACTTCTTCGAGAGTGAGCTCTTCGTAGCGGTTGTCCTCCGCACTGCCTTTGAGGGCCCTGTCGGTGACATCGGGGTCCGTCTCGGAGAGGATCTCGTTCGTCAGACGCTTATTGTAAGCGAAAGCCGCTTCAAGGTTTTCAGAGATCGAATTGACGATGTCACTGTGTACTACAGAAGTAGAATCGTCTATCTTTATGTCCATTCCCGAATCTCTGCGGGAACGCTGTGCCGCGAGCAGGTTCTTCAGAGTCATGTCCCGGCCGTCCGCCAGTACCGAGGCGATGGCTGCGTAGTCGTCGCGGCTGATCGTGTAAAGAAGTCTGTAAATGTTTATATAGGCCGATCTCTCCGTTTCGCTTATGTCGCCCTTTTCCTCGAGATTTACGAGGAAGGAGCTGATCTGCTCTTCGCGGGAGAGAGGTGACTGTTCGGGGTCCTCGTCAAGAAGGTCCGTCAGAGAGTCGATGCTTTCCTTTAAGGGGTTGATGCCTCTCTTAATGAGCGAAAGGACTGCGGCGGGAGTCATGCGGTTGACTACTTCCATGACTTTGGCGTCGTAGTACTTGACGTTCTCGATCGATTCAGCCGTAACGTCCATGCCGGCCGATGCAAGGATACGAACGGCGCGCTTGTTGGCGTCGGTCACAGGCAGGTCGTTCTCGGTGAGAACCTCATCGATGTGGTTGAATGCCTTTCTGATGGAATCGCCGAGGTCGGCGCGGATCTCTGTGGCTCCCGCATCGTAGGAAGCGATGGCGCTCATCGTCAGGACAGAGCGTGTGACGGATGCTTCTTCCGCAACTGCGGCAGCTCCGAGCTTCTCGAACGTGATGCTCGTACCGAACGAGATCGATGTGCGATAGAAGGATGCGGGCGCGTCGGCGATATCGGCAGCGGTAACGAGCGTGTCGACCGCGATCCGGGCTGTAACCTCGTGTGAGAAGAAGCCGTCTTGTGCGCCTGTATCGATATCCCATTCACGGGAAAGATTTTCAATGTGATCGGTGAGCAGCCTGCGCAGGGATGCGATCCTTTCTTCGGTCGATACGAAGTCAACCGTAGCTCCGAGCTCGAGGGCTGCCTTGCTGCCCGTGCCTGACATACGGAGACGCTGCTCTTCGATGTGGATCCTGAAGGTAACTTCTTTCCACGTTCCGTTGACCGCCGTTATTTCTGCGGCGGTTCCTTTGACTGTGCTTTCATTCGGGACATAGAGGGACGACACGGTGTTATCCATAACCGTGTTTTCCTCGACCGTGCTTCCTCTCGGGACAGAGGGGGTTGTCCCGGAGTCGGCAGGGTCAGAAAAGGGAGATATATCCAAAACAAGGGTGTTGTCAATCTTTGTTTCTTCTCCCGTGCGCGCTCCCGGGACAGAGGGGGTTGCCCCGGAGTCGGCAGGGTTAGAAGAGGGGGTTATATACGAATCGGGGGTGTAGTCGGTCTTTGTCTCTGCTACCGTGCTCTCATCCGGGACAGAGGGGGTTGCCCCGGAATCGGCAGGGTTAGAAGAGGGGGAGGTATACGAAACATGAGTGTTATAGTCGTATGTAATCCTGGCAGCTGCTCCGGCCGTGATGTCGGTGGCGGGTGAATAAACATTGACACTGACGGGTGTTGCGGCGGGACTGTCACTGAAGAGCCTGTCTGCCATGCGGACTGTGTCGTCGTAGCGGTTTGCCGCATTGCGGGCTGACTGTCTTTTGACTGCCTTTTTATCTTCTCTGAGTGTCTCGATCTGTCTGTCAAGACTCTCGGACTTATCTTCGCGGTTGCTGCGGATCCTATCAAGTGCTCTCATGAGGCGCTCTGCCTTGAAGTCCTCAAGGTCGAAGCCTTCTGCGGCGATCTCGTTTGCTTCTTCTTCTGTGATCGAACCGTTGGTGTGTGTCTCGCCCGATTCGATGTCCTTCATGGTCTCCCTGAAGTCATTTGTGAGCTGAATGAGGGAGGTGTCCCTCGGATCGGTCACGGGTGCGCCGGTCTGAACATCATCATTGCAAACACCGAGGTCCTTAAGGGAGAGCCTGCCGTTGTTCTTCTCAACGCGGAAAGCATGCTTTTCGCCGACAGGGCTGTATCTGTATGCATCAGCGGATGCGGGGATCTCTTTGTCGATCTCGTCGAAACGAATCATGGGAGAAGAACCGTTCTTCGATACTACGCCTGTGATGATCTCGCCTTCTTCGAGACGGGAAAAGGAATCTTCCTGTACTAAAAGGAAGGAAGCATCGGGAGCATTATATATATTGTTGTCCTGATTGATCCTCATAATAGGCACGACCTCCACAGGCCCTTAAACGCGGGGTCGGTTCCTTCCGACCCGTATTGCGGGGCATATAACTCTTCGGCATCCGTGCCTGCTTTTGAAAATGTGGGAACGCATTTTGCTTTGCGTGATCCCTGTACCTATATTATCGGAAAGAACGAGCGAATACTTAACTGTGAGTTTGTATTATTTGAATCTTTTAGACGTGGGTGGACCGGGGGGACGGGGGTTGGTGGTGGTCCC
>JAEEQC010000154.1 GCA_016285135.1 Lachnospiraceae bacterium
ATCGAATGTACCGCCGCCAAGGTCGTATACCATGATCTTCTGCTCTTTTTCATTGTCGATACCGTATGCAAGAGCTGCTGCGGTAGGCTCGTTGATGATACGCTTAACATCGAGGCCTGCGATCTTACCGGCATCCTTTGTTGCCTGACGCTGTGCGTCGTTGAAGTATGCGGGAACCGTGATAACGGCCTCGGTAACCTTCTCACCGAGATAGTTCTCTGCATCAGCCTTAAGCTTCTGAAGGATCATTGCCGAGATCTCCTGAGGGGTGTACTTCTTGTCATCGATGGTTACCTTATAGTCGGTACCCATGTGACGCTTGATCGAAGAGATGGTCTTGTCGGAGTTTGTAACAGCCTGACGCTTTGCGGCATCACCGACCAGTCTCTCGCCGTTCTTTGCAAATGCAACTACCGAAGGGGTAGTTCTCTGTCCTTCTGTGTTTGTACATACAACGGCTTTTCCGCCTTCCATTACCGCTACACATGAATTTGTAGTTCCAAGGTCGATACCTATAATCTTACTCATAATACTTTACCTCTTTTCTTTACTGTGATGATCAATTCTTACAAGGGATGCACTAGTTGGCCACCTTTACCATGCTGTGTCTGATGACACTGTCGTGGTAGGTGTAGCCCTTCTGAAGCTCGGCGCTGACTGTGTCCTCACCGAATTCTTCGTTGTCCTCATGCATCACTGCATTGTGAAGGTTGGGATCGAATTTCGCCCCAAGGGCTTCAATGGGTTTGACTCCCGCGTCTTCGAGATTTGTCATGAGCTGCTTGTAGATCTTCTCAATGCCGTCGACATAGGCGTTGCCCTTAAGATCATCGGGCACTGAAGCGATCGCTCTCTCGAAGTTGTCGATCGTGGGAAGGATCTTCTCGATGATCGACTTCGCACCGATCTCAAACATCTGCGATTTCTCGCGCTCGGTACGCTTTCTGAAGTTGTCAAACTCGGCGAGATTACGCAGGATCTTGTCGTTAAGCTCCTTGATCTGCTCGTCTCTCTTGTCTTTCTTGTCCTTTCTGCCCAGGAAACCTTTCTTTTTCTCTTTTTCCTGCTTGCCCTCTTCTTCTTTGCCGGGCTCTTCGGCTTCGGGACTTTCATTTATCTCATCATGCGCCTCGGCTTCGCCCCGGTTCTCCGTATCTGCAGATACGTTCTCTTCCGCAGCGACCTCGTCCTCACGGTCTGCATACTCCGCACCGTTTTCGGAAGCCTTGGCAGCATCAATCGATTCCTTTAAAAGCTTTTCCTTAATGTTGTCAGACATTACGTCTCATTCCTTTCCTTGAAGTTTCCTCGGGGAAACTTCTTTTTCATATATTTCATGCGCATCCGCACCACTTTCGTTTAAGCGTCATGCGTACTACTTCTTTTTGAAGATCTCATCGAGCTGGGTCATAAGCGTTTTGAGCGTTCCGACTACCTTGTCGTAGTCCATTCGCTTCGGGCCTATGATACCTACCTTGCCGTAGACACCCTCTTCGATCTCGTATGTCGCCGTAACGACCGAACAGTTCTTCATCGAATCGATGGGGGTTTCGTTTCCGATGTAAACCTGTATGTCGCCCTTCGTTCCGGTGCGCTCACCGCTCTCGCTCGTGAGCTTGTCATCAACAAGCTCCGCAAGCTCCTGCTTATCCTCAAGCGTGTAAAGAAGTCTCTTTGCACCGTCGTCGCTCGAAAGCTCGGGGTAATTGAGGATGTTCGTGGCACCGCTTGTGTAGACCTCTATGTTGTCTTCCTCGCGGATCGCCTCTCCGATCGCATCAAGTACACGTCCGATCAGTGCGCTGTCCTCGCCGGCCTGCTCCTTGATCTTCTGGATGATGCTCATGTTGATCTCTTCAAGGTCGAGATCCTGAAGGAGTGAGTTGAGCACGATGTTCAGCTTGAGAAGAACCGACTCTTCATATCTGTGGTCCGCATCGATCACTTTGTTCTTGGGGATGTTGCCCTCAAGGAAGATGATCGCCAAAAGGTGTGTATCATCAACATTCGTGAGCTGGATGAACTTAAGCTTTCTGCTGCGGTACTTCGGTGTCGTGATCATGGAAGCGTAGTTCGTGTTCACCGCGAGAAGCTTCGCAACCTTCTTAAGAAGATTCTCGATCCTGTCGGCTTTCTGGTCGAGGACTTCTTTCATGTTGTTGACTTCCTCAACCTTCTCTTCCATCATCTTGTCGACATAAAGTCTGTAGCCCTTGTCGGAAGGGATACGCCCTGCCGAAGTATGGGGCTGAACAAGGTACCCGAGCTCTTCGAGGTCGGCCATCTCGTTACGTATGGTGGCGGAGCTTAAGGACAGATCGGTAAACTTCGAAATGGTCCTCGAACCTACAGGCTCACCCGTTTCAAGGTAATTCCTGATAATAGCGTTAAGTATCGCCATCTTACGTGAATCAAGCTTATCAGTATCCATCCGAACCCCCTCGTGTTTTTTGTTAGCACTCAAATCGGTAGAGTGCTAACATCTAAACACAAGATACCACTATCATATTTAATTGTCAACACTTCAGAAACAATTCTTATAAAAAATGTTTTTAGCAGTCCTTAACCGATGATCGTTTCACCGATCGTTTTCTGTTTTAAAATATATATAATAGATATGGTTCACGGACCCTTAATCTGCTAAACTCATATAGTAAGGGCAGGCTGTTCCGTGATATCCGGACAGATCATGTTCCGAGAGAACAAAAAACGTCAGCTTTCCTCGACCGGTATAACGGTCGCACCCCCCGGCAAATGTGCCGAATGCTCGCACGAGAGTACATACCTGAAAGGAATATATTTATGAAAGTAGTTCTTGAGCATCTTACAAAGAAATTCCCGAACCGTAACAAAAAAGTCGGCGGCTTTGTTGTTGCGGTGAATGATTTCTCCTTCGAGATCCCCGACGGAAAAATGATCGGACTCCTCGGACCCTCCGGCTGCGGAAAGAGCACGACTCTCAATCTTATCTGCGGTCTTGAAAAGCCCACTGAGGGAAAGATCTACTTCGGAGATGACGATATCACAGGTCTTCCTCCCGAAGACAGAGGTGTCGGTCTCGTGTTCCAGAACTACGCGCTCTACCCTCATCTGACCGTGGAGCAGAATATCATGTTCCCTCTCGGCAATCTTCGCGGCGATAAAAAGCTCACCAAAGAAGAGATGAAAGCCAAGGCTCTTGAAGCCGCAAAGCTCGTTCAGATAGACGGGCTCATGGAGCGCAAACCGAACGAGCTTTCGGGCGGCCAGCAGCAGCGTGTCGCCATAGCCCGCGCTCTCGTCAAGATGCCCAACGTCCTCCTGCTCGACGAGCCTCTTTCAAATCTCGATGCCCGTCTCAGACTTCAGACACGTGAAGAGCTGCGACGCATCCAGAAAGAGACGGGCATCACAACAGTGTTCGTTACACATGATCAGGAAGAAGCCATGAGCATCTCCGACATGATCGTCGTCATGAAGGACGGCGTCATCGAGCAGATCGGCAAGCCGCAGGAAGTCTACGACGAGCCCGCGAACCTCTTTGTGGCCAAGTTCCTCGGAACTCCCGCCATAAACGTTTTTGAGGGAAAGATAGAAGACGGCAAACTCTTTATAGGAAGTGACCGGGTCCTTGACGTAAAAGGGCCCGCCGACGGCGATGTCTGTGTAGCGATCCGCCCGGAGGGCTTCGTAGTGAGCGAGCATGGGAATTTCTGCTGCAGGCTCATCGCCCGAGAAGTCATGGGGCGCGACTCAAGCATCGTGGCCGCAAACGACAGTTTCATCGGGCAAACCTTCCGCGCGATCATAAGCTCCGAAACCGTGGTCGACACGTCGGCAGACGAGATCCGTTTTGACCTGAAACCCGCAAAAGTATTCCTCTTTGACCGCAACACCGAAGAAAGGATCCCGTTCAGCGTATGAAAAACAACCTTAAGGCTTGGGCTTACCTTCTGCCCGCGCTCCTGTTTCTGGGAATTTTCACGATCTACCCTCTGATCGACGTGGTCGTTTACTCGTTCGAGGAAGGGTATAATTTCGCATCCCAGACGTATACCGGCACGGGACTATACAATTTCTCTTACGTACTGCGCGATCCTTATTTCACGCAGGCGCTCAAGAATACCTTCATAATCGTCATCATAACCGTTCCCTTGTCGACGGGACTTGCGCTCCTGATCGCACTGGGTCTCAGTAAGATACCACGTCTTAAGAACCTGTTCCAGACAGTGTACTTTCTTCCTTATGTGACAAATACGCTTGCTGTCGGACTTGCGTTCATGATCCTTTTCAAGAAGACGGCGTATTCGGACGGAATGGTGAACCTCCTCATAAACGCTTTCGGCGGGGACTCGGTCGACTTTATCGGCGGCCCGTACTGGGCAAAGATGCTCGTGATGTGCATCTACACGATCTGGATCGTTCTTCCTTTTAAGATACTGATCCTCACATCCGCGCTCGCCTCCGTGAGCGATACGTACTATAAAGCCGCAAGGGTTGACGGCACGCGGGGATTTAGGATCTTCACAAGGATCACACTCCCAATGATCGCGCCGATGATCTTCTATCTCGTCATAACAGGCTTTATCGGCGCTTTTAAAGCCTACAGCGATGAGGTTGCACTTTTCGGAACGGACCTGAATGCCGCGGGCATGAATACGATAGTCGGTTATGTCTACGACATGCTCTACGGCAACAGCGGCGGGTACCCGTCCTTCGCTTCGGCGGCTGCGATAATACTGTTCGCGATAGTATTTACGATCACATGTATCAATCTCCTGCTGAGTAAGAGGAGCAGGCTGTTCTGAGAGGGGACCTACTATGGATACTCAAAACGATTACAACAAAATAGAAAAGCGTGCGAAGAACCGCAGGATTGTACGGAACATTATCATATATAGTCTTCTGTCGCTGTGGGGACTCATGGTTTTATTTCCCTTTTACTGGATGGTTCTGTCGAGCATCAAGGGCTACGGCGCGTACAGCTCGGAGTACATACCGAAGTTTTTCACCTTAAGTCCCACGCTCGAGAATTATTCGGAAGCGTTTACAGCGGTACCTCTCGGCGGTTATTTTCTGAACACGCTCAT
>JAEEQC010000155.1 GCA_016285135.1 Lachnospiraceae bacterium
CGAACATCGGGATCAACGCCTGTTTTGGTGATATCCGCTCATTCACTCCGAGTGTCCGCACACCTTGTATCAGACTTACGTAAGAAGGCCTTCTTGACAACGCCCTTGGGGTCAGCGATAAGGAGTCTCACAACCCAGATCACAAGTCCGAGCGCAACAACCGAAAGACCGAGGAACGAATCGTTGAGCATGTCGGCCGCTTCGGGGTTGAAAAACTCGGCTCCAAGCTCGATATACTCGGCAACAGCATCAACAAGCCACATGATCGCAGCGCCCCAGTACATGAGTGCGAGGCTTCCGAGTCTCATATCATCATTCTTGCGGTTATACCACTTCACGGTGACAGCCACGGCAGCAAATACAGTAATAAGTAATGTCATTATGTCTACCTCATGATCATTCGGGAGCGGACAAGGCCTCTCCTCATTTATGTTCGCTCATATCACATTCTTAAGCCCTTAACCTCGGGACGACCGACGATATGCAGAGCGGTCTTGCTGATCACGAACCAGATGCCCGTAACGAGAGCCGCCATACCGACACCGACCGTTCCTATCTCTTTGAGCATCTCCATGGCATCCGCCGAATCGTTCATCGCCGTCAGGAACGGGAACCACGGAACAACCTCTCCGTGCCATACATGCTCAAACGCGAGCAGAGCGCTTCCTCCGAAAAGAAGCTTCGTGAGCCATCCGAGTCTTGTCGACATGGGGATAAGGGGCTTCTGAGCAGTAATATCATTCTTCTCAGCCGCGAGCTTCTCCTTTTTTGCGATCTTCTTCTGTACCACCTTAACTACTATTGCTTCAGCCAGTGAAACTGTAAAACAAGCCATTTCAGTACCTCCTCGTTTCGTTCGTCACGTTAGAGAATAACGGACCGACCATATCACTGTTGCCTCTCATGATTCAACAACAGTTTGCTCAACTATTACTATACTTAAAAGACTAACGCATGTCCACAACTAATTCTTTTCAAAAACCGTAGTGACAGTTTTCAAATCTTGTCCGCCTCAAAGCCTTAACGCTTATATGGCCGCCTTTGCTCTTCCTCATCGGCGTGCACAGTCCCCCGGTCATCCGCTGCCATAACGCTTATGTAGCCGCCTCGATTATCCCGCCTCCCGCGACACATCCTTCTGCGTCATAGAACACAGCTGATTGCCCCGGTGCCGGTGCACGGACCGCTTCCTCAAAGGTCACGCTGACTCTGTCACCCTCAAGCGCCTCCACGACCGCACGCTTTGCCTCGTGATGGTAACGTATCTTAACGAACAGGTCGGTCTTTTCCCCCGGACTCATCTCAGGGATCCCCACGTAATTAACATCTCTGCAGACAATGCTCTTATGCATTATCGCATCCTCTTTCCCAACAACGACTTCGTTTGTGTCGGGCCTGATCTCACTCACATATGCGTAATAACCGAGAGGCAGTCCGAGTCCTCTTCGCTGTCCGACTGTGTAGTGGATGATACCTTTATGCCGACCAAGAATGTTTCCTTCCGTATCCACGAAATTACCCGGAGAAAAAGCCCTGCATTTTACTGCCGAAGCCTCTTTTTCTCCTGACACACCGCTGTCTTCATGAGTTGGTTTTTCATCAGAAAAACCTCTTGCGTCCCCATGTTCAGACAGACATTTTGAACTGTTTACTTCCAGCCCTGTAGGCACGTTTTTTTTGATAAAACCGGCATAATCGTCATCGGGTACAAAGCAGATTTCCTGTGAATCGGGTTTTTCTGCAACATCGAGTCCTATTTTACGTGCAATCTCGCGTACCTCATCCTTTGAGTAATCACCGAGAGGCATCAGGGTTTTGGAAAGCTGCTCCTGCGTAAGCTTATAAAGCATGTATGTCTGATCCTTCTGCGCATACTTTGCGCGCTTTACGGAGAATCGTCCGTTCGGGAGCTTGACCACATAGGCGTAGTGGCCGGTCGCGACATAGTCCGCTCCGAGTACCTCGGCAGCATGAAGAAGCTTCTCCCACTTGATGTAGCGGTTGCACTCAATGCAGGGGTTCGGAGTAAGACCGCGGATATAATCACAGATAAAAGGGTCCGTCACCTTTTCCTTGAACTCGCGGAGGCAGTTAAACGAATGAAAGTCTATCCCGATCTTCCAAGCCGATGCCTGTGCGTCGTTGATCTCACAGCAACGACTGAGCGAACCGTCATCCGCTTCCCATGTACGAAGCGTGACTCCGATCACTTCGTGACCTGCTTCCTTTAAAAGGTATGCGGCTACGGCGCTGTCTACTCCGCCGGACATGCCGACTACTACTTTTGACATAATGGAACTCCTATTTTTATAATACGCTTCTATATGACCGCGTCACACTGATTTATCTCATATTTTACTCACAATGTATCAGAAACAATCTGATCATCAGATATTATTTAAACTCCCTATAATCGAATATAAGGCAGTCATAATACAAAAGATATAATATCCTGCGCAGTTACTGCAGTGTAAGTAGCGCCCGCCTTACGAAGCTCTTCTTCGGAGCCATAACCGTAGAGGACTCCTATCGAGTCGACCCCAACTTCTACAGCGGCTTCGATATCGTAGAAGCGGTCCCCGACCATAACGATTTCAGCGCGGTCATCATCCGTGAGCCCAAGGCTGTCCATCGCTTCACGGATAAGCCTTGTTTTGCTCGGATTCTTATCCTCCTTTGACGGTCCGACGATCGCTTCGAAACAGTCTTTGATCCCGTTGTTTTCGGCTACGACCTCGGCGAGGACCTTGGGTTTCGAGGTTACCATCATAAGCGTACAGCCGCCGGCTTTGAGGCTCTCGAGCATTTCCTTGACTCCGTCGTAAAGAGGCGCTTTAAAGATCCCCTCTTTTTCGTAGTGCGCTCTGTAATACTTGATCGCATCCATGCACTGCTCTTCGTTCATACCGTAACGATCGTGAAAGGACACATAAAGGGGAGGACCGATGAACTTTTTGAGGTTCTCATAGTCATCGTCAATAATTCCCATTTTATCGAGTGCTTTCCTTGCCGACTCAACGATCCCGAACTCCGACTGCGTGAGCGTCCCGTCCAGATCGAAAAACACGTATTTATACTTGGACATCTGATATTTCCTTACGCCGAATGACCGTTACAGAGGGGTCATCTCACAGCGCCTTTCATTTTTTTACAGTCTTATCCCTCGTTCGAAGGAGTTACCCGCCCCTACTTGTCTTTTCTGCCGAAGAGGCCGTGTCTTGCCGAGATGGCGTGCTTCGGGCACATTTCCTGACAGCAGTAACATCTGATACACTTTTTGTAATCATAAACGGGCGGCTTGTCCTTCCCGTTCTTAAAGTCTACCGCTTTCCCGGGTACAGGGCAATGATTTACGCAGATCCCGCACTTAACGCACTTATTCTTATCGATCATCGGCCTGCGCGCAAGCTTCGTCATAAATCCGGAGTAACGCATCAGGAACGTTCCTCTCGGCTTTCCTCTGGGAACGTCAAAGCTCGGATTACCAAACTTTTCGAACAATTCATTTTTAGAGACAGTTCGGGATCTGCTCGTACCAACATTTACATCATCGCATGTGTCTTCAAGCGTTTTTTCATCCGCAGGATCACCTTCGTTATTGCCGGTAACCTCACCGCAGACCACGATCTCAATCTCTTCTTCCCTGTCAGTGCCGATACCCATGCGCATGCCCTGCGAATTGGTCGGGATGATCTCCGGATCAAGGTTTACCAGGTAACAAAATACGGTATCGACCGCCACGGGGTCATCCGAAACTATGAGGACGTTCATGGGTGTCGGAGTTCCCGACCCGGGACCGTTGCCTTCCATCGCCATGATGCCGTCCATGATATGAAGCCGAGGGCTTGTACACCTGTGAATGTCTGCAAGCATCCTCGCAAACACAGTGTCATTAGGAAACTTTACATGCCCCGCTGCCTTCCTGTAACCACAAATAAATCCATAAACATTCTTGACCGCGCCCGTGATCCTCTCAAGCGCGTGGGTCTTCATCTTACAAACGTTTATGATGGCATCGCTCTCAACTATTTCCTTGCAGAAGTCAAACTCCTTACAGGTCATGCCCTCGGGGAAATCAACATGCTCAGCTTCCGACATGGGCGTCATGCGAGCTCCGAAACACTCTTCATCAATCCCAAGCATCCTGAGCGCACTCTCACACGTTCCGTATCCCGGAGAATCGCCGTACTTGACATCCGCGCATCCTGCCTCGTTCAGCAGCCTAAGTACTGCTTTAGCCACCGAAGGATGTGTCGTAACAGCGCGTTCCGGCTGTGCCGCCGACAAGAGATTTAGTTTTACAAGAACCTTTTCTTCGGGTTTTACAAACAGCCCTATCCCGCCAAGCTCGTCGAGCCCGCATTTCAGGCGCTCATAAACCTTTTCCTCGTCGTAAGTATTACAAGGTATCACGACAACACGCGACTTTTTGTTATCACTCATACGGTATTTCCTTTCTACAAAAAGCGGGCATTGTGCCCGCTAATAAGCTGTAGCCCGGTCTATCGACCGGTATATAATTAAAGATCAATGAGCTACTGCCTTTCCAAGTTCATAAACAACATATTGATTCAGGCTCACACCTTCCTCTGATGCTCTGCGTGAAAGCTGTCGATGCAAGCTTTTCGGCATACGAAGTCGTAACTGACCCGAATACTCTTCCTGAGGTTCCTTGATATCCACCCCATCCTCAATAGCTGCCTTCAGCCATTCTCTCTTCGCATCTTCTGAGATTGTTTTTGCATCATCTAAAGACTCCACACAGGTAACACACCCCGGCAGATCAGGGAAATACAGAGTGTATCCTCCTTCCTCGTCGTCAGGAACGATTACCATTCTGTAAGGAAGCTTCATATAGTCTTCAAGTGTTTTCTTCTCAGACGCTTTCATGTTTTTCCTCCTGATTATCATTCTTATCAAGTGTCTCATTAATAACAACATTTTTCACAAGTTCTATATATACCTTCTTGATCGGACTATGTCGAGGTATCGTAACCGGATTGCATCCTTTTTTTCGAAACGTAACATGACTGGATCCCCCACCGGTC
>JAEEQC010000156.1 GCA_016285135.1 Lachnospiraceae bacterium
GATCACCCGTCGGTAACGATGGGTGGTTTTTCATCTCTTTACGGATCAAATAAATTCATGGAGGAAGAAAACAATGCACGTTAATTAAAAGACGGGGGGCGACTTTACTTCATTAACGAGCGCAGCGAGTGTCTTCATTAGTGAGCAACGCGAACGACTTCATTAGGCGCTTTGCGCCGTCTTCATTAATTTCCGTTCTCTTGATTTAGTCACAATTATATGGTATCATAACATCGGGGATTAACAGAATACATATCTCCGTATTCAGCAGAAAAGCTTTGCCCGATGTGATAGAATCATAACGACAAATCGGGATTTACTAATAAGGAGGATATTTCTGATGAAAATCAAAGCAGTCAGGTTTTTCGAAAAAGGGTTTTACGCTCAGGGTTTCGCCTTCGGCGGTGAAGACGGAATGGAGCGGTATGACAACAACGTCAAATACCGCGGATCCCTTCAGAACTACGTCATCGACACGGGAGACGACGTCATCCTTGTCGATACGGGACTTCCCAAGGAGACACCGGGCGGCGTATGGGACGGAAAGGTGAACACATTCATAGGCAAATGGAAAGAGGATTATATATCAGCTCTGAAAACGGCCGGGTATGAGCCCTCTCAGGTGACGAAGATCGTTCTTACTCACAAACACAGCGACCACTCCGGAGAGATCAGAAGCTTTCCGAACGCAAAGTTCTACGTGAACAGGGTCGAGACGGAAACCGAAGAAATAAGAGCTCTGAAGGATCATCCGGGCATCACTCCCGTGGATTTTACCGACGGTCCTTATTACAACTTCAAAAGAAGTCAGATAATTGCTCCCGGCGTCCGTATGCTGCCCGCTCCCGGCCATACCTACGGAAACAGCATAGTGATAGCCGAGGAAGGCGGACTGTTCTATATGTTCCACGGAGATATCACCTACACGGACGAAGCTATGTACGCGGATAAGCTGTCCGTCGTGTATGACGATATCCATTTGGCGAGAAGCACGCAGAATACGATCCGCGAATTCATCCGCAATCATCCGACCGTATACTGCGGAACGCATACTCCTTTGAGGTACGAAAACCTTGAGGCAAAGAAAGTCATGGATCTTGACAATCCGCCCGAGACAATATGGCCCGACAAAGATTATTTCGTACTTGATGAAGGGACCGGGAAATACGTCTGTTCGATCTGCGGATACGTTTACGATCCCGCCGAACATGACGGCGTCGCCTTTGAGGATCTGCCCGACGACTGGAAATGTCCGCGCTGCAAGCAATCCAAAGATAAATTCAACAAGGCATAGTTTTTGGTTCTGAGCGATCCCGACAAATTCCGGTTTGTCGAAGAAAAAAACGATCCCGACAAATCGGGATTTGCGGAGGAAAACTTAATGAAGGAAGAATGCTTGATCTGCAAGGCTCCATTGGAATACCTTGAGAATGATATCCTCATGGAATGTGAGATCTGCCATAAAAAAGAGAACAGCAAGACCAGATGTATCAACGGACATTATGTATGCAATGACTGTCATACAAAAGGTTTGGATACGATTATCGGATTATGCCTGAAGGAAACTTCAAAAAATCCAATTGCTATTATTGAAAAGATGATGTCGCTTCCGTTTTGTCATATGCATGGACCGGAGCATCATGTTATGGTAGGGACGGCTCTTCTGACAGCATATAAAAATGCAGGAGGAGACATTGATCTTCATAGTTCATTGACAGAGATGATGAACCGAGGCAAAAGTGTCCCCGGAGGCGCTTGCGGATTCTGGGGAGCCTGCGGAGCAGGTATCAGCACAGGAATGTTTATTTCTATCATCTCTAAGTCCACACCTTTGAGCAATGAGCCGTTTGCGTTATCACACAAGATGACTGCTAATGCATTGGGCCAGATCGGCGAGATCGGAGGGCCTCGCTGTTGCAAGAGGGATTCTTTCATGTCGATTTTAGCTGCGGTCGATTTTGTGAAAGAGCATTTTGATATCGAGATGGAAAAGCCGGAGGTCGTATGTAGCTTCTCATCGCATAATAATCAGTGCATTGGTAAGCGCTGTCCATTTTCTAAAGCTAATCATTGACTCAAATTCCAGTTTGTCGAGATGAATTAGATACTTAGCGGAACAAGCTTTTTACCTGTTCCGCTTTTCTTTTTACCCCACGATCTTATCCACAATCGCCTTGAATTTATCGTTGAATTTCTTGTCGTTCACCGGCTCGGTCAGTTTCCCGTCGAGCATCTGCTGCTTTACTGCACGGCTGTACGGAATTACGAATCTCGGATCGTGCAGTCTGGATTTAGCTTCATCGATGGGCATATACAGATCCGCGTCCGGGACGTTTATACCCTGGATCTGCCTGTCAAGCCCGAATACGGGATCAGCGTAAAGCGGCATCTGAGAAGCAAAGAAAGTGACTGATTTAAGATCCGGCGACGCCAGACGGATAACATCATCCGCTTCTTTTATAGCCACACGCGAAATCGGGTTTTTAAGGTTGCTTGTGCAGTCAACGATAACGAAATCCGAGAGTGTGGCAAGAACGGCGATAAGCGCCCTTATCTTCGTTTCGTCAAAGGACGGATATGTGTATCTGTTCTCCCCGTCTGTGAAGCCTAAGAAACCGAAATTCTGCCTCTGCTTTACCGTTACAAGCTGTTTTATTACATCCTCCTGTGTGATCTCTGTTTTCGCGAGAACTGCGCCGACTGAGAACATATCTTCCTTTCTGTAGTTTGGAAATATGACCGGAAGAGCCGGCGTTTCGTTGTCGGCATAAAGGACAATGACGGTCGCCTGATACTTGTCGTAGATCGTCTGCGCAAGTTTGGTTGCAAACGTCGTTTTGCCGGAGTTCGGCGAACCCCAGACGGCTATAGTCTTACTCATTGCCGTCACTCTCCTGTCCGGGAATATACGCGGGAACATTACCGTTTATGATGTCGTTGGCGTGCCTCACTATGTCAAAGCCTTCGCCGGTTTCATCTGTTTCCTCTCCGGGCTGATCGGTTTCGGGATGCTCTTCGAGATATCTGAAATAGTCGTCCTGCGCGTCAAGAAACTTCTGAGCTGTGGCTTCGTCTCCCCTGTAAACGAGATCCGCGTGGATCCTGCCTTTGTTCTCATACTCGACAAGCAGTTTTGCCTGAGCCTGATTCACAAGCAGAGTGACTGTGGACGGCAGTTCATATGTGCCGTCCTCATTTACAGTCAGTTCGTCTTTGTCCGCGCCGTTTGCCGTGGTAGTAGTGATGACCTTGACGTAAGTGAGCTCTGCGGGGATATGAGCCTTCGTCTGCGCGTTTTCAAAAACTACAAGCTGAACGATATCTCCGTTCTGCAGTTTTCCGGAAAGGCCTCCCGCAAACGTCTGAATAGTGATGCTGATTGCCTGTTTATCGCCCGTCAGCGTTCTGAATACGTCTGCCGCCTTATCCGACGTGTCAGTCAGTTTTGAAGGGAGCAGATAATCTCCGGCTTTTAGATCCGTGGTCGCGAATCTTCCGACCACGCTTTCTTTTTTCAGAATAACGTTTGCTGGAAGATTGTATCCGCCGACTTTTACTGTCTCCACGTCGTTATCGGAGATCTGATGTCCCTGGATCACATCGTTTTTCATACGGACGATATCCACTCTGCTTTCCGCCATCTTATTGACAAGCGGAGCAATGGCGAACGTCAGAATCAGTGCGAGAACGATGCAGACGATTCCTATGATTGTTCTGTTTTTCATGTTTTCGATCCTTTCTGATGAATTTTTGAGTAAAAGAAAAGCGCCTATCGTTTGATAGACGCTGAAAAGCATTTTGAAGAGGTGAACTATCCCCGTTTCAATGCCAGTTTTATTATTCGTTCAAGCTCATCGGCAAGATACAGCGGAACGTTAAGAAGATTGCCATCGTATGACAGATTTCTCAGTGAGAGACGGACGCACAGTTTCGTTTGATCAGCGAATTCTTTCGCGTAATTCTTTATGCTGGCAGCCTTTATGTTTATTCCGGATTTTGCCTCGACCGGGAACACGTCGTTTTCAAGCTGTATTACGAAGTCCACTTCGTACGGAGTCTCCGACCAGTAATATATGCTGATATCGGGAATGTTCAGAAGACTTTCCATTACATAATTTTCCGTAAGTGCTCCTTTGAATTCCTCGAACAGCCTGTTTTCCTCACTGAACGTTGAGCTTGAGAGTCTCGAGTGCCTGCGCAGAAGGCCGACATCTCCCATATATATTTTGAACGCTTCCAGATCTTCGTATGCGGAAAGAGGAATACCGGGTTTTGTTATGCGGGGCACTTTCTTTACCAGGTCCGCGTTCACCAACCAGTTCAGCGCGTTTTCGTATTCACGTGCGCGGGCGCTTTTTTTCACTACGCTGTACAGAAACTTCTTGTTTTCTCTTGCAAGCTGTGAAGGGAGCGAATTCCATATAAGCCGGATTTTAGGAACGTCAAACGGCTCGGCATGTTTTGCGAAATCGTGCTCATAAGCTTCGAGTATATCGCTCTGGACTCTGTCGACCTCGCGTATATCCCCGTCTTCCGTCCAGACTTTAACCGCCTCCGGCATTCCTCCGATCACATAGTACATTTTCAGCTTTTCTGTAAGCGGTCCGGAAAACATATCCGGGATGTTTTCTATGGAATCAATACTCTTCATGTATTGAACAAGATTTCCGTCACCGTTTGCTTCCAGAAATTCCTCAAAAGACATTGGTGTCATCCTGAGGAAATCCACCTTACCTACCGGGAATCCTTTTGAGAGCATCAGCCCAAGAAGAGACCCGGCACTGGCCACATAATACTCAGGGGCATCCTCACAGAAGTATTTTAAAGAATTAAGAGCGTCTTCGCACTCCTGTATCTCATCGAATATAATGAGGGTTCTTTCGGTTATCGGCCTTCCGACCGCAAGCGAAAGGTTTGAGATAATGCGTCTGACATCTTTAGTGGTTCGGAAAAACTGATGCAGCTCCGGCTGTTTGTCGAAGTTTATTTTCACAAATCCGTCCGGAAAC
>JAEEQC010000157.1 GCA_016285135.1 Lachnospiraceae bacterium
ATAACAGGCTGACTTGCGGCAGAACCGACCATCATGTCACTCATTTCAACTGTCGGGCTGATCGGAGCGCGGGTTATCTCAAATCTGGCAGTCCCTTCCACCTTATAGGTTCCGCCCCATACGTCCGAAACCTTGACCGTTGCGGTGCCGACTTCTGTGTTGTTCTCATATGTTACTGTGTACTCAGCAGAATCGATTTGTGTATCTTCTGTCATAACCCTGACGGAAGGCTTTATCTCTGCCCCGCTGTAGGTAAAGCTCGTCTCCGAGAGAGATACCGTAACGGTCACGGGTTTGTCGATCTCGTTACCGTCCGGGTCGATATGCTTCTCAGAGGTGACGGTACCCGAATTATCCTTTTTCGTCTCAACGCCATACTTCCGCGCATTGTTTTCATAATACCATTCCAGGAGGATTTGAGTCCTGTCATTGTTCACAGTTGATATTGTCTCTTTTGTAATATAACCTGCCGCATCCTTATAAACCTCGGTTTTGCACGACTTTATACCATCAGAAAGATTTTCTTTGTAGGTTGTTTCACAGATCAATGTACCGGTTCCGTTATAAGTCTTTGACGTATAGTTTCCGTTGTTTTCGTTGTTTTCCACTTCGTATTCTTTTTCTTCTATTGTGATCAGTTTTCCCTGAGCATCAAAAGATTCTTGTGTTTCGGAAAGATATATACTCGGTCCTTGTTTTCTCCATGTTGTCCTTGTTTCTATGATATCGTTTTCCCCAATATAAATGGTATCGATATCCCATATCATGACGTTTTTGTCATAAATTGTTTCTGTGACTTTAACCCGGTCAGGACCTACAGAACTTGTTGTTATCTCTCTGCCTTTGTCCCCCGTGAGAGCATCTTTATAGCTTATCGTCTCGGCCGTAGTTGAATTATCAATTATTTCATATCTCAAAATGTTGCAATCGGCATCTCTGGTTATGATCCTGACGAGCTTACCGCTATTGTCATACTCTTTCTCAACCAGACCGTCTTTCTCAACCAAACCACCCTTACCATTAAGTGTGGTTATGACTTTGCCTGCAGTGATTGCTGCGGGCGAAGCCGTAAATGTCGCCGTATAATGTGTCTGTCCAAGATAATCCGTCTCAGATGTCGATTCTGCTGCAACTGTTTCGGTCCCGATCAAGTTCCCCGACGCATCATAAACAGTGCTTGCTGTCTTAACGGACAGTCCGCTCATAAAATCATCGTCAGTCTTTTGCTCGAGAGCATCATTTTTATAAGTCTCCGTAATGCGGTCAGTGAGCACATAAATTGCGGCACCGGTAGTGACTGAGGAAGGTTCCAACGTTTCGGTCACTTTTGTTGTGAGTACTGCATTTTTGTCCTGATCAAGCTCATAGAAGGAATAGGTGACCTTTTTGCTCCCGTTTTCAAGGAAGCTCGTCTCAACATTTGAGATCTTTGCAACATCCTTGTCATTATTTTTTTCTATATCTTTATTCTGTGTTACATTTGTTTTGGTCAGTGTCTCCACACCGTTTTCAACGTTATAGGTTTTGACCGTTACGGTTTGAATGAGTTCCAAATTATTCTTCTTCTTAATATTGGGATAAAAGAAGTCTTGCTCCGTGATCGTCTTTGTTCCGTTTACGATGGAGACAGAATTATTGCCGTGTCCCTGAAGACTGCCTACGAGTTCGATCTTATAGTACTTCAATCTTGAAGCCGAACCCATATTATCACCATCAAGGAGGTTGTAAGAGCACTGCCAGCTGTTCCCCCAATTAGAATATGGACTACAATTAATATCCTTATAGCCAATTACCTCAGAAGGTTTTTTCGGATTGTAATAAGTGATTGCCATATTACCCGATACATTTGGATTATAAAACACTCTCTTGACTTCTCTTCCGGCAGAATCCTTATAGTAATTTGTATCACCTGATTGATATGTCTTTTCCGGGTCGATCACCTCATCAACTATCTGATCGAGCTCATCTTTAGACCAGTCAAGGTTTTCCTTTCCGTACACTGTACCTACCGTCTCCGCTTTTGCATTCGTCACTCCGACAGTGAGAACCATGATAAGTGCAAGGAACATCGCTGTTCCTTGTCTCAAAACAATCGTGATCTTTCCTTTGTTTCTTGTCTTTTTTGTCTCTTTTAACATTCTACTCTCCTCTTTAGAAACGACTTCTAAACCCTTTCAGTTTTCTTGCCCCATACACGACCATAGTTTTGCTTAGAAACGGTTTTAAGACCGTATCTGATTCTTCTCCCTGACATGACCTTGTATCGGGTCCCTTTATACGCGCTGCTTTTGGGTAACTTGTTTCGTCTTGTAATCCTCAAGGATCAGCTCCTTCAGGTAACGCAGCTCCTCCATCACGTCAAACCCGTCCGAAGGAACATACACAAGACCGACTGCATATCTCGTTACTGCCGCAAGCATCAGGTGGAGCGACCTGCTGAACATCCTGTCTTCCGGCTCGTCCGTTCTCAGGGTCTTGTCCTGCTGAGCCTTCAAGTACATAACATGGAAGCGTTCTTTAAGTCTTCCTATCATTTCCTGATAGGGCTTGAGCGTTTGTGCGTCGATATGCTCTGAGAGAACATAGACATTAAAGAACTGATTAAAGCGGAGCAGATCCTTGTTGTTCAGGTACAAAAACATGAACGAATCAAGATAGAACTCGAAGATCTCTGCCGCAGTCATGCCTTCAAAGTCGGCACGCGGCCTTTGCTTACGGTTCTCTTCCTGAAACTGTTCCCACTTCCACGTAGCAACAGCGACAACGAACTCGGGCTTGGAACCGTAATAACGATACGCACTTGTGCTGCCGCATCCGACAGCCTTCGTGACATCCCTCAAGCCGACAGCTTCGATGCCCTTTGTCGAGAAAAGCTCATACCCCTTTTCGAGCAGCTCATCCCGTCTTGCCTGTGTGTTTTTTTCTCCTTTGGCTGAACTCCACATAACGCTTCTTCCATTTCTGTGCATTGAAAACAAAGTGTTCTTACGCCCATCCTGATACACAGTGTATCAGGACGGGCGATGCATGTCAATACAAGCGATAAAAGAAGGTGACCCACTAGGGGACGGGGGTTGTGGACCATGAACCCCAATGGTCCACAACCCCCGTCCCCTAGTGGGTCACCACAACAGAGTGCAAAAAAAGTGGACCCAAAGGGTCCACCTCTTCACAAAACATCACACGTTTATTTCTTCACTGCCGCTCTTTACGTCTTTGAGAACGGGTTCAAGTTTCTTCAGGAATTTCTCTACCTGCTCGGGACATCTTCCGATGTAGAGCGAAGGTTCAAGGACCTTCTGCATCTCTTCGAGCGAAAGAGTGAACTCCTTCTGCGCATCGAGGCGCTCGAGAAGGTCGCAGCTCTTGCCTTCCTTCATGCGTGCAGTTGCTTCCATCGAGCATGTTCTGATGATCTCGTGAAGCTCCTGGCGGTTTCCTCCGGCCTTAACTGCTTCCATCATGAGATTTTCTGTTGCAATGAAGGGGAGGTAGTCTCTCACTACCGACTCAATGACTGTCTTGTTTACGACAAGTCCGTTCGTTACATTGATCGCGAGCTTCAGTACTGCATCGCATCCGAGGAAGCCCTCGGGAAGCGAGATACGTCTGTTCGCGGAATCATCAAGTGTTCTCTCAAGCCACTGTGTGGAGGCCGTCATTGCGGCATTTGCCGCGTCAGCCATGAGATAACGGGCGAGTGAACATATGCGTTCGCTTCTCATGGGATTACGCTTGTAGGCCATGGCCGACGAACCGATCTGGTTCTTCTCAAAAGGCTCCTCTACCTGGCGGTCATGCTGAAGCAGGCGGATGTCGTTTGCCATCTTGTACGCGCTCTGAGCGATCGAGGAAATGACATTGAGGATCCTCGAATCAAGCTTTCTCGTGTATGTCTGGCCGCTCACGTCAAAGATCTTGTCAAAATCGAATTCTGCGGCGATCATCCTGTTCATCTCGTCGATCTTGTCGCCGTCTCCCTCAAAGAGGTCCATGAAGCTCGCCTCGGTACCTGTCGTTCCGCGGCATCCGAGCATCTTCATCTGCCCGATGACGAAATCGAGCTCCTCAAGGTCCGTCATGTAGTCCTGCAGCCAGAGCGTCGCACGCTTGCCGACCGTCACGAGCTGTGCAGGCTGGTAATGTGTGTATCCGAGTGTGGGAAGAGCCTTGTACTCATCGGCGAACGCCGCAAGGTTCTTCATAAGGATAAGAAGCTGTCCCCTAAGGTACATGAGACCTTTCCTATAGATGATGACATCCGCATTGTCTGTAACGTAGCAGCTCGTCGCACCGAGGTGGATGATTCCTGCTGCGCCGGGAGCCTTCTGTCCGTAGGCATAAACGTGTGCCATAACGTCATGGCGAACTTCCTTCTCACGTGCCGCAACAACATCGTAATCGATGTCGTCGAGGTGTGCCTCAAGCTCCTTAACCTGCTCCTCCGTAACGTTGAGGCCGAGCTTATGCTCTGCGCGTGCAAGCGCAACCCAGAGCTTCCTCCAGGTCTTGTATCTTGTGTCACTCGAAAAGAGCTCGAGCATGTAATCCGATGCGTAACGTGATGAAAGGGGGGATTCGTACTTATCCTTCATGTAACCTGTACTCCTGTCTTGTTCTGTTTTTATAGGTTATTCTCTGTCTGATGCTTTTGTTTTGTACTTATGCTTTGTTCTTATGTTTGAGTGCCTCTGTATTGTCGCTCCGACGCCTATGTGTTTCAGTCGGGCATCTTCGCACTCCTCTCTTTTTAATCTCAGCGGATTATGATGCTCTCGCGCTCGGGTCCCACAGAAACGTACTTTATGGGACATCCGATCTGCTTCTCAACGTACTCCACGTAGTTGCGGGCCTCAACGGGGAGATCTTCGAACTTACGTGCCTTGCTGATATCGCAGTTCCAGCCGGGCATGGTCTTCATGACAGGCTTAGCCTCGTCAAGAAGTGCGGGGAAGGGGAAGTCGTCCGTCTCTTTGCCGTCCACTTCGTAGCGCTCG
>JAEEQC010000158.1 GCA_016285135.1 Lachnospiraceae bacterium
TCTTCCGAGAGATAGTCATCAGCCTCTTCCGTTTCGTTATAGAGGATGTCCTCGGGAGGTTCCTCTTCCTTCGCAACCGGTGCGGGAGGCAGTGAGATGTTGAACGTTCCGCCGGACGCACTGACGTCTATCGTCCCGACAAAAGCGATATACCCGCCGAGCTCGACCCTTATGGAGTGAGAGCCCTCGGGGATGCTGACGGGCTCACCGTAGTAGGTGTTCACGCCGTCGATGTATAGGAGCGCACCCTCGGGTGAGATATTGAACACAACATCGCCGTATGTCACAGGGACGCGTCCGAAGGGTGAAAGATCAAACACGGTCGTCTTGTGGCTGTCGATCCTGATGTCGGCTGAAGCGGAAAGCTCAAGGTTTTCCACATATACGGAGTAGTCCCCCACCGCAAGCGGCACGGGCGAACCCTCCTTAACGGAGTAGGCGGTCCGGCTGCCGTTAATGCTTATACTGCCGCCCTCAAAATCCTCGGCTCCCGTGAAAGCCAGGAAGCCGTGCGAAGAAACGACCTTGATAAAGAAGATCGTGTTATCGCGGTAGAAAAGCGAGATCACATCGAGACTGTCGAGATCGCTCATGTCGATAAAGCGCTCCCCGTCGAGGACGAGTATCCTGTCGTCGTATTTGTAGACATTGTTTCCCGCGGTCAGCCTGCCGATTGAGGCATCGACTTTGAAGCGCATCACGTCCTTATGCGTCTTAAAATCGCTGCTGCCTTTGAGGGAATCAAGCTTCGATCCGTCGGCAGTCTCGGCCACCACTATATCGCCGACCTTGAGAAGTGCGGCACCGATCACCTTACCATAGGATGTCCGGATGTCGGTTGCTGCCGTATAGGTGAATTCGATATCCGAACCGGAGTCCGTATCGTAAAGCTCGATCCTGCAGGAATCAAGGTCGACTGCTCTGATGATGCATGTGTATTTCCCCGGTCCGATTGGTTCGGGGATCTCGGCGGCGGGGTCCTGCTTGTCGGACTGCGGATCGCCGGAGTCCCGATCGTTTCCGGACTGCAGCGCATTTTCTCCCTCTCCGACGGTCTGAGTAGGTGTGGGGGAGGTGTCCCCGGTGCCTTTTTTGCCGAAATCGATCACACCCGTCCCGAACAGTATGGCAACCACTATGACTGCCAGGACGGCTATGCTTATTATGATCACAGGTTTTTCTCTTTTACTTCCCATGAATAACTGCCTTTCGACCCGAAGGGTCCGTTTCTTTAGCGACCCGGTTTGACGCCTATATGACCGAGCTCAAAATCTTCTTAGTGAGAGGCAACAGCTTCTCTCTGTCGTTAAGTGAAGGGTCTTCGATCACTTTATCAAGTACCTCACCGAGAACCTTTCCGACGAGTATCCCCGCGGGACACCCGAGCCCGAGCACATCCTTCCCGGTGACGGCAAGCCTGCTCATGAGGAAACACTCGCCTTTCTCAATGATATCCGAGGACTCTTCCCTGAGTGATGCGCTGAAGCCCTCACCGTGCAGAGCATCGAGGTAATCAAACCATGCAGGCAACAGCTCCGTTCCGAGCACTGCCATGTCTCTCTTTAGGTCCGCTCGTGAAATACTTATGTATGATGCGTCGCTGCGCGCTGTCAGCATGCAGACGGCATCTGTTGTTTTGTTGTCGAACTTAAGGCTCCTCATGATCTCACGGGCACTCCCCGTAAAGTGAGTGAGAATCGACCATCTGACCACCTTGTCGGGTTTCGATCTTGAAAGCGCCGCGAGCATGTCGTTCTTTAGCGAACCCTCAAAAACGCCATTGAGCTGCGGCATCACATACTCCGAAAGACCGGTATCGTAAAGGAGGCTGATCAGCTCCGGGCGGTCGCTCGTGAGCAGCTTGCAAAGCTCTGCGCAGATTCTTTCGGCACTCACCGCGCTTATCGACGCGGCAAGCTCTTTGATCGCCGCCATCGTGGCGTCCTCGATCGTGAAAGAAAGACATGCGGCGAATCTGATCGCGCGCAGCATCCTCAGGGCATCCTCCCCGAATCTCGCAACAGGATCGCCCACGCACCTGATGATCCGGGCAGCGAGGTCCCGCTCTCCGCCATAGGGGTCCACAAGTCCGCTCTCATCGTTGTATGCCATGGCGTTAATGGTGAAATCACGTCTTAAAAGATCTTCGGTGAGTGAGCGCGTGAACGAAACGCTCTCGGGATGACGACCGTCAAGGTACTTGCCGTCGACACGATAAGTGGTGACCTCGAAGCTTTCGGAGCGCACGAGCACCGTGACAGTTCCGTGTTTGATCCCGGTGTCTACTGTACGGTGGAAAATCTCCTTGACTTTGTCGGGAGTCGCCGAGGTGGTGATGTCCCAGTCATAAGGGACGCGCGAAAGAAGTGCATCACGAACACAGCCTCCGACGCTGTAGGCCTCATAGCCCGCGTCAAGGAGCCTTTTTATGATCATCGATACCGCTTCCGGCATATTAATTCGCATCTCTTATCCCCATATACTTTTTTCTGTGCTCATGCGGACATGAGCAGAACCCAAAATATTATAGCATAAACGTTAAAAAAAATCCTCATCCGGCATAACCGGATGAGGACATGTTTATCAATTATCAATCAATCTGTTTATCAGTCTGCGATAAGCTTTCCGCCACGCTTCGAAACTACGTCGAAGATAACGGCTGCAAGAAGTACCATACCTTTAACAACCTTCTGCCAGTTCTGGTCGACACCCATGATCGACATACCGAGGTTGATAACACCCATGAGCGTTGCACCGATGATAACGCCGGGAACCGTTCCGATTCCGCCGTATGCCGAAGCACCACCGATGAAACATGAGCCGATGGCATCCATCTCGTAGTTCTGTCCGTATGTGGGCTGAGCCGATGTAAGACGTGCGATCGTTACCATACCTGCGAGAGCTGCGAGGAAGCCCATGTTGGTGTACGCGAGGAAGTAAACCTTGCTGGTGTTGATACCGGAGAGCTTGGTAGCCTTTTCATTACCACCGACTGCGTAGAAGTAACGACCTACGCGGGTATTGGATGTGATGTAGTGGTAAACGAGGATGACTGCAACGATCCAGATAAGAACCATCGGGATACCTTTGTAAAGCGAAATAAGAGTACCGAAGGCAAGGATGACAACTGTGATGATACCATTCTTAACAAAGAACGATGTCGTTTTTTCAACATCAAATCCCTTACTGATCCTGACACTTCTCTTGCGAATCTGTAATCCAAGGAAAATTCCGGCTGCGATCACAGCAACGATAAGGCAGGTGAGATTGATTCCCTCCATACCGAAGATATCGGGGATGTAGCAATTTGCGCCGCCACCGAAAACAAAGACGAAGTCCTCTTTGTCGGCGATCGAAACTGTAAGGCCGTTAAGAACTACGTTACTGAGACCACGGAACGCAAGCATTCCGGCAAGAGTAACGATGAAGGGAGGTATACGCACGAACGCTATCCAGAATGCCTGGAAAGCACCGATCGCGGTACCAAGTAAAAACATAACGAGAACCGAAATATACATATTCACATGAAGGTTCATCATTAGTTCCGCACCCACTGCACCGACGAAGCAGACAATCGATCCAACCGAAAGATCGATGTTACCGCCGGTCAGGATACAGAGCAGCATACCTGTCGCAAGGATGAATACATATGCATTCTGTGAGATCAGGTTACTGATGTTCTGGGGAAGAAGCATCTTTCCCTGTGTCATTATCGTAAAGAAGATAATGACCAGAACAAGAACGATGATCATGGCATATTTCTTGATGAAATCCATGGTTTGAGCTTTATTTTTCATTGTGAATCCTCCTAAAAAACAACTTATCCGGCAACACTGAGAATATGTGACATGATCTTTTCCTGAGTAGCATCCGCACCGTTCATCTCAGCAACGATCCTGCCTTCGCTCATGACGTAGATACGATCGCACATACCGAGGATCTCGGGCATCTCGGATGAGATCATGATAACCGACTTTCCTTCAGCAACAAGCTTGTTCATGATGCAGTAGATCTCGTACTTGGCTCCTACATCGATACCACGTGTGGGCTCGTCGAGGATCAGTATGTCGGGATCCGCAAACATCCACTTCGCAAGCAGAACCTTTTGCTGATTACCGCCGCTCAGGTTTCCGACGTTCTGTTCAACGGTAGGACACTTTGTCGCAAGCTTTTCTTTGTACTCGACCGCAACAGCATGCTCTTTGTCTTTGTCAATGATACCATGGTTGCTGACACCGTCCAGATTGGCAATAGTCGTGTTGATCTTTACCGAGCTTGAAAGGATAAGACCGTTACCCTTTCTGTCTTCGGTAACGTAGGCAAGCTTGTTCTTGATAGCTTTGCCTGCGTTTTCAAGTTCGACCTTTTTGCCGTTGATGTAAATCTCACCGGAGATATCGGTACCGTAGCTCTTGCCGAAGAGGCTCATGGCTAGCTCTGTACGACCTGCGCCCATAAGACCCGATATTCCGACGATCTCACCCTTTTTGACATTGAAGCTGACGTTATCAACAACTTTACGTTCACTGAATATAGGGTGATATACATTCCAGTTTTTAACTTCAAACATCGTCTCTCCGATATTGGGTGTACGTTTCGGGAAACGATCCGAAAGCTCACGGCCTACCATGCCTTGGATGATCCTTGCCTCTGACATGTCGTCGACGCCCTTTGTAAGGGTCTCGATCGTTGCACCGTCTCGAAGGATCGTCGCCTTGTCGGCAACATAGGTAACCTCGTTGAGCTTATGAGAAATGATGATGGACGTAAGTCCCTGTGTTTTAAAGCGGAGAAGCAGATCAAGAAGAGCTTTCGTATCATCCTCATTTAGCGAAGCCGTGGGCTCGTCAAGGATGAGAAGCTTGGCATTCTTAGCGAGTGCCTTTGCAATTTCTACAAGCTGCTGCTTTCCGACACCTATATCTTTGATCAATGTCTGCGGGCTG
>JAEEQC010000159.1 GCA_016285135.1 Lachnospiraceae bacterium
TTGGAGACATATACTGACAATAACGTTCCAAGAAGAATATCCTCGCAAGCATCAGCACAGTCCTTGGCCAAGAACTTGTATATGTGTGCTTCTCCTTCTATTTCTTCCGTAAGGTAAACATTCCTTATCCATCCACTCGGCAAAGTAATATCGAAGGAGTCTGTATGAATGCTTTCTTCAGTTATTAAGTCTTTTTCTGTATAACTGTCATTTTTCGTTTCCTCTTTGTAAGGATCCTCATTTACTTCTGTAAAAGGACAATTGGCGTAGTATTCTTCCAAAGAAAACCCCTCAGGGAATCTCGGTGCGATATAGCTCTCCTTATCCTCGTCAAACTCAAAATAAATAAACGATATCTCTCCGTGTTTATTTCTTACCCAGTACGGGTGTTTTTCATCGTATGGCGGGAGCTCATACGAATCTAAACTGTTCGACGGCCTATAATCCTCTGTAACATTGCCATCAAAAATAAAGTGTCGTTCTATAACGGGTACCTCATCCCTCACAACGACCTCTGATTTCCCCATTAAAACGCACGTCAACCCAATAATACATACCAGTATAATTCTTTTAACCATACTCATCCCCTTCTTTACCGAGTAATGATCAATCAACGGGTAATGGCTTGCTAAGAACTATAGAATGATAGAACTACAGACCCCAGACAACCAATACCCTGTAGATTATTATATTACGAAACAACCGTATTTCAATACACTTAGATATCTAAATCACTCTTTACCACTTTAATCAAAGCAAATCAAACTCTCTTTTTGCACAATTGGCCCACGCAAGAAACAGAAAAATCGAGCAGGTTGCCTCCTGCTCGATTTCCCCTATTTCTACGTCTGAAATATCACTAGCGTTTTATTTCGTATAGTTATCAAAATACCCCTGAATGAGTACGATCGGCGTCCCCTTGTCACCGCTGCCGGAAGTGAGATCGCAGAGCGATCCGATCAGGTCGGTGAGGCGGCGGGGTGTGGTTCCCTGGGAAACCATGTCGCCCACAAGGCTCTTGTTCTTGTCTGCAGCGAGCTGAGCGTCCTTCTCCTTGATACGCTTCGAGATCGCTTCCTTAAGCTCGTCACCCGAAAGACCTGCAAAGTCGTTGTCTGCAAGGTACTTGAGCTTGAGCTCGTTGGGCTGTCCGATAAGACCTTCCGTGAAGAAAGGAGAAACCACAGGATCGGCAAGCTCCCAGATCTTTCCGACGGGATCTTTAAATGCACCGTCTCCGTAGATCATTGCTTCCACATTCTTGCCCGTTGCGGCCTTGATGCCGTCACGGATCCTCTCAACAACGCCCTGGCAGTCATTGGGGAAGAGCTTGACTGTTTCCTCGGTAGCCTTGTTTGTTCCGAGAAGACCGAACTTAGAGTTGAAGCCGCTGCCGTCGACAGACTTGTTAAGGATGTCGTCGAGACCGTAAACGATCTTGGCGCCGGCAGCCTTAAGGAGCCTCTTGGAACGCTCACGTGTATGGATATCGCAGCAAAGAACACTGTCTGTGTACTTCAGGATGGTGCGGCAATCGTTTGCGAGTATAACCTCAGCCTCGCAGTCCTGGCTCTCGATCAAAGTCTTATAATACTCGATGTAATCAACGCCCGTGAAGGGATGCTTTACGATGCCGAAATAATCGCGGAACTGCTTCTCCGTAAGGATGTCTGTCCAGGGATTGATGCCCTTCTCATCGAGCGAATCAAGGTCGATGAGGTGATTACCTACTTCGTCCGAAGGGTAGGAAAGCATGAGAACGATCTTCTTCGCGCCTCTTGCGATACCCTTAAGGCAGATAGCAAAACGGTTACGGCTCAGGATCGGGAAGATAAGACCGATCGTGCCGTCGCCGAACTTGTCCCTGATGTCCTTGGCGATCTGGTCGCATGAAGCGTAATTACCCATGGAACGCGCAACAACAGCCTCTGTTACAGCAATAACATCCTTGTCGCGAAGCTCAAAGCCCTCGGACTTCGAAGCTGCGAGCACGCTGTCGATGACGATCTGAGCAATGTCGTCTCCCTGTCTGATGATGGGTGCGCGAACACCGCGTGAAACTGTTCCGATAAGTCTTTCGTTCATACACAATCCTCTTTCTGCGCCGCTAAAGTCTTTATTATTTCGGAGGCTGCGCCTCCGTCTTTTAACGCATATATGCAAGCAACGCGGATTTCATATATGCAGTACCGCTTGTTCATAGCATCATTTATCATCTGTACATCACCGATCATCTATCGGTATATGTTTATGATTACTATTTCCGGTCAAAACCCGTTTTGTCTGTCCTGTTTTGCGAACAACGAAAATTAATACGTCCGGTTCGGCTTTTCACTCAATTTATTTAGATGACGGATGATAAAGCGTCTTCTTCTGGTAAACGGGCTCACATGTGAGGTTTACACCAAGCTTTCTGAAGGTCGAAACATCAACCTGTGAAAGGATGACGCTCGAATGAACCTCGCATCCTTTGAGTTTTTCGATCTGCTGCATCGCCGTCTCAGCAACGCTGTCGGTTGCGGCACAGATCGTGAGCGCGATGAGCACTTCATCGGTATGAAGCCTGGGGTTACGGTTTCCGAGGTGATTGACCTTAAGGTCCTGTATGGGCTCAATAATAGCGGGTGAGATGAGCTCGATATTGTCATCGATCCCGCCGAGTTCCTTGAGTGCATTGAGAAGCATCGCTGAGGATGCGCCGAGCAGGGAGCTCGTCTTTCCCATGACGACTTTGCCACCGGGAAGCTCGATCGCTGCGGCGGGAGCGCCTGTCTCTTCTGCTTTCTTAAGCGCTGCCGCGATAACGGGGCGATCGGCGGTCGTGATGCCCGCCTGCTTCATGATGAGCTCGATCTTAAGGACCTGCTCCTGTGCTCCGGGCTCCTGATTTCTCTGCAGGAGCAGCGTGTTGTAGTATCTCCTGATGATCTCAAGATTGGCAGCCTTTCTGACTGCGTCATCATCAAAGATGCAGTAGCCGGCCATATTGACACCCATATCCGTGGGCGACTTGTAAGGCGATTCTCCGAGGATGTTCTCGAACATCGCGCTAAGAACGGGGAATACCTCAACATCGCGGTTGTAATTGACAGTAGTTTCGTTATATGCCTCAAGATGGAACGGGTCGATCATATTGACATCGTCAAGATCTGCCGTTGCTGCCTCATATGCAAGATTTACGGGATGCTTGAGGGGCAGGTTCCAGATGGGGAATGTCTCAAACTTCGCATAACCGGCCTTGATCCCGCGCTTGTTTTCATGGTAGAGCTGTGAAAGGCAGGTAGCCATCTTTCCGCTTCCGGGTCCGGGAGCCGTCACAACGACGAGCGAGCGCTCCGTTTCGATGTACTCATTCTTGCCGTAGCCTTCGTCGCTGACTATAAGCGGAATGTTGGCAGGATATCCGGGGATCGTGTAATGCTTATAGACCTTAAGGCCAAGGTTCTCAAGCTTCTGTTTATAGTTGATAACGGCGGGTCTGTCGGTGTAGCGTGTGAGCACGACGCTGCCGACATAAAGACCGTAGCCTCTGAATGCGTCGATGAGTCGTAAAACATCCATATCATAGGTGATACCGAGATCCCCTCTGACCTTGTTCTTTTCTATATCCGAAGCGTTGATCGCGATAACGATCTCCGCCTGGTCCTTAAGCTTTGTGAGCATGTTGATCTTGGAATCGGGCTTAAACCCGGGAAGAACTCTCGAAGCGTGGAAGTCGTCAAAGAGCTTTCCTCCGAATTCGAGGTAAAGCTTTCCGCCGAAGCTCGCGATCCTTTCCTTGATCTTTTCCGACTGCATTTTAATGTACTTGTCGTTGTCAAAACCTATTCCTGATCTCATGATGTTTTCCCCTGTCCCGGGCCTTAATCCCCGGATCTTAAACGAATGATAGAGTATGCTCTGCGGCACTTTCGCACCGCTTACAAAACAGAAATATTATAAGAAATCACGGTATTATTTTCAATAGAGGCGCACTACTTTTTACGGCGAATTGTTCGCTTCCACTCTCCGTTTCTTCTTATTTCATGCGCAATTATAGCAAATCTGTATTGTAATTTTTCTCTGCGTGGGTTATATTGAGGGGTGTGCGAGTATGCGCCTGCCCTTATGGCATATAGGCGTTATTACGGAACACATTCTCAGTTTTTATCGACGATTGACCGGAAGCGATCCCCCGGGACGCTTCCAAAAAGAGGAGAAAACGATGGATATATATGACATATTGACCCTGATCGGAGGCATCGGCCTGTTCCTTTACGGAATGAAGTATCTGGGTAAATCACTTGAACATCTCGCAGGTGCGAAGCTTGAGAAGACGCTCGAGAAGATGACTGACAAGCGTTACAAGGGCTTCTCCTTTGGTATCCTTGTCACTGCGGTCGTACAGAGTTCGTCGGCCACAACGATCATGCTGGTCGGTTTTGCGAACGCCGGGATCATGAAGCTCGTGCAGTCAGTTCCCGTTCTTCTCGGTGCCAACATCGGTACCACAGTAACTGGTCAGATCCTCCGTATCGGTGATATCTCCGGTTCGGGCAGTTCCCTGATCGGTCTTTTGAAGCCCTCTTCTTTCGCGCCGCTCATCATCGGTATCGCGGCATTCATCATGCTTCTCTCGAAAAAGAAGCGTCCCAATGATATCGCAGCCATACTCATGGGCTTCGGCGTTCTCTTCTTCGGAATGAACACGATGGAGCTCGCTCTCGAACCCCTCAAGACTTCCGAATCCTTCAGAGAAGCATTTACCACATTCGACAATCCCATCGTAGGCTTCGGTCTCGGTATCCTGCTCGCGATGATCCTTCAGAGCTCGTCTGCGGCAGTCGGCGTTATCCAGGCCGTTGCGGCAGCGACCGGAAGCATCACATATGCGGTGGCGATCCCCATGGTCATGGGGATAAGCGTCGGAAAGCTC
>JAEEQC010000160.1 GCA_016285135.1 Lachnospiraceae bacterium
TACGAAGTTGTCCTTGCCAATGAGCCGCTCAACTCCTCGGAGGAGAGAACGGCGTATTGGGACAGGATATACGCGGAGTATTATGAGGACGAATATAAAGAACCCATCGATGAAGACGGATATATCCTTGCTCCGTTTACACTTCTGTACACAAGGTGGAAATGAAAGGGTGGACCCCAGGGTCCGCTCGACAGAAATATATTAAAACTCGTTATCGGCAAGAAACTTGGCAACAGTGACAATTTGTACATCATTATACTTCTTTAGGGAAAGAAGATCTCTGTCGCCGCTAACGATATATAAACATCTACCATCAATGGCGCATTCAATAAACTTGTTATCATCCGGATCTCTGCAAATATCTATGTGCGAAGTGGGTTCCAGAATCCTCATAGAAGAGATTATAATTGTTAAGGGTAGCATTCCTGGCTTACGTGGATATTGTGAGCATAATTCTTCGATGGTTTCCTTATATTCACTTATTATTTCAGTAGACGCATATGCCTCCAGCTTCCTTGTAACAAGTAATTCCAATAACTTCTTCGGACGACCGCCAAAAAAAATCGCAGAAACCACAACATTGGTATCGATAACGACCTTCATTTATTCCTCCGATTCCTAACTGTTTTTATTGCATCCACGATGTCCCCTTCTGACAATCCAACCTGATCGGCCCATTCAGCAGCTGCATTCATAAGACCCTGAAACTCATTAATATCAGGGACAGGTATCGGTTTCAGAAGAATATTTTCTCCATCGCTGAATACCATTAGCTTTGTGCCTGAATTAATGTTCAGGCTATCGCGAATCGCTTTAGGCAAAACTATCTGCCCTTTAGAAGATAAAGCTGTAACATCTGACATATACTTTCCCATAATTGGATCCTCCTTGGTAAGATTTTCTTACCATGAGTATATCCCGTCCTTGTTGATTTTTCAAGTATGCTTCTTCGTTCCCTGTCGCCATCCAAGTACTAAAATTTAGTACTTGTTATATTAATATGCTTCGGCTCATCTGTCAATAGATTATGTACAATTTTTTAGTACACAGATTTGATGATGTGTTATAATGTCTGAAAAGGAGCGTCAAGTATGAATACAGATTATGAAATAAGAGACCGAATAAGAACTGTTTTGATTGAATGCAGACTGAATAAGGGTATTTCTCAAACTGAGCTTGGAAAAATACTTGGAAAAAGCAAGACGGCCGTTGCCTCATGGGAGCAAGGCCTGTCAATGCCTGATGCTGCAACACTTTACAAATTGTCCGCTTACTATCAAAAGTCTATAGGTTTTATGTATGGGGAAAACGACAAAAAAGACAGCTAGTACTATCGCTCATCCCTCAGAATCGAGTACCAGCTTGCGTCGCAGATCCCGGTGTTGTTCCTGTCGGCGCAGCGTCTGGTTCCTTCGTATTTCATGCCACAGTGTTTCATTACCATGCCTGAACGAGGATTCTTCGGGTCGTGGTAGGAACAAATGCAGTTCGCCCCGACTTCATCAAAGAAAAAGTCGATCACGGCCTGTGCTGCTTCGGAAACTATGCCTTGATGCCACAGGCTTCTGCTGAGACAATATCCTATCTCCACGAGCTCAAGATCATCTTCAGGCAAACCGTGGATCGTTCCGAAAGCTTCACCCGCTTTTTCCTTAAGCGTGATCGTCCAATGATAATAATCGTCCTTCTCATAAAGCGGAAGCCACGACTCAACAACACGCTCCGTCTCTGCCACATCCTTGTGCGTCGGCCACGTCAAAAAACGGGTCACCTCGGGATCCGATGCCCAGTTCTTAAAGATCGCATCCGCGTCTTCCTTCACGATCCTCCTTAAGATCAGGCGTTTTGTTTCTATTTGTTTTGTTCCGCAATGCTTCATAATGATTCTCCTACATCCGACCAATCGCTGTAGTACTTCTTGCCGTTTATCTTCACATAACCGCGGACCTTGTAGTAGTACTGCGTCCCCGCCACCAGGCCCTTTTTGTCTTTAAAGGTACTCTTTGAAGTTGTCTTTATCTTCTTAAACCCTTTTTTCTTGTCGGTGCTTCGGTATATCTGAAACCCGTCCATTTCCGTTCCGTTATTCAGCGTGATGGTTATCTTGTTGTAACCCTTGCCGGCCTTAACGCTGATCTCTATATCCTTTTTTGCCTTGTCATCCTCGGAGTTCCCTGCTTCGTCAGGCTTTTCAGCCGGCAGGTCGGGGAGCACCACTTTGATGTATTGCTTCGTCTCGAATGTCTGGCCTTTTTTCCATGTCAGGCTCTTGACCGAACTTCCGGGAGCGCCGGTGCCTTCATAAAGCTTCGCGCCGTCCGCAATGCTCACGCTCTTTTCGACGTTTTGATCTGTCATGATCGCGCCCAGACTGCCCTGTTTCGATCCGTAACCGTGAGCAACCAGCGTGCCGCCCTGAAGACTGATGGAGCCGGTTGTATAAAGCGCCCATTTTGCAATTTTGCTGTGAGTGTTTTCAACGCTTATATTCACGGTTCCGCTCTTCTCTACCAGATCAACGACCTGCACCATTCCGACAATATCGAGCGTAGCGCCTTCCTCGCCTTCGATCGTCAGTATCCCACCACCGACAATCGAGTTGTTTCCGAGCTTTTCGCCCATCACCACAGCATCCGCACCCGTTTTGATACTGTTCTTTCCGATCAGATAAACGTTAAGCTTTCCGTCAAAAAGGATTCCGGGGTACTCGGCATATTCGGTGCCTTTGGCCTTTGCGCCTTTTGTTATTTTTGCATTATTAAGCGTAAGAGAGGAATTCTCCGGATCATATACCGCAGTTCCGTCTCCGAATATATCTGTTTTTTCACCGGTGTTGATCTCGATATTATCAACAATCAGCCTTTGTGTCTCCGGGGCTTTAGCCTGTGCCACAGTGGGCTCAAAAACCATAGCCAGACAAAGTGCCAGTATCAGAGCGATCGTCTTCTTCATAACGCGTACCTCCGTTGTTTCAAAAAGGAGTGGACCTATGGGGACGGGGGTTGGTGGACCATTGGGGTTCATGGTCCACAACCCCCGTCCCCATGGGTCCACTCGGTATTCATGCTGCCTTGTTTTTGTCGTAACACATAAAGAATAGCAGATTTCGGCATGTTTTGATATACTAAAGGGACAAAAATAGCTTTTCCAAACTACCCTTATTGAGCAAAATAATAAGTTAAAAAATAGGGTGGTCTCTTGGGGATCATAGAGGTATGACGAGGAGAAAAACAGTGGAGCAAATAACGTTTCAGTACAAAGATGTGGATCAAATTTTGCAGGCACTGCTTGAAGGCCATAAGCGTGTCTTTTCCGACAAGCTTCTCGGTTATTATGCGTATGGCTCGCTTGTTTGGGGAGACTTTGATGAACACACCAGCGACATAGATACTCTTTGCCTGATCGGTTCTGAAGTCACGGCGGAAGAGCTTACACTTCTTCGCGCTATGCATGAAGAAATCATCCGCAAATATCCCGAATGGGATAATCGGATCGAAGTCCATTACGCTCCCGCAGAGGGATTAAAAAGGTTTAGGACTGTGGCTTTTAATATGGCCAACATTTCTCCGGGAGAGCCGCTTCATATGATCGCTGCCGATACTGAATGGATCGACGAGTGGTATCTTGTAAGAGAATATGCGGTTCCGCTGTTCGGTGGGGATCCCAAAGAGGTAATCCCTTATATTTCAAGCGAAGAATTTGTAAAACAAATAAAAGGATATGCGCTCAGTTTTCGCGACCGGATAAAGACATGTAAAGACGGCTATAGTCAGGCATATGCGATCCTGACTGTCTGCAGAGCTCTATACACCGTTCGGACAGGAAAACAAACTTCAAAGCCTGCGGCTGCGAAGTGGGCTATGGAGTTCCTCCCGAAATACTCGGGACTTTTGGAGGACGCCCTTGCCCGTAGGCGGGAACGTGATTTTTCCACAATAGACAGCAGCGAAAAGCATGCTCTCGCAGAAGAATTTGTTAATTATGTTTTAAACACCTTTTTCTGAGGGCATAAATGCGCGTTGTAATTTTGTTAAGGCCTGAAATTCGCCTTGTCCACCGCTTTGTACAAATCCATGCCCATTCGTTTCTCGAAGTAAGCCTTAAGTCCGAGATTGGTGTCCCATTTAGACGGGGAATAGCTTCCATATCGATTCTTTACATCAGTCATCCTTTCGATGATATCCATCACGCCTTCGGCCCCGGAGATAGCATCGCAAAGCTGGATCAACTTGTCGTAGTCGTCCGGCACGATCTCTGCAAGTTTTGTTATGATGAGTTCTGTTTCTTCGGGTGTCGTGTCGTGGTTTCCGACATATCCGTCAATGTCCATCTCGTTAAAAGAGTGAGTAAGACAGATGCGCGCAACGTCATCGTATCCGAGAGACATCATGTAAGAATAGCCATCGGACACATGTCCGAGATGTCTTTTACCGAACCTTCTGCCTATATCATGAAGCAACCCAAGAACATAGGCCTTCTCAGGATCGAGCCCCGAGGCCTCCGCGATTTTCTTCGTACAGTGAGCTGCCGTTCTGCTGTGGTTCCCCCACGGTCCCGGATTGCAGCTCTCGGCCTCCTTTAGCAGAGCTTCGGCCTCTTCTATGGTAGGATACTTTTTCTTTGAATATCTATCATTATGCTCCATATGTGCTTTTTTCTTTCCTCTTTCGATTAGTTTATTCTTTTAACATGTTAAGAATAGCAGATTTCCGGTTGGTTTGATATACTTAATAATTGTAAACGGATTTTGGGGAGAACAGGTATGATTCAGGACATTTATCCAAGCAAATTGAATAACGCTTATAAAGATCAAAAAATGACACCTGACGCTTATATCCTTTGGTTCAACGCAGAAGGCAAAGCATATGTCAGGATCGAAGAAGGCCGGATCGGATTTGCGACGGGTGGG
>JAEEQC010000161.1 GCA_016285135.1 Lachnospiraceae bacterium
GAGATCGTTGAACTATTCGCCCTTGTTTTTACCGGCGCCAAGCAATCCGGTCTTTCGCTCGACAAGCCAGCCGTAAGAGATCACGGTGCCGTAGCGGTAATCGGGATTGATGCAATGCTGCTCAAGGATGTTCAGGAGCTGGTTGATCATTTCCTCAATATTGACATGATATGTCGTAAGAGCGACATCGTCCATCCTGTTGTCTGAATAATCATCGTAACCGACTACAGCGATGTCCTCGGGTACGTTGTAGCCTTCGCTGCGGAGCTTTTTGATCAAACGGTACGCCGTATGATCGTTGGTGCAGATAAAACCGTCGGGAAGTGTGGCCGGGAGCTTAAGATCGACGTCCAGGCCTTTTTCGTCACGGTCGGGAAGTACGTATTCCTCGTTAAAGTCGAGCTGGTTTGCTATCAGGTATTTTCTGTAGCCGACAAAACGATCGAGGTTACTCCTGGTCGCCAGATAGCTTCCGACAAACCCGATCTTTTTACAGCCGGAACGGACGAGGTGGCGGGTAAGAAGGTAGCCGCCATTGACGTTGTCGCTGATAACGGCGTCCATATCGAAGTCCTCGTTCTCAAAATCGAAGAGGATACAACCGATACCGGTGCGGACTACGGAACGAAGGTAGGCATTTCCGACCTCACCGATCACGATGATCTGGTCGATGGATTTGAGTGAAAGCAGCTTCGGAAGCTCGCCCTTTTCCTCGTCTTCGGCACGGACCGTTTCGAAGATCGCAACGAAATTACGCTTGGTCAGCTCTATGAGCATCTGCTGATAAACCTTCTGATAGAAGGAGTTCACTCCGATAAAACGCTCGGATATGATGATCGCAACATTTCTGCTCTCGTTGCGTTCGGGGTTCTTTTTGAAGATGTACCCCAGCTCGTGTGCCCGGTTTAAGATCTCCTGACGGAGCTGTTCCCTCACGCCGTCTTTGCCGGCAAGAGCCTTTGAAACAGTTACGATACTGACATCAAATTCCTGCGCGATGTCTTTCATGGTAACCTTTTTTTCTGCCTTTTCCAAGAAAAAAACCTTCCTTTCATTTATTCCGCATATTTCATCAATGCATTGACAATATCCTCATAAACGATGTATCCCCCTGTCCTGTAGAGAAGTCCGAAATTCTCTCCGTTCCCCGAGAAGGAGTTGTTGTCCCACCACATGGCCGTCATACCGCGGGCCTTCGCCGATGCAATGTAGTAGGCGGCATAGTCCACGCGCTCTTCGAGGTTCTTCTTATCAAGGGCTCCGAACTCGCCGATCACAACAGGGATCCCTTTTTCTACATAACGGGTATACAGCCTGTCCATAAAGGAGTCTATATCCCTTGTCGAGGACTGCTTCTGAGAGGAGAAGTAGGATGTCCCCGAAAGGTTCAGCGCGAAGTCGTAAGGGGTGTACGCATGAACTGAAACGATGATGCGGTTTGCGTCTTCAAGCTCCGGCGTGTCCGTGGGCAGGACGAACTCGCGGTGCAGAGCACCTTCGGGAGAAGCGTCATATCCGGGACACATCAGGTACCTCTTGGCATTGAAGCCTCCGGCTGCTCTGACGGTATCGACAAACAGCTGATTGAGCTCGTTTATGCAGAGTATGGATTCCTTTACATCATCGCTCCATGTAGGGATCCACCACTCGTGCTCGTGCCCGACGAGGCGGGGCTCGTTCATTGATTCAAATATAAGGTGCTCATCATAGTCTTTGTAACGCTCTGCAAGCTGTGACCAGATGGCTTTTATGTAGGAAACGGACTGCTCCCTGTGCGCATTGTCGGGGTAGAAGCCGTTGGCTTCGGGGTGGTTGTCGTGATGGATATTAAGGATGACATACATCCCCTCCTCGATCGCCCAATCCACGACCTGTTGCACGCGCGACATCCATTTCTCGGATATATTATACTCCTTATCCACATGGTTGTGCCACGAAACAGGGATACGGATCGTTTCAAATCCTGCCTCGTGAAAAGCCTTTATCATGGACTGTGAGGTCTTTACACTGACCCATGCGGTTTCGGTTTTCATCTCGTCGGAGAGCCCGCTGTCCTTATATGCGTCAAAGGTGTTTCCGAGACTGACGCCTATCTTAAGATCCTTTACGAATCTCATCGAGTCGGTATCGGGAACTGTTTTTTTCTCTATGGAAATATCCGGGATCTTCAGACCGGACTCCTCGTCCTCGGTTTCCGACCCGGAAGCGCCCGAATTGTCCTGTCCGGAAGCGTTTGCTGAGCCCGAATTGTCCTGTTCGGAGGCGTTTGTTGCGCCCGAATTGTCCTGTCCGGAGGCGTTTGCTGCGCCTGAATTGTTCTGTCCGGAGGCGTTTGCCGTACTCGTATCGTCAGATCCGGAAGTATCTGCCGCATCGACGGCTTCCGAACCGGTAACGCTTGTCCCCGGGTTCCCCTGTGTACCGCCCGTGCAGCCCACGAGTCCGACGATCAGGGATATGCAGAGGAATGTCGTTAATACGGACTGCGCAATCTTCTTTTTGGCTTTTTTGACTTTACTCATAACCGCTCCTTGTCGCTGTACGTGCCACGTCCCGGAGATCACACCGACTGAAGGTTTTTTCGATCGGGAAATCTCTTTCTTTTTTGTATTTGAGAGCGTCTGCTCCCGGAGCGTCGGTGCGGAGAAGATGCATTCCGCTTTCCCGGACAGCTGTATGTCCGGATGACCGTAGGGGATGATGAAATGATCGCCTTTCTTAAAGGTGACTCCGCCGAGAGTGGCTTCGCCCGAAAGGACCGATCCGATCATGAAGGGTGAGGCCGGTCTGAGGGTCTCCTTCCCGTCAAGATCCCCTTTCCAGATCTTGTAACAGTCGCAGGAGTGGAGCTGCGTCAGCCAGGAACCGGATTTTGTTGAAACTGTTTTTTGTTCCGTAAAGGGAACCTTTATCACGTCCAGGCTCTTCTCGATATGAAGAGGTCGTTTTTTTCCGTTCTGAAGACGGTCATAATCATAAAGTCGGTAAGTGATATCGCTGCTCTGCTGGCTTTCAAGGATGAGAGTGCCCGCTTTGATCGCATGTATCGTTCCGGGGTCGATCTGGAAGAAATCTCCTTTTTTGATCGGAACTTCCCTGAGCAGCTCCTTCCAGCTCCCTTCTGCAACCATCTTTTTCAGCTCCTCACGGGTCTGCGCGTTATGTCCGATGATTATGGTCGCACCGGGAGCGCAGTCGATTATGTACCAGCATTCCGTCTTTCCGAGGGAGCCATTCTCGTGCTCTGCGGCATAAGCGTCATCCGGATGTACCTGGATCGAAAGATCCGCATTTGCATCGATTATCTTTGTGAGGAGCGGGAATCGGTCCGAATCAAAGTTTCCGAAAAGCTCCGGATGTGTTTTCCAAAGCTCGGAAAGTCGCATGCCGTCAAAGGTTCCGCCGTCTATGCGACCCTCTCCGTCCGGATGGGCGCTGACCGCCCAGCATTCCCCGATATGATTGCTCATGATATCATAACCGAAATCATCATGCAACCGCTTTCCGCCCCATACAGTCTCCTTAAATACAGGTTTTATCCGTAAAATCTCCATTCTCATCATCCCTCACTTTCCCTGTCTCTTCAAAGCCTCAAAAAACATCCTTGCGCTGTGGTACGGGCACGTCCATTCGTCCGCGATCGCCTTTGCGGGATCCGGTGTCCCGTCCTCATGTAGCTGCGCGTACCAGCAGGAGCCCCTCCTGCGATCCACGATATGGTCGCGGATGTATTCCCAGACCGACTTTGCCGCCTCAAGATACTTCTTGTCCCCGGTCCGTTCGTGGCCGTTCATGAAGCCGACGACTGCTTCGCACTGCACCCACCACACGCGGTCCGTGAGTACCCTTCCTTCCTCGCATTCCGCCGGAAGCGAGTGCCCGTCGTAGGCTGTGGTGTAGATCTTTTCTGTGAGGGCTGCGGTTATCTGCGAGAGGTCGTATTCGGTTCCTTCGAGGCCACACACGTCCACGGCTCTGTCGATAAGCCATGCCGCTTCGATATCGTGCCCATATGAATGAAGGTCGATCAGTGACCTGTAATCCCTGTCAAAGAAGACCTCAAGTCTTTCTTTTCCCGGGTTGAACAGTTTGGTTTTAAATAGGAGAAGGATCTCCTTTATCTTCTCTTCCGTTTGCTTGGAGGGTGCAACGCGGTGCAGCTCCGTGTAGGCCTCCATCACGTGAAGGAGTGTGTTCATCGTCCTGTCCGCCATCACCCCGTTCTCGGAAAGCCGGTCGTTTGGGAACGGTTTAAACGATGCAGAGAATGCCTCCAGGTATCCCGCGCTGTCCCTGCATTTTTCTTCGATCACATTCATCAGGTCCCGCGCGGCAAAAAGCGCTCTTTCGTCTCTTGAGGCGTCATAATACGCGGAAAGACCGTATATCGCGAAAGCCAGATTGTAGGTGTGCTTCTGGTCGTCCGAGAGCGTTCCTTCATACGTCACCGACCAGTAAACCCCGCCGCGCGACCGATCCATGAAGGCCCGCTGCAGGAAATCGTATGCATGCTTTGCGTAAGCTAAATAAACGGGGTCTTTAAGTACGAGAAAAGCATTAGAAAAAGTCCAGAGGATGCGGCTGTTCAGAATACATCCCTTATCCGCATCTTTACGGAGAACCAGATCATGATCCATTTCTCCGTAGTATCCGCCAAACCGGCGGTCGATCATTCCTTCCCAGAAAGGGAACAAATGAGTCGTAAATTCATGTGTCATCTCCTCAAGCATCTGCTTCATGATCCGCTCCTGTTCTGTTTCCTGATCAGACATAACTGTGTTTCTTACTCAGATTTAGTTTGTGTTATGAAGTTAAATTAGGTAAATTTACATGAATTTTAATTAGATTTTAAGTAAAAGTCAATAGAGATTCTTGTTTAG
>JAEEQC010000162.1 GCA_016285135.1 Lachnospiraceae bacterium
AAGGCACACGGCAACAAGATCCCTTATAAGCATAAGACCGTCAAGAGGTTCGGCTTCCGCTACGCGTACTACATTGCGCGGAGCAAGTTCTTCATCTTCAACACCAAGCAGCCGGGCTGGATGAGAAAGCGCGAGGAGCAGGTATTCCTTGAGACCTGGCACGGAACCCCGCTCAAGAAGCTCGCTTTCGATATGGAGGACAACTTCAGCGCCTCACCCGGATACAAGAAGCACATCTACAGCAAGACCCGTTCGTGGGACTATCTTGTTGCGGCCAACAGCTTCTCTTCGGAGGTCTTCAAGCGTTGCTTTATGTTCGAGAACAAGATGCTTGAGTACGGCTATCCCCGCAACGACGTGCTTCACGCACCGGACAGGGACGAACGTGCCGCAGCAATCAGGAAGAAACTCGGGATCCCCGCGGACAAGAAGACCATCCTCTACGCTCCGACATGGCGCGATGATGAGTTTTACGCAGCCGGCGAGTACAAGTTTACTCTTCAGCTTGACCTCAAGCTTTTGAGGGAAAAGCTCGGTGACGCCTATGTGATAATCCTGAGGACTCACTACTACATCGCCGATAAGCTCGATGTCACGGGACTTGACGGATTTGCCTACAACTTGAGCAAATACCCGGATATTGCGGACATCTACCTGATCTCCGACATATGCATTACGGATTACTCATCGGTATTCTTTGATTATGCGAACCTGAAGCGCCCGATGCTCTTCTACACCTACGACATCGATAAGTACAGGGACATCCTCCGCGGCTTCTACTTCGACATGGAGGCGACAGTGCCCGGACCGCTCCTTTACACGAGCGAGGAGGTTGCCGATGCGATCCTCAACATCGACGATGTGAGCGCGCGTTTCAGCGACAGGTACGACGCTTTCTACGAGCGTTTCTGCTCATGGGAAGACGGACATGCCTGTGCTAATATCTATGAAGATGTATTCGTGAGAGGCGAAGAAGAAAGAGCCCTCGCAGCAATCGAAGCCCGTAAGGCTCTCGAAGCGGAGCAGGACGAGACTGCGGAAGATAACAGTCAAGATATTTGATTTTTATTTTATGGGTGACACAAATCTTATATAAGGGGATTTGGGGTCACGGTTGTTGTAAACGCCTTCAAGCTGGCGCAGTACGACCTTCATGGGACGTACGAAATGCCTGTCATGACTCAGACCGCAGCGTGTGGCGGGCAGACTTTTGAGCTGATCGATCTGATCTTTAAGGAGCTGGACATTGTAATAGTCCGGCTCTTTGTCGTATCCGAGGCAGGGGTATGTTGCGTCACCGAGGAAGATGAAGTCGTCGTTGACCATAAGCGCTAAAGATCCGCGTGCATGGGACGACCTCAAGGGTATGATGTCGAGTTTTACTCCGTCGTGAATGGTGATCGGTTCGGTCACAAGCGTCGCCTGCGGAGTGTAGTGCACGATGTGCGAGCCTGCGTACACGGTCTGTGCCGGGATCGGCTTATACGAGAGCGAGATCGTATCGTCCGGAAGCATCTCGCCTTCACCGGGATAGTGCTTGGTGAGCCACCAAGTGTGATCCCTGTGGAAATGCGACACGATTATGATCGTGTCCTCGGGGAGGCTGTAAAGGAAGTCGAGATCGTCAAACGAGCTCCCGACGTCGAACAGGTAGGTGTGCTTCTCGCCCTTGATGATGCCGATGTCTGACGAAAGCGGATGCTCCATGCAGGGGATGTATGAAATGATGTCGTCGATTTTGATTATTTCCGGTATGCTCATAATATTAAATTGCGAAGCAATTCGCGAGTTTGACTACATGTTGAGAAATACTATAATAAATGCGATACATTTAGTCAAACATTAAGCACAATTTGATTGGTATAAAACGCCAGCAGTTGTAGACTCTTTTTAGAGATTTTGGGCTATAATACCATAACAGAGCGAAAGCACAGATACATCCAAAGAGGAGGATACATCCATGCAGATGACATTCCGCTGGTACGGAACCGGCAATGACACGATCACACTTGAGCAGATAAAGCAGATCCCCGGTGTGGAAGGGATCGTGTGGGCACTTCATGACAAGATGCCCGGGATCGTATGGGAAGAGGACGAGATAAAGAAGGCCACGGACGAGATCAAGTCCTACGGCTTCAATGTGGACGTTGTGGAATCGGTCAATGTCCATGACGACATCAAGATCGGGCTTCCGACCCGCGACATGTACATCGAGAACTATAAGCAGACGCTCCGCAATCTCGCGAAGTTCGGCGTGAAGGTGGTCTGCTACAACTTTATGCCCGTGTTCGACTGGACAAGGACTGAGCTCTTCCATCCCAACGAGGACGGCTCGACTTCCATGTACTACGAGAAGGACAAGATCATGGCCGACCCGAAGGAAATGGCCGAGTACATCACAGAGAAGTGCAAGGGCTTTACGATGCCCGGATGGGAGCCCGAACGTATGGCTCACCTTTCGGAACTCTTTGATGCATATAAGGACGTGACGAAGGAGAAGCTCTGGGCCAACCTTGAGTACTTCCTCAATGCGCTTATGCCCACCTGCCGCGAGACCGATATCAAGCTTGCGATCCATCAGGACGATCCGCCCTGGGATATCTTCGGGCTTCCCAGACTCCTTGTTGACGAGCCTTCGATCGACCGCTTCCTCAAGATGGTCGATGACCCTTACAACTGCCTGACGCTCTGCTCGGGCTCCGTAAGCTCCAACCCCGCGAACAACACAGCGGCGATCGTTCGTAAGCACTGTGACCGCATCGCCTTTGCACATATACGTAACGTCAAGCATTACCCGAACGGTGATTTCAAGGAAGTTTCCCACCGTGACTGTGACGGTGACACCGGAGTCCTCGATATCGTCAAGGCATACCATGATATGGGCTTTAACGGCTATGTGAGACCCGATCACGGACGCCACATCTGGGGAGAAAAGTGCAGACCCGGCTACGGACTCTATGACAGAGCGCTCGGTATCATGTACCTGCTCGGAGCGTTCGATATGCTCGACAAGGTGGATGGTAAATAATTGACGGTTTAAAGATTCGGCTCAGGAATAAAAACTGAGCCGAAACAAAAAGCAGACTGAAGTAAAACAAAACAGACAAGCAGAACAAACAAGCAGAACAGACAATAAGACGGAAGAAACAAAACAAAGAAACAGAACAAAGAAACAGAATAAAAAAAAACAGAGCAGTACGTCGGACAGGAGAGAAACTGTCATAAATGAGGATAAAGAAATGATCTTAAACAGAAAAGGTATTGAAGACAGAAGTGCATGGAAGGGATACCGCCTTCCTGAATTCGATATAGAGAAGATGCGTGCAAAGACCGCAGAGAATCCCGTGTGGCTTCACTTCGGCTCGGGTAACATCTTCAGAGCGTTCCTCTGCAGCGCGGCTCAGAGTCTCTTAAACAGCGGTGACCTTGAAGTGGGGATCGTTGCTGCCGAGAGCCATGGAACTGAGATCATTACGGAATGCTACAGACCTCATGACGATCTTTGTGTGAATGTCACACTCAATCCTGACGGGACAACCGACAAGGAAGTCCTTGCAAGTGTGGGAGAGTCGCTCACCACAGAGTATGATTTTGCGAGGATTGCTGAGATCTTCGACAAGCCGTCGCTTCAGATGGTGTCATTCACCATCACGGAGAAGGGATATGCGCTTGCGGATGCGAAAGGAAATATGTTCCCGACGGTTACCGCAGATATGGCTTCTTCGCCCGACGAGATCCTTGCCGACATGAAGCGCAGGGCAGAGGGTCCTGACCACAGCGTGACCGCACATCACCTTATGGCGGTGATCGCTTCGCTCACTATCATGAGGGGACGAAACAGCGGAACACCGCTTGCACTCGTTTCGATGGATAACTGCTCGCATAACGGAGAGAAGATCGAGAAGGCTGTGATCGGTATCGCGGAAGGCTGGTTTAAGGCCGGCAAGATCACATCGGCAGACCTTGCATACCTTAAGGAAAAGGTTTCATACCCCTGGAGCATGATCGACAAGATCACCCCGAGACCCGATTCTAAGGTTGAAGAAGAACTCGCAAAGGACGGCATCGATGATATCAGACCGTTCGTAACTCCAAACGGAACATATATCGCAGCATTTGTTAATGCAGAGAAGCCCCAGTACCTCATCATTGAGGATGATTTCCCGAACGGAAGACCCGCACTCGACAAGGCACGCGGCGTTATCTTTACCGACAGGGATACAGTCAACAAAACAGAGAGGATGAAGGTCTGCACATGTCTCAATCCCCTGCACACGGCGCTTGCTATCTTTGGATGTCTGCTCGGATTCACATCGATAGCAGCCGAGATGAAGGACAGGGAGCTTCGCACCCTCATCGATAAGATGAGTGCAAAGGAAGGCATGCCTGTTGTTGAGAACCCCGGTATCATAGATCCCAAGGACTTCCTCAGAGAGTGTCTTGAAGAGCGCTTCCCCAATCCTTTCATGCCCGACACTCCCCAGCGTATCGCGACAGACACTTCACAGAAGCTTCCGATCCGCTACGGAGAGAACTTCAAAGCACACATCGAAAAGGGTGACGTGAGTGACCTCGTATACATGCCTCTTGTGATCGCGGGGTGGCTTAGGTACCTCCTCGGAGTAAATGACGCAGGAGAGACCTTCGAACCCTCGAGTGATCCGATGCTTGCAACTGCACAGGAGCTTCTCGGAAGTGTGTCCTTCGGAAAGCCCGCTACTGAGTCCGAACTCGAGCAGATACTCCGCAACGAAACGTTCTTCGGGACGGATCTGGTGGCAGCGGGGCTGCTGCCGAAGATCACGGGCTAC
>JAEEQC010000163.1 GCA_016285135.1 Lachnospiraceae bacterium
ATTCGAAGATAGATGAATGTAGGGCAGAATTAAAGCCGGAAACGTTTGGAGTGTTCGACCAAAGCAAAATTAACCTGGAACTGTATTGCGATATTCTGGAACGATATGCATTTTAGACTCCAATTTTGAGAAACGATATAAAGCAGCCTCCGACACAAAATCGGAGGCTGTTGTACCCTAAAATTTGTGCAAATTTCATCTTGATTTCTCTAAAATCCTGTGGTACCATATTCCACGCATCACGGACATCTGTATCTGCCTGAAAAACACAAGACACACAACCCGGAAAACACAGAGCGCACAACCCGAAGAATGCAGAACGTTTAACATAAAGGACGCAGAAAGCACAGTTCCCTGAAGCGGCGCGGAACCGTAACAGGGCACGAAAAGAGACGGGAGGAGGGAACCATGAACGACAAAGAAAAATATTATCTTGTTAGAGAGACAGCCGTTCCGGAGGTCCTTCTTAAAGTCATCGAGGCCAAGAGACTGCTGCAGTCGGACAAGGCGGCTTCGGTGCTCGATGCGACAAAGATGGTCGATATCAGCAGGAGTTCTTTTTATAAGTACAAAGACGATATTTTCCCCTTCCATGAGAACAACAGAGGAAAGACGATCAACGTCATGCTTCAGCTTGAGGACAGACCGGGACTCTTGTCGGAGATGCTCAACCGGATCGCGAGGTGCGGTGCGAACATCCTGACCATTCACCAGTCGATCCCGATCGGCGGGATCGCATCGGTCACGATAGGCATGGAGATCCTGCCCGAGACAAAGCCCGTAAACGAGATCATCGAGATCATGACAGGGCTGTCGGGAGTCAGCTCGCTCAAGATCCTCGGACGTGAGGACAAGGTCTGAAAAAGAAGTGGAACAAATAACAGGGAAAGTCCGAACAGGATAAAACCGAGAACAGCATAAGTAAGGTACGGGGAGCAGGGGACAGAAGATCCCGGCGAACAGAAAGGACGGTCATATGAAGGTAGCGATCATGGGATACGGAACAGTCGGTTCCGGAGTTTTTGAGGTATTAAATACAAATAAGGATATCATCGCCAAGAAGGCGGGGCTGGAACTTGAGATCGGTTACGTACTCGATCTTCGCGATTTCCCGGGAGATCCCGTGGAAAGCGTCCTTACTCATGACGTGAATGACATCATAAACGATCCCGAGGTCAAGGTCGTTGCCGAGGTCATGGGAGGAGTCGGAGCAGCCTATAAGTTCACAAAGGCAGCTCTCGAGGCAGGCAAGTCGGTCTGCACCTCCAACAAGGAGCTTGTTGCCACACGCGGCTGCGAGCTCATGAAGATCGCGCAGGAGCACGGCTGCCGTTACCTCTTTGAGGCGAGTGTCGGCGGCGGTATCCCGCTCATCAGACCTATCATGACGGCACTTCACGGTGACGACATTGTACATATGAAGAGTATCCTCAACGGTACGACAAATTACATCCTTACCCGCATGAGCGAGGCAGGCGCAGCATTTTCGGAGGCGCTTGCGGAAGCACAGCAGAAGGGATATGCGGAGGCTGACCCGACTGCGGATGTCGAGGGACATGATGCGATGAGAAAGACTTCGATCCTTGCATCTATAGTTGAAGGCAAGTTAGTCAGCTGCGACGATGTTCATACGGAAGGCATAAGCGCTGTTACGGCTACTGATTTCAAGTACGCGCGCAAGCTTCATGCAGGCGTAAAGCTCCTCAGTGTGATCAGCCGCGAGAACGGCAGGGTTTCCGCCATGGTAGCTCCTTTCCTCGTAAGAGAGGACAACGAGCTCTACGGAGTTAAGGGCGTCAAGAACGCATCACTCATCTGTGGCAATGCTGTCGGAGATATCATGTTCTACGGAAGCGGAGCAGGCAAGCTCCCTACAGCCAGCGCCGTTGTGGCGGATATGGCTGAGGCTGCCCAGTGTATGGCCGAACTTTCGGCATCGAAACAGGTTCCCGCATGGACAGAGGAAAAGGCCGACATCGTTCCTTTCGACGAGATCAAAAACGCTTCGCTTGTACGTGTTGCGGCTGCAGACGAGCAGGCAGCAAGGAAAGCGTTCGGCGACATCAGGGAAGTTGCACCCGTCGAGGGTGAGTTCGCTTTCATCACCGCCGTTATGAGCGAGAAGGATTACAACAAGGCGGCGCAGGGTCTTAACGTAATCAGCAGGATCCGTGTGGATTTCAAGGACTGAGAGGTAGATATGAAATACGTAGTAGTACTCGGAGACGGAATGGCAGATGAGCCGCTTGAAGAGCTCAAGGGAGCCACACCTCTCGAGGTAGCTGTAACACCCACAATGGACGAGCTCGCAAAGGTTTCGGAGCTTGGGCTCTCCGCCAATATCCCCGAAGGCATGAAGCCCGGAAGTGACACGGCGAATCTGGCCGTGCTCGGATATTATCCGAAGAAGTATTATTCCGGAAGATCGCCGCTCGAGGCGCTCAGCATCGGAGTCCCCATGAAGGACGATGATATCGCGATCAGATGCAACCTCGTGACACTCACTGAAGAAGAGGGGATCCCCTACGAGCAGCGCACGATCATCGATCACAGCTCGAGTGAGATCTCGACGGAGGATGCGGATGTGCTTGTCAAGGCGCTTATAGAAGCGGGTGTTGTTGCATCTCCCTTCTCGCTTTACACCGGAACAAGCTACAGACATTGCCTCATATGGTCCGGCGGCAAAGTAGTGCAGCTCGCGCAGCCCCACGATATCCCGGGCCGTGTGATCGGAGAGTATCTCCCCGAAGAGGCACTCTTAAAGGACATGATGGTAAAGAGCTTTGAGGTACTGAATAACCATCCCATAAACGTTGAACGCGCAAAGAAAGGCCTTCACAAGGCTAACAGCATGTGGTTCTGGGGCGCAGGCACGAAGCCCGCACTGATCTCCTTCGAGGAGAAGACAGGCAAGAAGGGCGCGATGATCTCGGCGGTCGACCTCCTCAAGGGTATCGCGATCGGAACCGGGATGCATGTTGAGATCGTTCCGGGCGCGGACGGCACACTCGAGACCAACTACGAAGGCAAGGCCCGTGCCGCAGTCAGACTCCTCAAAGAAGGCTACGATTTCTCATACGTCCATGTTGAGGCACCCGACGAGATGGGCCATCAGGGAAGCATCGAGCGCAAGATCAAAGCGATCGAGTATCTTGACAGCCGTGTTATAAAAGTAATTAAGGAAGAAATGGATGCGTGGGGCGAGCCTTATCGCATGATGATCCTTCCCGATCATCCCACTCCCATTTGGTGCAGGACGCACACGAGCGACCCCGTACCGTTCATGATCTACGACAGCACTAAGGCCGTTAAGGGCGCTGACGCATATAACGAAAAGACGGCGAAAGCTGCAGGTCTCTTCGTGCCTGAGGGTTACAAGTTGATTGACAGGCTGTTTGCGACTGATACCAAATAAGCGTTACGGCGAAAACGGAGCGCGAAGCTTTTACTTTTGAAGAATAATTGGAATACCGCGTTGCTGTGTGAGCGTATGCCGGCCGGGATACGCGTATGCAGAGAAATGAGCGGATTCATGAAAGGAGAACAGCAGAAAATGCTGATAGTTAAGAAATTCGGAGGCACCTCCGTAGGAGACAAGGAAAGAATCAACAGAGTGGCCGACAGGTGCATCGCCGACTACAAAGAAGGTCATGACGTGGTCGTAGTTCTTTCGGCTATGGGCAAGTCGACAGACGAACTGATCGCCAAGGCCAAGGACATCAACCCCAACCCTCCCAAGAGAGAGCTTGACATGCTCGTGAGCGTCGGAGAGCAGATCTCTGTTTCGCTTATGGCCATGGCTATGGCAGCCAAGGAAGTTGCGGCAGTTTCCTTAAATGCATTCCAGGTGGCAATGCACACAACCCAGGCATATACGAATGCCCGCCTCACAAGCATCGATGCCGACAGGATCAGAGCTGAGCTCGAGGCAAGAAAGATCGTCATCGTTACCGGTTTCCAGGGCGTTGACAAGGCAGACAACGTGACCACACTCGGACGTGGCGGCTCCGACACAACAGCGGTTGCTCTCGCTGCAGCCCTTAAGGCAGACAAGTGCGAGATCTTCACGGACGTTGACGGCGTTTATACCGCAGATCCCAGGATCGTAAAGAATGCACGCAAGCTTGATGTTATCTCATATGATGAGATGCTCGAACTCGCAAGCCTCGGTGCAGGCGTGCTGCATAACCGTTCGGTTGAAATGGCGAAGAAATACGGCGTTGAGCTCGTTGTGAGATCAAGCCTTAACTTTAACGAAGGTACAGTAGTCAAGGAGGATACAAAAATGGAAAAAATGCTTGTAAGCGGTGTTGCTTGCGATAAAAACGTTGCGAGAATTGCGGTTATCGGTCTTCAGGATCAGCCCGGTGTGGCATTTAAGCTCTTCAACCACCTCGCAAATCATAATATAAACGTTGATGTTATCTTACAGTCCATCGGACGTGACGGCACAAAGGACATCAGCTTCACAGTTGCCGCAGATGCGGTTGACGAGGCTCTCGCCGTTATGGAGAACCACAGACAGACAAGCCTTATCTGCGAGAAGATCGATGTTGAGCGCAACATCGCCAAGGTTTCTGTTGTCGGCGCCGGCATGACTTCAAACGCAGGCGTTGCAGCAAAGATGTTCGAGGCTCTCTACGATGCGGGCATCAACATCAAGATGATCTCCACATCAGAGATCAAGATCTCCGTACTTATCGACGCAGCTTTCGCTGACGGCGCCATGAATGCTATACACGCTAAATTTATAGGTTGATTTAGAAA
>JAEEQC010000164.1 GCA_016285135.1 Lachnospiraceae bacterium
ATCATCTATAGTTTTTATATACTTAAGGTACTCGTTCATGGCGGTGATAACGATCTCTTCCTTGAAGTCGTTACCATTTACGACCACCGTGGGGATCAAACCTTCCGTGGTGACGATCGCCGAGACATCTCCGTTTTCAAGCGCTTCCTTCGCCGCTTCCTTACTTAACACGCTGACCACAAAATAAGGGTCGCCGTTACTCTGCTTCGCGCCTTCGAGGAAGTTCTGCACGGAAATCTGTGTTTCCTCAACTCCCTCTTCAACAGCCACCGGGATGCTGTTCATCACAAGCTCGTCCTTATATACATTACCGAAGGAGAGGAACATAAACGTTGAAAGAGCGATCGGGAAGATGAAGGTCCAAACAAAAGTGTTCTTATTCTTGACCGTTGTGATAAATGCGTATTTAAGGCTGTGCAGCATCAGTCCCTCAACTCCTTTCCGGTGATCTCAAGGAACACGTCGTTAAGTGTCGGTACCTTGGAATGAACGTTTGTAAATGCGATGTCCTTCTCCTGAAGGTAATTCACTACTCTGACGAGGTTGTTGCGGCCGGCGCTGTATGAGATTGAGAGGAGGCCTCCTTCGTACTTGAGGTCATATGCGTGAGGGAGCTCCCTGAGGACCTTCAGGTCTTCCTCGCCGAGCGAATCGGTCTCAAGAGTGATGGTCTCACGGTTCTTGGTCATGTTCTTGAGCTCTTCGGCCGTGCCTGTCGCTACGGCTCTGCCCTTGTCCATGATGAGGATCCTGTCGCAGATCTGCTCGACCTCTTCCATGTAGTGGGAGGTGTAAACGATCGTTGCTCCCATGTCGCGCAGCTTCATGATGCCTTCGAGGATGTTGTTTCGGCTCTGGGGATCAACCGCAACTGTGGGCTCATCGAAGAAGATGAGCTTCGGCTTGTGAGCGATACCGCAAGCGATATTGAGACGGCGCAAAAGGCCGCCCGAGAGCTTGCCGGGCACGAACTTCTCGTAGTTCTCAAGGCCGACAAACCTGATCGCGTCTTCAACGTACTGCTTTCTCGTGGCCTTGTCGCTCACGTACAGCCCGCAGAAATAATCGACATTCTCACGGACCGTCAGCTCGTCGAACACCGCAACCTCCTGGAAGACCACGCCGATCTGCTTTTTGAGCTCATAGTCGGAGGGTTTCATCTCTCTCCCGAAGACACGGATCTCGCCCTTGTCGTACTTAAGAAGAGAAAGGATGCAGTTGACCGTGGTGGTCTTGCCCGATCCGTTGGGTCCGAGAAGTCCGAAGATCTCGCCCTCCCTGATCGTCATATCAAAATGATCGAGAGCAACGAGCTCCTTGTATCTTTTCACGAGTTTGTCGACTTCTACTGCGTATTCCATGTGAAACCTCCTGATTGTATCGCTCGGCTTTTCGCCGGTCCTTGTTTATGGCCGCTTTCTGCGTCCGTGTCTTTTCTTCCGCGCGATCGTTTCCACGCGCTTCTATGATTATGTTATAACGCTTATGCCCCCTCATTTGATGTTACCCGCATCACAAAAAGGATGTGACAAATGTCACATCCCCTGAAAAACGGATGTCTTACCCGTCCGGATCACACAGCCCCGGCTTATCCGTAAGATACCTGATCATCGTTATCTCGTTGCTTCCTTTATTTGGACGAATTGACGTGCACAAATACACCCGACAGATCGCTATTATAAAACTTCATCCTGTACTGCTTCGGGGTCAGGCCGGTGCGCTTTCGGAACACCTGCGTAAAGTGGCTCTGCGAGCAGAATCCCAGCGAATAAGCTATTCGGGAATACGAATGATCTGTCTTAGACAGCATGGCCTTCGACACATCAACGCGGTAGTCCGCAAGATAGTTTCCAAAACTCACTCCCGTCTCTTTTTTAAACAGAACCGCCAGATAACAGGCATTCAATCCGGTTCGGTCGGAAAGATCCTTCAGCGTGATCTTCTGATTAAAGTGTGTATCGATATAGTCCAGGCAAATGTACACCGCCTTCGAATAATGCTCGGATTTAATGTGCTTTTTCACGAGGTCGACGCAGAATGTCCACAGCTCCCGGTTCAGGCTGTTGACCTCGCCGATCGACTTCGCCGTGTCCGCCTTTTGGATATAAAGGTCGCTCGTAGCATAAACCGTTTCCTGCGGGATCCCGCCTTCGATCATGTATCTCGTGAGAAGTCCCGTGTTTACGACAAAAAGATACTTAGCATTTCGAAGCGGATCCTTTGAAAGAGTCCCCTGCATTTCCGAGGATAAAAGCCGAGAGGATTCCTCAACCGCCCTCATGTCGCCGTTTAACAGCAGGTGAAACCTCTCCGACTCCTCGCGATACGTCGTGTGTTTAAAACCGACCTCCGCGTTGTCATGAAGAAGTCTTTTGATCTCTTCGTAATCTATACGTCTCTCGTCATTCTTTTCCATTTCAGCTCCAACCCGTTGTAATAACACGATGTTCTGCCTGTTCAACTCCGTTATAACGCTTATGCCGGCTCTTTTAAGCCCCTGCAGAACACGCTGAACGGTATTGTTCGTATATAGATATTAACACAGATCAAAAGATTTTGATATATAATCTTTCCGATAAAGCTTATCGTTTAAAGCATAGAAATCTAATCCACAAACACAGGTTCCCGGACATCGATCGAAACCGGCGACCCCGAAAAACAGGAGTAACTGACATGAGCGTTAAGAAATCAAAAAACATACTCGGCATATTCTCGATCCTGATCATGATGCACCACCTCGGGCAGAAGGCTTCGGCTCCGTGGTTGTCTGATTCTGTCAGGGTTCACGGTCTTGAACCTTTCGTTCCCATCGGATACCTCTTGGTTGCCTTTTTCTTCTTCTGCTCCGGCTACGGACTCGTGAAAAGCATGCGCGGGAAGGAGAACTACATGAGGGGCTTTTTGACCAAGCGTCTCAACCGCATCCTCTTCGTTTTTCTGGTCACTGAATTTATCTGGTTCACCGTCCGCGCTCTTAATGATGCGGTCGGCCTGCCTCTTAACCCTTACTCATGGTTTGTTTATACGATCATAATCCTGTATGTCGGTTTCTTCCTGTTTTACAGAAAAGAAGGCAAGTACTCGCTTCTCCTCATGGCTCTGTGGATACTCGGCTACAGCGTCATCTGCTATATCCTTGTAAAAGGGAACTGGTGGTATAATGCTTCTCCCGTTTTCCTGCTCGGGCTTTACCTCGCCGATAAGGACGTGAAATTCAGGCGCATTAACATAATCGTTATATCCGCTCTCTTCGCGGCGACTTTCACTCTGTCCGAGTTCGCAGACGCGATCTACAGCGCTCTCGGGATGACGTACTTCGGGATCACAAACCTCATTAAAGTCCTGCTCCAGATCGTTGCGTGCTCGTCGTTCTCGCTCCTTATGTATGCCGGTTGCGTTCATACCCGTGAGCTTCCCGACGGCAGCAAGGTTCAGAAAGTGCTTTCTTTCTTCGGGAACATGACGCTCGAGTTTTACCTCATCCACGGGCTCTTTGTTCAGATGTTCGGACATCATTTCCTCGACGATTCGACTGCTCCGATCTGCTATATAAGAAATATACCTCTTTTCGTGCTCGTGGTCTTTGCGCTCTCGACCGCTTCCGCTTTTGTGCTTAAGGAAGCATGGGATCTCATGGTGTACCTGCAGGGTCGCTCCGACGGCTTTAAAAAGCTCACACACGACCTGAAGAAATTCATCCTGATCGCACTCGGGATCTTTGTCCTCGTCACCGTGTTCTTCGCTATCAACGGCGCGAAATCGTCCTCGGATGCACAGTCATCTGTGAAGAAATTCAAAAAGGAGTTCATACAGACAGTGGATGTGAACGGAACCGATGTCGCCGTCTATACCAAGGGTGAAGGCAAGTACAATATCGTTATCCTCAGCTCCGACATGTACCCCTGTTCAACCATTCACTTAAAGCCCACGGCAGACGTGCTCGCCGAGCAGAACCATGTCATCGTCATCGATTATCCCGGCACCGGCTACAGCGGGGACTGCGACGCCGAAAGGACCTCCGATTTTTACACCGACACTATAAAAGGCACGCTTGATGCCCTCGGTATCAAAGACAATATCGTTCTGCTGCCTCATGTCATCTCGGGACTCTATGCGTACAGATACCTCGAGAAGTACCCCGAGGGCGTCGTTGGGATGGTCGGTATAGACTCGGCAGTTCCCGAGGTCGGCCCCCGCATCCTCGGCGGAACCTACAGCTCGACAGACGAGTACTCCTGGTACCTGGGCCGCTATGCAGACATTATGGGGCTTGAGAGATTTTTGGAAGTAAAGCTCGGATATGATTCGACTCCGCCTTACGATAGGATCTTTATGAGAACAAGTCACTTGGAATACATCCCCGCTATGGAAGAGATGTTCAGAACGAACTTCCATCAGGGTGCAAATCTTGAGGAGCAGCGTTACAGCTACAAGAACTGTATGTCGGTGATCGACTTTAAGCTCCCTGCCGATCTGCCCGCTGTTTTCTACGCCACAAACGCCATAAAGCAGGGTCAGCCTTACGGCGTTGACTGGATGGCCGAGTACGAGAACATGATCTCAAACTCTCAGATACAGTCGGTTAAGCTGCTTACAGGGGATCCGTACATAATCTACTACGACCGCAGGCTGATAGCGCAGGTAGTTAACGCATTTATTTCGTCACTGTAAAAAGTGGTCGCAGGTGGTGGTCGCAGGGGTGTGGTCCCATGGGGACGGGGGTTGGTGGACCATTGGGGTTCATGGTCCACCAACCCCCGTCCCCAT
>JAEEQC010000019.1 GCA_016285135.1 Lachnospiraceae bacterium
TTACGATGATTATTCAGACAACAGGCTGGACGATGTCGCTCTTACGACATATCATGTAAATATTGAGGAAATGATCAACCAGCTCCTGAACATCCTTGAGCAGCATTGCATCAATCCCGATTACCGCTACGGCACCGTGATCTCCTACGGCTGGCTTGTCGAGCGAAAGACCGGATTGCTTGGCGCCGGTAAAAACAAGGGCGAATAGTTCAACGATCTCATACATAAACAGATCGGCATAAAAAAAACATCAGTATTGAGATAAAAAAGTATCTTAATACTGATGTTTTTTGCGATTCTTTTATATTTCTCTAATTAGTGACATCAATTCGCTTTTTTCTGAAAAATCCCACTAAATTTAAGTGAAAATTAAGTAAATTCTAATTCGAATTTAACAAAATTACCTTGTAATTTAAGTAACAAGGTGCTATATTTTTAACAAAAGAATTCACTGATCACTAAGCAAATTTGTATATTTTGCCTAAAACATCCGAAACAGGTCAATTGAAAAATCGGGAGTAAACGTTTAGCTAATTAGCAAACATAAGTCTGATGCGTTTTTCGACATTTTCTCCCGAAAGCATCCAAAAAGGATTTTTGTATGGTTCAACAAAGTAAAAAACCGGCAACCGACAATATCGTTCGACATTTCCTCTTCGATGTGGACGGACCGCTCGTTTCATTCCTTACCAAAACAGGCGAGCTGATCCTCCTCAGCCTGATGTGGATCGTGACCTGCCTGCCGGTCATAACGATAGGTGCCGCATCCGCTGCGCTTTATCACACGGTGGTAAAAAGTGTCCGCCACGGTGTCGGATATCCCGCCCGAAGCTACATAAAAAACTTTCGCAGGTTCCTTAAAAGAGGCACTTTGGCAACGATACCGCTGCTCATCGTGACTTCGGCGATGTACTTTTTCAATCGTTATGTTGCACATGTGGAGATCTCGCTCTCCACATTCGAAGCAAAGGTCTTTGTGATCCTTGTGATCATCACCCTGTCGACCGGCTTTTACCTCTTCCCCGTCATTTCGAGGTTCAGAGTATCGACGGGGCAGGCTTTAATGATGGCATTCATCATAAGCGGAAAGCATTTTTTTGTTACTCTGTTGCACATTGCCGCGATCGGCGGACTGATATACTCGGTGTTCTACGTTCTGCCGATCCTTAGCATACTTTTCCTCCCGGGGATCCTGTGCTACCTCTCGAGTCTTCCGATGGAAAAGGTTCTCAGAAAATATATGCCGGACGCACCGGAAAAGAACAGTGAAGCCGTGTGGCTGTATGAAGGAAACTGAAAGGAAACAAACATGTCGCAAAAGGTACGGAAAATTTTCATATACTGCGCTGTCGTGCTGGCTGTCGTGCTGTTTTTTGTGCTCCGGTCCGTACTTTCAAATGACACGGTAGTTCCGGGCAACGCTGACATGATGTACAGCACGGATTACGGAAGATACCTCTCCGAGGTCCCTGACGATGCCCGCCCCGACGAAGTGATAAAGATCGCCGCTGCCGATTATTCCTCATATACGGAGGACGGTCTTGCGGTAACTCCCGAAACAAGAAGCAGTTTTGAAGGCTACGACGGCGAATCCGTACTCACAGGCGAGACCGGCGAGATCACATATACGTTCTCCGTTAAAAAAGCCGGATTGTACGACCTTTCCCTTGATTACTATCCGGTAGAAGGCAAGAACTCAGAGATCCAGCGATCGTTCTTCCTTGACGGAGAACAACCCTACACCGAGCTTGGGATCATTCAGTTCTCGCGCGTCTGGACAACGGATGTCGCAAAGGAAGCCTTTGACAGCGGGAAAGATCACGTTACCTGGAGGAAGGACAACCAGGGCAACGACATGAAGCCCACCTCGATCGAGATCCCGGAGTGGATCACCTCTTATCTTTATGACAACAACGGTTATATCACTTCTCCCTTAAGCTTTTATCTGACCGCCGGGGAGCATTCGATCACCATAAAGTCCCGCCGGGAGCCTATGCTCCTCGGAGGTCTTGCCTTCTCTAACAACGTGCAGGAACTGTCCTATGCGGACCGTAAAGCCGCATGGGACGGGGAGGGCGCGAAGGATACCTCGGGCGTGACGATCTTTGTCGAGGGCGAGGATGCAAGAAAGACATCCTCCCAGACTCTGTATCCGAAGCAGGATCAGTCTTCCGCTGCCGTATCCGACCACAGCTCAAGATACCTTCTCAACAATACCATCGGTGGAACCAGCTGGGATAAAGCCGGGCAGTGGGTTGAATGGCAGTTCGAGGTACCCGAGGACGGCTACTACGAGATCTCCCTTTTTGACAAACAGAACTTTATGCGCGGAATCTATGTCTCGCGAAAGATCACCGTCGACGGCAGGGTTCCCTTCAAGGAGATGGAAAACTACGGGTTCTACTATGATTCCGACTGGCGTCTCGATACTCTCACAGACAAGGACGGTAACCCTTACAAGTTCTTTCTGACCAAAGGGGTCCACAACTTCAGGATGGAGGTAGTCCTCGGCGAATTCTCCGAAGTGATCGCTCAGGTACAGGATTGTGTCAGCAAGCTGAATTCCGTCTACCGCAAGGTCATCAGGATAATCGGCGTTTCACCCGACACCTACCGCGACTACCAGATAGAAGCCGCCCTTCCCAATATAGAAAACGAACTTACCGAGATCAGAGACGAATTAAACGATGCGATCTATTCGCTCCGCACCGCCGTGGGAACGACCTCCGACAAGGAGTCCGTACTCATCACGATGCGTGACCAGCTTGATTATCTTATCGACGACGTTGAGCATTTTGTCCGCGTCATCAGTACATACAAGACGAATGTCCGCGCATGCGGTACATGGATCACTCAGGTCATCAGCCAGCCGCTGCAGATCGACCGAATCTTTATCACCTCGGATTCGAAGGCTCTTACGATCGACGGTGACAGCGTCTTAAGCGATTTCGGGAACGAAACGGCTCGCCTTTTCAATTCCTTTGTGATCGACTACAACTCTCTCGGATCGACAGGGGATACCGACAAGGAGAACAAGACCATAACCCTTTGGATCGGTACCGGACGCGATCAGGCAAACGTTATCCGCTCCCTGATCGATGAATCCTTCACAAACGTTTATGACATAAACGTCAATGTACAGCTCGTCGACATGAACACCCTGCTGCGTGCGGAGCTCGCCGGAGAAGGCCCGGACGTTGCGATACAGGTTGCAAATACGAACGGTATCGCAGGTGCGGTCCTCAACACAGGAAACGATACTCCGGTCAATTACGGACTCAGAAACGCCGTGCTCGATCTGAACCGCTTCAGCGATGTAAAAGAAGTAACAAGCCGTTTCTACGACAGCGCGCTCACAGCATTTTCCTTTGACGGAGCGCTTTACGCGCTTCCCGAGACACAGACCTTCCCCGTCATGTTCTACAGGAAGGATATCCTCGCGGAGCTTGGCCTCACGATCCCTCAGAGTTGGGACGACGTAAAGGTCATCATGTCTGTGCTCGCCAAGAACCAGATGGAGTTCGGAATGCTGCCCGGCGAACAGATCTACGCGATGATGTTATATCAGAACGGCGGTAAATACTATAACGAAGGCGGCATTTCCTCCGCGCTCGATTCCGATATCGCGGTGAACACCTTCAAACAATACTGTGAATTCTACACCGATTACGGCCTCGACAAAACGACTTCCGTGGAGGAGCGCTTCCGTACAGGTGAATGTCCGATCATCATCGCAGACTATACAGTGTACAACAACCTTGAAGTGTCCGCTCCGGATATCGCAGGTTTGTGGGACTTCACGATGGTTCCCGGAACAAAGAAGGCTGACGGCACGATCGATCATTCAGTGGGCTGCACGGGTCTGGCTTCGATGATCATGGCCGATACAAAAGAGCCCGATGCATGCTGGCAGTTCCTGAAATGGTGGACAGATGCAGGCGTTCAGGCCCTTTACGACAGAGAAATGGAGAGCCTCATGGGTTCGGCGGCACGTGTCGCCACAGCGAACAGGGAAGCCTTCGAGATGCTCCCCTGGCCCGTGGATACCTACCATAATCTGGCCAAAGCCTTTGAATGGGTAAAAGGGATCCCTCAGGTACCCGGCGGCTATTATTCATGGCGAAATGTCAACAATGCCTTTTATACCGTAACAACCGAGACAGATACGGCATCACCCCGCGAGGAGTTGATGGATAAGGTCCTTTATATCAATGAGGAGATCAGGTATAAGCGTATCGAGTTCGGTCTGCCGGTCGAAGATAAATGATCATTAGGAAGGAGGAGCAGGGAAGTGTCTGAGCATTCACCCGTTTCCGTGAATACGAACAACAAGAAAAGCAGCTTCAAAGCAGGCAACGAAGCACCTCTTCTGTCACTGACAGGTGTCGAGATCGCAAGGAAGCAGAGAACTCTGCGCTACCGGATCAAGAAGAGCAAGACCAGCTACATCATGATGTGCCCGTATTTTATCCTGTTCTTCCTCTTTACGGTGCTTCCGGTGCTTATGTCCATGGGACTGAGCTTTACCTACTTCAATATGCTCGAGGCGCCCAAGTTCAACGGCTGGGCCAATTATACAAAGCTGTTCTTAAATGACGATATCTTCATGATCTCTCTGAAGAATACCCTCATTTTTGCAGTCATCACAGGACCCATCAGTTATCTGCTCTGCCTCCTGTTTGCATGGATCATCAATGAGTTCCGTCCGAAGGTTCGTACCTTACTGACTCTCATTTTCTATGCTCCGTCAATCTGCGGTAACGCATATATGGTATGGTCTCTGATCCTTTCGTCAGACCGTTACGGATACCTCAACGGTATTCTGATGAACCTCGGGATCATCGACGAGCAGAAGCTCTGGATGCAGGATGCAAACCTCATCCTTCCCTGCCTGATAGTCGTACAGCTGTGGCTGTCACTCGGCACCGGTTTCCTCAGCTTCATCGCGGGTCTTCAGACCGTAGACAAGACGCTCTACGAGGCAGCGGCGATCGACGGCGTAAAAAACCGCTGGCAGGAGCTGTGGTTTGTCACTCTTCCCGCCATGAAGCCTCAGCTGATGTTCGGCGCGGTAATGCAGATCACACAGTCCTTCGCCGTGGCGGATATTTCCATCCAGCTGGCCGGTAATCCCTCCGTCAACTACGCCGGTGCGACAGTCGTTACCCACCTTCTTGATTACGGTTCGACAAGATTTGATATGGGTTACGCCTCCGCGATCGCAACAGTGCTCTTCCTTCTCATGGTCGGCACTAACAAGCTTGTACAAAAACTTCTCCGAAGGGTAGGTGAATAACCCTGGAAAGAGTAATAAAACTTCAGAAAAAACATCACAGACAGAAAAAGCTCAATCGTTCCGTCGCAGGGAACGGGATACTTTTCACCATCATGATCATATGCGGGATATTCATGTCCCTGCCGCTTGTCATGATCGTGAACAATTCCCTGAAGCCGCTCGATGAGATATTCCAGTATCCTCCGGCGATCTTCGTAAAGAACCCGACGTTCAACAACTTTACCGACCTGTTTAATGTCATGGGTGACTCCTGGGTACCCTTCTCAAGGTACATCATGAACACCATCATCATCACGGGTTTTGGAACCTTCGGGCATGTCATAGTAGCTTCTCTTGCCGCTTTCCCTTTGGCTAAGCATAAGTTCCCCGGCAAGAAGCTCCTGTTCAGCATGGTAGTCCTTTCCATGATGTTCTCATGGACGGTTACGCAGATCCCGAACTACATGATCATCAGCTGGCTGCATATCAACAATACATACCTGGCGCTCATCCTGCCGGCATGTCAGTACGGTATGGGTCTTTACCTGATGAAGCAGTTCATGGAGCAGCTCCCCGTTTCCCTGATGGAATCGGCAAGGCTCGACGGAGCAAGCGAGTACAGGATCTTCTGGTCCATCGTGATGCCGAATGTTAAACCGGCATGGCTGACACTCGCGATCTTCCAGTTCCAGCAGATGTGGGGCAATACAGGCTCCATGTTCCTAAGGGACGAGCAGTTAAAACCGCTCCAGTTCGCTCTTCAGCAGATCGCTGCCGGCGGTACGGCAAGAGCCGGTGCTTCCGCTGCGGTAACGTTTATCATCGCGGCAGTACCGATACTTTTCTTCCTGACCTGCCAGAGCAACGTACTGGAAACCATGACTACCTCCGGTATAAAGGAGTAGGTGCTTATGAGAAAAACTTTTAGATCAAAAAGAATACTCGGCGTGCTGATCCTGTCATTCATGGCGTCATTTTCCGCAACCGCGGTCCATGCGGAGGAAGATGTCCCGTATGACACCTACAATTACAACTACTGGGAAGACGTCATAAAAACACCCGCCGCATATACGCCGGCCGGAAAGATTGGCGGTACCGACCTGGGGACGACAGCCTTTAAGGAACCCAGAGACTTCTGTATCTCCGAAGACGGCGAGATCTATGTCGCAGACACCGGAAACAACAGGATCGTGGTACTGGACGGCAGCTTAAGGAAAGTGAACCGGATCATCGACACCTTTACGGCAGAAGGGATCGAAGATCATTTCAGCGCCCCCTACGGAGTCTGTGTTTCGGAGAACGGCGAGCTCTTTGTGGCAGACTCAAACAACGCCCGTGTAGTGGTCCTCACACCCGGGGGTGAATATAAGCGTGTTGTAAAGGAACCGAAATCCGAGATCCTCGAGGATGATTTTGCATTCATCCCCTTAAAGGTCACCGTGGACTACGCAGACCGTATCTACGTGATCTCCAAAGGCGCATTTGAAGGGATCCTCGTTTTTGAATCCGACGGAACATTTTCCGGATATTTCGGGACCATCGAGGTCAAGATCTCTGTATGGGAGAAGTTCTGGAGGCGATTCGCTTCGAAAGAGGAGCGTTCGAACACCCAGCTTTACATCCCTACCGAATTCACCGGGATAGACGTCGACGCGGACGGTTTCATATATGCGTCAAACATCGATTCTGAGGGAAAGCAGGCAGTCCGCAGGCTTAATCCGCAGGGTAAGGATGTTATCCAGAAGGGCGAGAACGGCAATGTCGGCGGCGACATCCGTTACGGCAACTATGGCGACTACAGCGGTCCTTCCGAGATCGTGGACGTGGTCTACAGGGGCAAGGGAATGTACTCAGCCCTCGACCGAAAAAGAGGAAGAGTCTTCACCTACGACAAGGAAGGAAATCTTCTCTATATCTTCGGTGGCGTCGGACTGCAGGACGGAACCTTCCAGACACCTGTTGCGATCGAACAGATCGGGGAAGAGGTCTTCATCCTCGATGCCGGACGAAATGTGATCATGAAATTCCGAGAGACCAACTACGGAAATCTGATCAACGAAGCTGTCGGACTCAGATTCGACGGAGACGAGAAACAGGCCATAGGCAAGTGGCAGGAGGTTCTCCGGCTGGATGAGAACAACGAACTTGCGAACAACGGCATCGGAAAGGCCTACCTCACGGCAGGTGATAACAAAAAGGCCATGCATTATTTCGAGCTCGGCATGAACAAAGAATACTATTCCATCGCGTTCAAACGCTACAGGAACATGATACTGGCCGAAAACCTCGGATGGATACTTACCGGAGCGATGGTTCTGATCGTCGCCGGGTTCATCTTTAAAAAGATAAAGAACAGAAAAAAGGGAATCGAAAGAGAGGAGGGACTGCTGTAGATGAAAAAACTTTTATCGAAAGATAAGTGGCTATACGCATTACATACAGTCAGTCATCCCGCAGACGGATTCTACGAGATCCGGCACAGAGACAGAGGCTCCGTAGCGGTGGCTCTGATCTTCGTTATCCTCTTCTCACTTGCGTGGTCCGTTAACCGGATTTCCGCAGGCTTCATCGTAAACGATATAGACCCGAGGGACGTAAACTCCCTCACAGAACTTATCACCGTGCTGCTGTTCTTCTTCCTGATCTGCGTCAGCAACTGGTCGATCACCTGTCTTATGGACGGGAAGGGAAGACTCAAAGACATCGTGATCGCGGTCGGATATTCCACCCTGCCGGCTACGGTAGGCATCCTGATCGGGACTGTGGTCAGCCGGTTTGTTTCTGAGGACGAGGCGGCATTTTATACCATGATCTGCGGAGTCGGGATAGCCTACACCCTGTTCATGATGCTTGTGGGGATCATGACGGTACACAACTTCACGCTCGGGAAGACTCTCATCACACTTTTCCTCACCGTGGTTGCCCTGCTGCTCATCATTTTTATCGTCCTCCTCATCGTGGATCTGGTCAATCAGTTTTACAGTTTCCTGCACAGCATATATCAGGAACTGCTTTTCCGGACATAAAAGAGAAGCCTACCACTTCATTGAAGTGTTTTGCCTAAAGGCCCGAAGCATTCCCGGCGGGAACAGCACGGGCAAGGAAACGCAGTCGGTTAAAGACCGACCGCGAGAGAGAAGCAAGAGGAGACAGCGCATGGCTAAGACAAAAGAACAGAATAAAGCGCTGAAGAAGCAGGATCTGAAGACGCGGCGGAAAAAAAGGAGCGGGTGGTTCCGTTATCTGCTCATAGCTCTTCTGGTGATCGGCGCAACATACCTTACCTATTACCTGATCCGCTACAGTTTCTATGACCACTACAGAGACTACCTGACGGATTACACAGTGGAGGAAGGGACCGACTTTAAGGCGGCGCCCGACAGTAACGTTTCGGTAGAAGGTTATGCTCTGGCAGCCGAGAGCGATTTTCTGAAGCTCTATGTCCAAACGGACACCGGCAACATCGCGGTATATGACAAGCGCAACGGTGAAACGGTCTACTCCAATCCCCCCGGGGCAGACGAGGACGGGATCGCAAATGTCACCAACAAGGCTTATCTGAAGAGTCAGCTGATCCTTGATTATTACAATACGCAGCGTATGGAGAACACCTTCGACTCCTACTCTCAGGCGGTACAGCTCGGACAGCTTAATGCGCAGTCCATAAAGAACGGCGTAAGGATCATCTACACCTTCGGAGACACCACGGCAGCTACCGGTATCGTCCCCATCTACATCAACAAGGACGTTCTTGAAGATGTTCTCTCAAAGATGGACAGCGCCGCGGAAAAGTTCTCAAGGAAGAAATTCATCCAAAGCGACGAGGACGAGAATCTGATGGTCATGCTTGAGAACACACAGAAAGGTGTGTCCCAGGTAAGACGCTTGAACGAATACTTTACGGCAGCGGGATGGACGAAGGAAGATTACGAGCGCGAGATGTCCGCAGTGGATGTCGAAGGCGCGGTGCCCATCACCTTCAAGGTCCCGATCGATTACACCATAAAGGACGACTACCTCGAAGCAAGCGTCTATATGAAGGGCGTTGAGGAGAACGGCGGAGGCGCGATCCATGATATTCAGATGCTGAATTTCTTCGGCGCGGCAGGAAAAGACGAGACGGGATACCTTCTCGTTCCGAACGGTTCCGGATCGATCATCGGCTTTAACAACGGCAAAGGAACCGCCCGCTCAGGAAATGATTATTCAGAATACATCTACGGCATCGACCCGATGGTCGCCGATTATACGGTCCGCGAGAAGACTCTGAGCGCAAAGCTCTCCCTCTTCGGAATATTCCGTGAGAACTCCGGGATCCTCGCAACCATCGAATCCGGCGCATCCTTAGCAAATGTTTCCGCGAGTGTTGCCGGAGACGTAAACGAATACAACAACGTGTACACCACGTTCATTCTCAGAGGAAACGACACTCTCGCGATGTTCGGTACTACGGGCAGCGAGGCAAAGCTTCCGATCGTCGAGACGGACTACTACGACACTCCGCTCACTGTGCGTTACACGCTCCTTACCGCAGAAAACCCCGGTTTCGCGGGTGCGGCCAACTACTACAGAGAACGGCTTATCCGCGAGGGACGTCTTAAAGCCTCCTCTTCCGAGACAGACGATATCAAGCTTTATTATGACGTGATCGGCGGTGTCGAGGAGACCAAATACTTCCTCGGGACTCAGTACAGAGGTCTTACCGCTATGACCACCTTTGAAGAGGCGGCACAGCTTGCAAACGACCTTAAAGCATCCGGCGTGACGAAACAGGTGATGAACCTGCAGGGCTGGAGCGGCGGAGGATACTACCATGACACTCTCGGAAAGATAAAGGTTCCGGGAAAGCTCGGCGGCGAAACCGGACTTGAAGAGCTTTCGGATGCGCTTCTCGCCCGGAACGGCACACTTTACGTAGACTGCGCATTCCAGAAGGTTTCCGAAGTGAGCGACAGGTATTCCGCTTCCAACGAAACCTCGCGTTATTACGGGACCGGATATATCGGTGAGTTCGGCGAAGTCCATCCCGCGACACTCAGACAGACCGCCAGCCTCGGCTATGATGAGAACATTTACTATCTCATCTCCCCGAAGTTCCTCGTCCGCTATACAGAGAATTTTGCGGAAAAGATCGGTGATATAGGCGTTTCGGGCATTTCCCTGAGAGACCTCGGGAACGAGCTTCATTCAGATAAGCGTCGGACCAATGTTATCAACCGCGAAGAGGCGTTACAGGTCGTAAAAGCTCAGCTCCAAAAGATGAAGGACACCGGCAAAAACGTGATGATCAACAGCGGAAATGATTACTCATTCACATATGCGGATGACATCCTTAACGCACCGCTCACGGACAATGCCTATCCCGTCGCAGACGCCGCGGTTCCTTTCTACGAGATGCTGATCCACGGGTGTATCGACTACTCCGGCACAGCGATCAACCTTAGTAACACTACGGACATCGATGAGATCATCCTCTCTCTTGTGGAACGGGGTGCTTCACCGCATTTCACCTTCACAAAGGAAGCATCGACACAGATGAAGATGACGGGACTCAACAAGTTTTATTCCACTTCCTATGACAGCTGGAAAGAGACGGCCGTTAAGATCTGGAACGGTGTAAACGATGCGCTCTCAAAGGTAAACGGCGCCTACATGACCGATTTCAGGCAGATTTCGGAAGGCGTCAGCGTCACGACCTACAGCAACGGAACAAAGATTTATGTAAACCATACAGACACCGCAGCGACTGCTGACCGGATCACGGTCGCAGCAAGGAGCTACGCGATCGGAGGGTGATATGGGGAAATTAAAGAAAAAAAACAGACTGACTCTTACCCGTAAGCGCTCCGCCAAGGGATTCCTGTTCATAGTCCCGTGGCTGATCGGATTCCTGTGTTTTTACCTGCGCAGTCTTTTCCAGACGGTACAGTTCTCCCTGTCAGAGCTGACTGTCTCACCGGGCGGAGGCTATACGCTCGACTTTGTCGGACTTGACAATTTCATATATGCATTCCGTGCACACGGTACCTTCAAGCAGGTACTGACGACATCGGTTGTGAACATGCTCGTCGATGTGCCCCTCATCACCTTCTTCAGTCTGATGCTCGCGATGCTTCTCAACAAGAAGTTCAGGGGACGCACACTGATGCGCGCGATCTTTTTCCTGCCGGTCATCATAAACTCCGAAGCGATCCTCTCCGCCATGAAGGTCGTGGCGAGCATGATGGTGGGCGGCCTCTCCTCTGCGGGGGCAGAGGTTTCCGAAGCGGCAAGCTCAGGTGTGAGCATCGGGTATTACATAGGGATGTTTTCAAACCTCGGACTTCCGAGCAGTCTCATCGATTATGTGGTCGGCGCGGTAGGGAGGATAAGTAATATCATCAATGCCTCCGGTGTTCAGATCATCATATTTATCGCAGCGCTGCAGTCCATCCCGGGTTCGATGTACGAAGTGGCAAAGATCGAGGGCGCTACCGCATATGAGACATTCTGGAAGGTCACCTTCCCGATGGTCATGCCTCACATCATAACCGTTGTGGTCTACACGGTAGTCGACAGCTTCATCAATTCGGATGTAGTAACGCTCGCATATAACACAGCGTTTTCCGAGAAAAACTACGGCTTAAGTTCGACTTTCTCGCTGGTATCCACGCTGATCACCTGCGGAATACTGGCACTCGTCGTCCGTTACATACAAAAACGAACATTCTACTATAACTGAAAAACCCGACACACGGGTCCCGTGCCGGGCTTAAAGGCCTCTTTGGTCCCCTTCGGGAACGAAGCGGCAAGTGAATATAAGCGTTAAAAAACGCTCTTAAAAGGAGGTGGTGACCATGGGAACGGATAAAGCTGCAGAGGAAGCGAAGAATAACACAACCGAAAAGAAAGCAGCGGACACAGAGCTTGTCACCGTTAATCCGAGAGGCTTCCGGTTCAAAAGGATAGATGGGAACACCAAAAGCCGGATCATTGACACTTTCAAGAGCTTCGTGCTCGGACTCGGACGCTGGGTGATCCTGATCGGCGTAGCCTATGTGATCATAGGCCCCGTGCTCGGCATCATTTCAAGGTCGTTCTTCTCCGATGCGGACAACTACAACACGATGGTCTATATGATCCCGCAGTCGCCCACGTTTGAGAGATACGAGATCGCATTTGATACGCTGAACTACTCTTCAACGGCACTCAGCACGATCCTCTACTCATTGACGCTCATGATGATCCAGGTGCTGATGTGTTCGATGGTGGGATACGGCTTCGCGAGATATGATTTCCCGCTCAAGAAGGCCCTCTTCGGCTGCGTCGTGGTCATGATCGTCATCCCCACTCACACGATCATGCTCCCGCTCTATATGACCTTCGCGAACTTCGATATCTTCGGCATCTTAAAGCTGATCACGGGCAGCAGCCCGAATCTCCTCGGAACTGTCTGGCCGATGTATATCCTTACCTTCTTCGCCTGCGGGCTGAGGTCGGGTCTGTACATATACATCTTCAACCAGTTCTTCCGGGGTCTTCCCAAAGAGATCGAGGAGGCCGCTTATGTGGACGGATGCGGCGTGTGGTACACCTACTTCAGGATCATGCTCCGTAACGCGATCCCGTCTGCCGTCACCGTAGCGATCTTTTCGCTCGTGTGGCAGTACAACGATACTTTTTATGCGAAGCTCTTCAACATCAGCGATTCAACGCTGCTGAGCAAGAGGATCGCATCACTCGCAAGTACGGTCGGGAACGTTTATAAGATCTACGACCCGAACATCCTGCAGCTTTACATGGATGCAGGCATCGTCCTGGTCATTCTCCCGCTCGTCATAATCTACATCGTTCTGCAAAAGCAGTTTATTGAGGGCGTTGAACGATCGGGTATCGTTGGCTAAACAATCAGATAATAAAATTGCAAAAGCAATCTTATTATACAGGAAACAAAGCAACAAAACACTTTTACAAAAAGAGGAGGAAAAAAAAGTGAAGAAAACAAAATTGGCAACCATAGTTCTGGTACTTGCCATGATGGTATCTTCTCTCGTTGCATGCGGAAGCTCTGCTGAAGAGCCCAAGACAGACGATCCCGTAGCCACAGAGACACCGTCAACGGCAGAAACAACGCCGAGTGTTGAGAAGGAAGAGACCACACCGGCTCCGGCAGCCACAGAGACACCGGCTCCGGCTGTTACACCGGAACCCGCAGTTACGCCCAGCATTGACTTTGAAGACGGCAATTTCGCCTTCGCCGCAGTCGATACCGGACGAGGGGGAGCAGACAATTCCACTCTTGAAGTGGTAGATTTTAACGGCTCCAAAGCACTCAAGGCAACGAACGTAGACGGCAAGAACATGTTCGTGGCATTCAATCTCTCCGCTATGCTCGGCGAGAAACTCGCAGAGGTTAAGGAGATCCGCATCGATCTCGGAACCGAGAACGCAGACAAGTTCGCTGCTTCGAGCGGACGTCTCTACTGCATGACCGGTGAGGACAACAAGGAAGTTAAGGGCAATGCGTGGTCCGTATACATCGAGACCTCAAATCCCAAGACCGCAAAGTTTGATGTAAGCGGTGTCGGCTTTATCGGAAACGGCGAGAACTACATTGTTCTCTCTAAGGAGACAGATACTTCCAAGACAGCTCCTTCGAATCTCCTGATCGACAATATCGCTTTCCTTGATGCGAGCGGCGCAACGATCGCTGCGGATTCCGCTGCCGAGTTCGGCAACCCCGCAGGCTTCGCAGCTGTAAACGACCGCAGCAACCTCTTTGCTCTGACAAAGACAGTTGAGTGGGAAGGCTACTCGGTATCCGCAGGTGCATGGGCACAGGCAGGCGTTCCTTTCACAGATAAGGTTCTCGAAGCTCTTGTTCCCGGCTCGGTTATCGAGATCGAGTACACATCCGAGACAGGCAACATGTGGATCGTTATGAACGAGTCCGCAGCAGGCTGGATGCGTGTCGGCGTAGGCGATGCGGACGGTTCGGGTCAGCAGTACGCATATGTGAACGGAAAGAAGAACATCGCACAGGTAACCTTCGAGCAGATCGCAGCTCAGTGCGGCGACGATGTCTCCACATGGGGCAGCCAGATCCAGTGCGAATCTGACGGTGCTTGGTCAGTTACAAGCGTTAAGGTCGGACAGAAGGCTCCCGCATATGCATTGACACACGCTGTTGATTTTGAAGGATATCAGGTTTCGGCAGGTGCATGGGCACAGGCAGGTATCCCCATGACAGATGCGGTCATCGCAGCTCTTGTACCCGGCTCAGTAGTAGAGATCAGCTACAAGTCAGAGTCAGGTAATATGTGGATCGTCATGAACGAAGCACAGGCAGGCTGGATGCGTGTCGGTGTCGGTGACGCAGACGGTTCCGGACAGGGCTATGCGGTCTGTGACGGCAGCAAGGCATATGTTACTTACGAAGATCTCGCTACATACTGCGGCGAAGACGTCTCCACTTGGGGATCGACAATGCAGTGCGAGTCTGACAGCGAATGGGAAGTTTACGGTATCCGCGTAGGTATGGGCGATGCATTCGCAGCTACCAACAGCCATATCGATCTCGGTGCTTCCGTATCGGCAGGTGCATGGGCACAGGCAGGCGTTGATCTGACCGAAGATCAGATCGCCGCACTCGTTCCCGGATCGGTATTCGATGTTGAGTACACTTCCGAAACCGGCGAACTCTGGCTCGTATTCCCCGGCGCAGAGCAGGGCTGGACACGTGTCGGTGTCGGCGATTACGACGGATCGGGACAGGGCTACTCGAAGTTCGACGGCAGACATTGCCAGGTAACCTTTGAAGACATTGCACAGATCCTTGGCGAAGATACATCCAAGTGGGGAGCAACGGTTCAGTTCGAGGCATCCTCAGCATGGGCCGTAACATCCGCATCTATCGGTTATGTAAGATAAAAAGGAGGATAAATCAAACATGAAGATGTTAAAGAAGCTGACAGCCATGCTCCTGATCGGTGTCATGGTATTGAGTTTGGCAGCCTGCGGTTCTTCATCCGACGAAAAGACCGACGAAACGGGAAAGAGCGGAGAAACAACCACCTCAGAAGGCGACACAACCACCAAAACAGAAACCTCTGCCCCTGTGAAGGAACCCCGTCATGAGGGCGACACACCCCGTACCATCAAGATCGGTACCTGGTATGACATTTACTACGACAGCACTCACACCGATATCCATGACGATCCTTACGTATCGGACGAGGAGCTTGCTCAGAAGAACTTTGATGCTCTTAAGCGCGTTGAAGAGAAGTACAACGTACGTCTTGAGTATGTCAACCTTACATACGACGGCGTTCAGGAGTCCATCAACACCTCAGTGCTTGCAGGAAAGCCTGACTGCGACATCTACCTGACAGAGCCTTCATTCGGTATCCCCGCTGTAGCAAACGGCTATGCCACAAACCTTATGGATGTCCTTCCTGCGGATGCAGATATCCTCAATGAGCAGAACTACCTGAGAACCATCAACATCAACGGCCTTGACGGGATCTATTTCATGCTCCCCGTGGGCGGCGAGTCCGTTCCCGAAGCATCCTACGTTCTTTCGTTCAACAAGAAGATGCTTGATGATGCAGGTCTTGAAAACCCCAACGCTCTTTATGAGAGAGGCGAGTGGACATGGGACAAGTGGAGAGAGTACCTTATGAAGCTCACCAAGGACACAGACGGTGACGGTGTGACCGATGTCTACGGCTTCGGCTCACGTTATGACTGGCTCTTCGAGTACCTCAACATGTCTAACGGTACAAGTGTCGCTTCCGGAAAGACTGAGAACCTCAGCAGCAAGGAAGTCGGCGAGACACTTGAGTTCATCTACAACATGTACAATGTTGACCATATCGCAAATCCCTGGAACGAGGATGACTGGGATTACAACATGAGCGCTTATGTGAACGGAGAGGTAGCTTGCTGGTTCAACGCAGCCTGGATCGTAGACACAAACAAGGATTACGACAAGGGCCTTGAGGAGATCTGGTGCCCGATGCCCATCGGTCCTTCAGGAAACAAGGAAACCAACGCAAGAAAGAATTCCGCAAGCGGTGCCGCTTACATCATTCCTACCGGTGTTGAGGATCCTTACCTTGTTTACTGCGTATTCCGTGATTACAAAGACTACTACGGTGACGATTTCGAGCAGAGAGACTTTGTAAACGACTGGTGGCATGACAATGCGCTCACCGAGGACAACTACAATGTTATGTACTACTGCGGCGAGAAGACCGGTGTTGACCTTTGGAACGCTCTCGGTGTTGATTATCAGTTCCCTCTCCTTCTCAAGGGCGAGATGACTGCAGCACAGTTCCAGGAGACAAACAAGCAGCTTGTACAGAGCGCTCTGAACAATGTGTTCAAATGATCTTACCGGGTAAATGATCACAAATTAATCGGTTAAAAATGCGGGATAGCCTACGCTTCTTTTGTGTGGCGTGGGCTATTCCTGTAACCGACAGAAAAAAGGAGACCAGACAACATGTCAAAAGTACAGATTTTAAACTGCGATCCGCTCCCGAATATCCCCTGGCAGGAAAGGCCCGAAGGGATAAAGGATGCACCGATCTGGAGATATAAAGAGAATCCGATCATCAACCGTAATCCCATCAAGGGTGTTGCGCGGATCTTCAACAGCGCGGTTGTTCCCTTCGAAGGAAAATATGTCGGAGTGTTCCGCGGCGAGCAGAGAAACGGTGTGTCCATGATCTACTTCGGTCGCAGCGAGGATGGTATCCACTGGGATTTTGAAGAGAACAAGATCCGGTTCGTAAACGAAGACGGAGAACCCTTCCAGCCGATATATGCGTATGATCCGAGACTGGTAAAGGTCGAGGATACATATTATACTATGTGGTGTCAGGATTTCTACGGCGCGTCCATCGGTCTTGCAAAGACAAAGGATTTCAAGACTTTCACGCGTCTCGAGAATCCCTTCATCCCGTTCAACCGTAATGCGGTGCTTTTCCCGCGTAAGGTGAACGGCAATTTCGTCATGCTGAGCCGCCCGTCGGACAGCGGCCATACCCCGTTCGGTGACATTTTCCTGTCCCAGAGCCCCGATCTTACTTATTGGGGCAAGCATCGTCATGTTATGGGACGAAGCTTCGAGTGGTGGGAGTCCTTAAAGATCGGCGGAGGTGCCGCTCCGATCGAGACGACCGAGGGATGGCTCCTCTTTTATCACGGCGTATCCGGTACATGCAACGGTTATGTGTACTCGATCGGCGGCGCGATCCTCGACATCGACAATCCTTCCGTCGTTAAATACCGCTGCGAGAACTTCCTGCTCACACCGGAGGAATGGTATGAAGAGAGAGGCTTTGTCGGGAATGTAACCTTCCCTTGCGCTACGGTGCATGACCCCGTAACCGGACGTATCGCGCTTTACTACGGATGTGCAGACAGCTACGTCAGTCTGGCATTCACGGAAGTTGACGATATCGTGTCCTATATCAAGGAACACAGTGTTGTTCGCGGGGACGATACAGAAATAGGTATCAGATAACTATTGCTCATTTCCACGCAGGGAGACATGTATCGCGAGTTCGGTATGACAAGGAAGCTTTGGCGTAAATATTCTATTACCGGGAGGCCCACTATGCTAAAAACCTTTGATATCACTTACTGCGATGAAACCTCATGCTTCTCCCTGCAGACGGAGCATTCCACTTATATCATCGGCTCGGCCGACGGATATCTCGGTCATGTCTGTTTCGGCAGAAAGGTCCCCGACGGTTCGGGGTTAGCTCTTCTGCGCAAAGATGAATACAGCTACATGAAGGGTGTACCCGGCGACAAATGTACCTTTATGGACGGATTCCCCTTTGAGTATCCGACGGAAGGGATCGGTGATTTCCGCCCCGGGTCGCTCGCAGTCAGAAACGCCCGGGGCTTCCTCGGTTGCGAGCTTAAACTTGCCGGTCACCGCATCTTTAAAGGCAAGAAACCACTCCCCGGTCTTCCTGCGACTTTCGGTACGGAAGAAGACACAAAGTCTCTTGAGATAGATCTTAAGGACGAAACACTCGGTCTTTGCGTAACACTTTCCTACAGCATTTTCCGCGGACTTGACACTGTTGCCCGTTCTGTTACGGTAAGGAATGACGGAAGCGAATGCCTGCATCTTGAAAAAGTCTTGAGCGCATGTCTCGAACTTCCGTGGGAGAACCGCGAAATAGTCACTCTTTCCGGCAGCTGGGCGCGGGAGCGTTATATAGACAGACGCCCGATCGGACACGGACGTGTCGAGATCGGATCGAAGCGAGGAATCTCGAGCCATCAGGAGCATCCTTTCCTGGCTCTCGCCGCTGAGGACGCGTCGGAAACAGCGGGTGAAGTGATTGGTCTTTCTCTTGTATATTCCGGTAACTTTCTCGCTCAAGTCGAGCGCACGCAGCATGACATGCTCCGCGTCGGAATGGGCATTTCCGACTACAATTTCTCGTGGACGCTGCAGCCCGGGGAATCTTTTACCGCCCCCGAGGTCGTGATCGTTCATTCTTCGGAAGGTTTCGGTGCGATGAGCAGAACATTCCACGATACATTCAGGGGGCATCTCATCCGGAGTCCTTATCTGCATAAAAAGAGGCCTATACTCATCAATAACTGGGAAGCGACGTATTTTGATTTCAACATTGAAAAGCTCCTTCAAATAGCCCGTACTGCGAAATCAGCCGGTATAGAGATGCTTGTCATGGACGACGGTTGGTTCGGACATCGCAACAGCGATAACTGCTCTCTCGGTGACTGGACGGAAGTCAACGAGGAAAAGCTCCCGGGTGGTCTTAAGGCACTTGCGGACGCGGTAAATGAGATCGGCATGGACCTCGGTATCTGGATGGAGCCCGAAATGGTGAGCCCCGACTCCGATCTTTACCGTGCACATCCCGACTGGGTGATCAAGATTCCGGGACGCGAGCCGTCGCTTTGCCGTACTCAGCTGGTCCTCGACCTTACACGCAGGGAAGTTAGGGATCACATCTTTAACAGCATCTCTCAGGTTCTGAAAAGCGCGAACATCCGCTATTTAAAATGGGACATGAACAGGCCTCTCACTGATGTCGGGAGCATGACGACCCCGGGAGGCGAGATCATGCACCGCTATATGCTGGGTGTTTATGAGCTTCAGGGTCGGCTTACGACAGAATTCCCCGATCTTCTTCTCGAGAACTGCTCGAGCGGAGGCGCAAGGTTCGATCCGGGCATGCTTTATTACTGCCCGCAGATCTGGTGCTCGGACGATACGGATGCCATGGAAAGACTCTCAATCCAGGAAGGAACCGCGCTCATCTACCCTCTTTCGGCGATCGGCGCGCATGTCAGCATCTGTCCAAACCACGTTGTCGGACGGACCACCGACCTTTATACGCGTGGTGTAGTGGCTCTTTCGGGGACCTTCGGCTATGAAATGGATATAACAAAGATGTCCGACGAGGAGCTTGATCTGATCCGTGACCAGGTCAAAATGTACCACCGCTATAACGACCTTGTACGCGAGGGTGACCTCTATCGCATAAAGGGAACCTCTCCCCTTTATAAAAACCAAAACAACCGTATGTCCGTTGCATGGATGTGTGTGGCAAAGGATAAGTCGGAAGCGCTTCTTTCCTATGTACAGATCCGCGGCGGCGCGAACTTAAGATCGGAGGTTCTCTGTCTTCAGGGACTCGATCCGGAAGGAACATATGCGTCAGATGACGGAAAGACTTTTTCCGGAGCGGAACTTATGAATACAGGATTCGTTACGGACAGACTATGGGGCGATGGGAAAGCGCAGATTTACCACCTTACGTACAGGAACCAATTCGAAGCGTGACACAACTATAGTTCGGAGTTCGGAAGACGCGATGTTTCCTTCGGAAATAAGTAAAATCCGAACATCGCAGACAGAGGAAGAAAACACCGGAAAAAGGAAAAGACAAACTATGAATAAATACTCAGCATATCAGGAACCCGCCGAAACGATCCGTTTTCAGGGAAGGGTTCTTCGCGACCGCGATATGGTCGTAATGGGTTATACAAACAGCAGCTTTACGATCCGTGCGTCGGCAAGCTGTGTCCGGGCGGTACTGAGGACCGGAGAGAACGATCCGATCAACGCTCCGGGTCTCAGGGTTTATGTGGATGACATCGCGACACGCGAGATCGTCCTCAGCGGTACGGAGACAGACGTTCTTCTGGCCGAATTTCCGAAAAAAGAGGAACACGTGATACGCGTTGTAAAGATCACCGAAGCGGCGATGTCGTTCGTCGGCGTTGTTTCGGTCGAAGTGGACGGAGAGCTTCTTGCAGTCCCTGAGGATACAAGGACGAAGGCTCTTTTCATCGGCGATTCGATCACCTGCGGATATGGTGTCCTCGCTGCGCCGGAAGCGGAATATACCATCCGCGACGAGGACGGTGAGCTCAGCTACTCAGCCTTCCTTGCAAAGGACATGAAATGGAACGCGGAATGGGTCAGCGTGTCGGGACACGGTATGTTCGTTGATTATAAGGGTGACGAGGAAGACATCCTTCCGAGAGAATTTCCTTATACAAACTGGTTCTACAGCAAGGAGACGAGAGAAGACTACTCTCGTTTCAAGCCGGAGTGGATCATCATCAATCTTGGGACGAACGATCAGGGCAGCTTTGAAAAGCCTTATTACCTTGCCGGGTTTAAGAGCAGGTACGAGAGCTTCCTCTGCACGCTTCGCATAGCATATCCGGATGCAAAGATCATCTGCGTCCTCGGAACACTTGCACCCGGTATCTTCCCGTATGTCCGCGAGGTCGTTGACCGCGTGTGTGCCGCCGGGATGAAGGATGTCTACGCTCTGGAGCTTCCGTTCCATGACGTCGAAAATGACGGCATGGCAGCGGGACATCCTACTGCCGTAACACATGCCAAAGACGCAAAGCGGATCGAAGAGTTTATCCGCACCGTAATGCCGGAATTATGATCCGTACGGCAGTTTAAGACTGCGATTTTGACTGCGATTTTGACGGCAATTTATGACTGCGATTTTGACTGCGATTTATGACTGTGATTCAATACGGCAGTTTAAGAAATAAAATTTTGTAATATCCCGGGGGAGGATCTCATTTTGAGACTTGCAGCTATATTTTCGGAATCCATGGTACTTCAGCGCGACAAAGAAGTACATGTCTTTGGTGAAACAGAGAAACAGACCGTTATTAAGATCACGATCGACAACATCTCTGTGGAAAAGGAAGTGTCCGCAGGGAAATTTGTGATCGATCTTCCGGCACATCCCGCCGGAGGACCCTATACAATGACCGTAACAGACACTTCGGATCCGGGCAGCACAAAAGAGATCCGTGACGTATATTACGGAGAAGTCTGGATCGACAACGGTCAGTCAAACATCGAATTTGAGATACAGAATGCGCGCGGCGGGACCGAAGAACTTTCGTCCGCCGACCTTCCACTCATCAGGTATTTTAAGTGCATCAAAACTCCCGTGATCGATGACGATGTCCTTCTCGCAGAGCAGAACCAAAGCTGGACACCGCTAACAGACGGCCGGTTCCGTGACATGTCCGGCGTGGCTTATTTCTTCGCGAAGAAGCTTCATGCGGATCTTTCGGTTCCGATCGGAATGGTGGACTGCTATCAGGGTGGCTCCTCGATATCATGCTGGCTCGATGAAGAGCGCCTGTCGGCACATCCCGAAGGACGTGTCTATATCGATGCATTCGAGAAAGCGATAGAAGGGCAGACACAGGAAGATTATGACCGTAATCTTCGCACATATAACCGTATGGTCGAAGATTACAAAGAGAAAGCCCGCACAGCGAAAGAAAAGAACCCGTACATCACTCCGGAGGAACTCTCTGCAGTGGCAGGTGACTTCCCCTGGCCGCCTCCGATGGGACTTGAATCAACTTTTCGCCCGAGCGGGCTTTACCATACGATGCTTGAAAGGATCATGCCGTACACCGCGCGCGGGATCCTCTACTATCAGGGTGAAGAGGATTCGGAGAAAGCATCGGGGTACAGTGCATTGCTCAGAGAGCTGATCGACGAGTTCCGGGCAGGTTTTTCGGAGGATGATCTTCCTGTCGTCATCCTGCAGCTTCCGATGTTCTTAGAGAGAAATAAAGAGGATAAGCGAGAATGGGCACATCTGCGTGAGGCGCAGGCAAAGACCGTGGCCGAAACCGACGGCACATACCTCATCCCGCTGATCGACCTCGGCGAGTACGGTAATGTTCATCCCGAAGACAAGAAGACACCGGGAGAAAGAACAGAGACCGAGGTCCTGTACGAAGTCTATAAAGATGCGGACGCAGGCAGCCCGCACGCTGAGTTTGACTATACCGAAGAGAGCGTGAAGAGTACATCGCCCGGCAAAAGTATCGTTATTCATTTTAAGAATACTCTCGGGAAGCTGATCCTTAGGGAAAATGAGCTGAGTGATCTTCGTAAGGAAGGGGAGCTTGGGAGTATCTGTAAGGAAAATGAACCCGGGCGTGCAAGTAGGGGAACGGAAGGATTTGCCGGACATATCTACGGTTTTGAGGTCAGGCTTGCAGGCGGGGAGGACTATCTTGTCCCCGAAGCAAAGATCGAAGGGGATACCGTGATCCTCACGGCAGACGGTCCGATAGAAGAGATCCGCTACGGGTTCTTTGATTACGGCAAGGTGAACCTTTATAACGCTGCCGGACTGCCGGTGGCGCCGTTTCGCTTGACAGGGTGTTAATGGTAACTCGAGGGATGACCCACCGGGGACGGGGGTTGGTGGACCATTGGGGTACATGGTCCACAACCCCCGTCCCCGGTGGGTCATCCCCGTGTCTACCCTACTTCACTTCACTCACCTTGCCGCCAAGTGCGGTCACGTTCTCGCGGTAGCGCTGGTCG
>JAEEQC010000020.1 GCA_016285135.1 Lachnospiraceae bacterium
CATTGTTGTGATGTAAGGGATCTTCTCGCGGATAGCCGACTTACGGATGAAGCTTCCGTCCGTTGCACCGCGCTGTCCCGCGGGTGTGTTGATGATGAGCTGAACCTTCTTGTTGATGATGACATCCTCAACGTTCGGGCGACCTGCGCCGAGCTTGTAGATCTCGGACACTTCGAAGCCGGCAGCCTTGATGAGCTGGAAGGTTCTGCCTGTAGCGACGAACTTAAAGCCTGCCTCGGCAAGATCACGAACAACCTCAAGAACCTCAGTCTTGTCGCGGTCGTTAACGCTGATGAGTGCTGTGCCTTCAAGAGGAAGAAGTGTCTGTGTAGCTTCCTGTGCCTTGAAGAATGCCTCGCCGAAGTTCTTCGAGATACCGAGAACCTCACCTGTCGATCTCATCTCGGGTCCGAGGATCGGGTCTACTTCGGGGAACATATTGAAGGGGAATACAGCTTCCTTTACGCCGTAATAAGGGATGTCTCTTTCCTTGAGATCCTTGATGGGCGAAGGCTTGCCGGTAAGCTCCTGTGTGATGATCTCTGTTGCGATGGGTACCATGTTCGTGTCGCAGACCTTGGAAACAAGCGGAACGGTACGAGAAGCTCTCGGGTTCGCCTCAATAACGAACACCTTGTCATCCTCGATAGCGTACTGCATGTTCATGAGGCCCTTAACGCCCATCTCCTCTGCGATCTTTCTGGTGTAATCCTCGATCGTCTTGATATGCTTGCTCGAAAGGTTGAGCGAAGGAATGATACAAGCCGAGTCACCGGAGTGGATACCTGCGAGCTCGATGTGCTCCATGACTGCGGGAACATATGCGTGAGCGCCGTCACAGATAGCGTCGGCCTCGCACTCCGTAGCGTGACGGAGGAATCTGTCGATAAGGATGGGTCTGTCGGGTGTAACACCGACTGCCGCTGCCATGTATTCTACAAGTGTCTCACGGTCGTAAACGACTTCCATTCCGCGGCCGCCGAGTACGTACGAAGGACGCACCATAACGGGGTATCCTATCTTCTCGGCTACTTCGATGGCTTCTTCAACATTGACAGCCATGCCTGCCTCGGGCATCGGGATGTCGAGCTTCTGCATCATTGCGCGGAACATGTCTCTGTCCTCTGCAAGATCGATGACTTCGGGTGAAGTTCCGAGGATCTTTACGCCGTTTGCCTTAAGCGAAGCCGCAAGGTTAAGAGGTGTCTGGCCGCCGAACTGGGCGATAACACCCACGGGCTTCTCCTCATTGTAAATACTGAGAACGTCCTCAAGTGTGAGGGGCTCGAAGTAGAGCTTATCCGATGTATCGTAGTCTGTCGAAACGGTCTCGGGGTTGCAGTTAATGATTATGGTCTCGAAGCCGAGCTTCTTGAGCGCAAGCGAGCAATGAACGCTGCAGTAGTCGAACTCGATACCCTGGCCGATACGGTTGGGGCCGCCGCCGAGGATGATGATCTTCTGCTTGCCGTTGTCCTTGTAGGTAGCGGGTGCGTCTGCGGGGATGTTGTAGCTCGAGTAGTAATATGCGCTGTCCTGCGTACCGCTTACATGAACGCCTTCCCATCTCTCAACGATACCTGCCTTGAGACGTGCGTTTCTGATGTCGTCTTCCTTGACATCAAGGAGCATAGCAAGGTACCTGTCGGAGAAACCGTCCTTCTTTGCTCTCTCGAGAACATCGATCGAAGGAACGCTGCCCTTCATGGAGAGAAGCTTCTCTTCTTCATCAACGAGTTCCTTCATCTGCTCAAGGAAGTAACGCTTGATCTTTGTGAGGTTAAAGAGTTCCTCGATGGAAGCGCCCTTGCGGAGTGCCTCGTACATGATGAACTGTCTCTCACTACTGGGCTCGCGCAGCATCGTCATGAGCTCCTTGAGCGAAAGGTCATGGAAGTTCTTGGCAAATCCGAGTCCGTATCTGCCGATCTCAAGACTGCGGATCGCCTTCTGGAATGCTTCCTTATATGTCTTACCGATGCTCATTACCTCGCCGACAGCACGCATCTGTGTGCCGAGCTTGTCCTGAACACCCTTAAACTTCTCAAATGCCCATCTTGCAAACTTGATAACAACGTAGTCGCCGTCCGGAACGTACTTGTCAAGTGAACCGTACTTGCCGCAGGGGATCTCGTCGAGTGTAAGACCCGAAGCGAGCATTGCGGAAACGAGGGCGATGGGGAAACCCGTTGCCTTCGAAGCAAGTGCCGAAGAACGAGAGGTTCTCGGGTTGATCTCGATAACGATGATCCTGTCTGTAACGGGGTCATGTGCGAACTGTACGTTTGTTCCGCCGATAACCTGTACTTCGTTGACGATCTTGTATGCCTGCTCCTGGAGCTTCTTCTGGCACTCTTCGCTGATGGTCAGCATGGGAGCCGAGCAGAACGAGTCGCCGGTATGTACTCCGAGGGGATCGATATTCTCGATGAAGCAGACTGTGATCATCTGTCCCTTCGCATCACGTACAACCTCGAGCTCGAGCTCTTCCCAGCCGAGTACCGACTCCTCAACAAGAACCTGTCCTACAAGGCTGGCCTGGATACCGCGCTCGCAGACGATCTTAAGCTCTTCTGTATTGTAAACGAGTCCGCCGCCGGCGCCGCCCATCGTGTAAGCGGGACGCAGAACAACGGGATATCCGAGTCTGTCAGCGATCTCGAGTGCCTGCTCAACAGAGTAAGCAACCTCGGACCTTGCCATCTCGATACCGAGTTTTTCCATGGTCTTTTTGAACTCGATACGGTCTTCACCGCGTTCGATCGCATCGAGCTGAACTCCGATGACCTTAACGCCGTACTTGTCAAGTATCCCCTTGGCGCCAAGTTCAGAGCATAAATTAAGACCAGACTGTCCGCCAAGATTGGGAAGGATAGCATCCGGTCTCTCTTTTGCAATGATCTGTTCGAGCCTCTTAACATTCAGGGGCTCAATGTAAGTAACATCAGCTGTGCCCGGGTCCGTCATGATGGTCGCGGGATTGGAATTAACAAGAACTATTTCATAACCGAGCTTGTGAAGTGCCTTACAAGCCTGGGTTCCGGAATAGTCAAATTCGCATGCCTGTCCGATAATGATAGGACCTGATCCGATAATCAGAACTTTTTTGATATCAGTCCTCTTTGCCATGGTTTCCTCCTCATCTAGATAACCAATCAGTTTTCATTCCGAAAGATATTAGCACAAATATCCTTCTGTTTCAATAAGTGAATCCAATTCAGTCAAAAAAATTTTTGATAAGCGATCCGGATCCTGCAAATGATCTTTTCTTATTATAAAGGAAAGATTCCCTTACTTAAAGCGAGGGAATCTGATTTGCTATATAAAGTAAAACAACTGCTCTCTGGGGGCTGCCTTTCGAAGTGCAGCGAAGCTTCAGGGTGAACTCGCGTGCCGTCTCGGTCAGCATCTTGACCCGCGCCTCGTCCTTGATCTCAACCGCGTTGAGGAACTTGCGCGAAAGCGCGTCTGCGGCGTTCGTGTACTCGACACCTCTCTCTTCCTTCAGGCAATTGATAACGTCTTTGATCATGTAGGCATCCTGGTTCTCCGCATATGCCTGCTGTTCGAAGTCTTCCCTGTCGTGAAGCTTAACAAGCGATGCGTAATTGTGGCCGTCACATCTCGTGCTTTCAGTAACCAGACGTTCTGTTGATTCGGGCGATCCCTCTTTAGTGTCGAAAGCATTTCCGAGCGCTTTGATAAGATCCTCTTTTGCGATGCCCACGATAGATCACCTCGTTTCCAAAAACTCAAACCGTCAAGTGCCTTCCTGTGCGGCTGTGCTCAAGCCCTGCCCTGAGGCTTTCCCGAGCAAATACTTGTTATCGGCCGCAACGGGTGATATAATTATAACACGTTTTTCGGATTTTTAAAGATTATGTTGCTAATCTTATCATAAGTCGGGTTTTGTTACCGACTATCCTTCGGGGGAGGGGGACAACAGGGGTTTATGTTTCGCGACTTTTTTTCTAAGCTGACCAAGGTCTACTCGGTCAGACGGTATTACCCGTTTCGAAAGCTTATCTTAAGGAAGCAGGTTTCCTTCAGCGTCGGCATCCTTCTGCTTCTGTGCGCCTTCGTTGTTATCGGACTTATCATGAGACTTGTCGATATGCCGGACAGGTTCCTTCTCGGCCCGACCCTCACGACCTACCTTCTTCCCCTTATCCTTTCGGTTCCTCTTCTTTTTGTAATGCTCAAGTACAACAAGGACTGCGAGAACAACTTCAAAAAGCTCGAGTGCTGTTGTTACGCGACAGTTTCACTCCTTCCGGTGTGGACACTCCTTGTCCTTCTGCTTCCCTCGTCTGAAGACGGCTACTCTCCCATCGTCTGGGCGATCGGTATCCTTGCTTTTTCCGGCAGCATCTGTCTTCTGCCGCTGTACTCTCTGTCGTTCCTGCTTGTTTACTTCGGTGTCTGCGCAACACTCTTCCATTTTATAGACATCGACTTCGGTCCCAACAAGTGGACGGATCTTGTCATCCTCGAAGCCGTTGCGATCATGATCTCCACCATCAGATTCCTCCGCGAGTATGACACCTTCTGCATCGGCGAATCCATGAGTTCCCTCGCCGAGGAGGCCGACGCAGCCCGCCGTAACGCCGAGAAAGCCAGCAATGCGAAGGATGCGTTTTTAACGCATATGTCCCACGAGATACGTACCCCCATCAACGCGATACTCGGTTCAAACGAGCTCATTACCAGAAAGACCACCGACCCGGAGATCCGCTCCTACGCCGATGACATCATGAACTCGGGCAACCTTCTCCTTTCAACCATCAACGATATCCTTGACATGTCACGTATCGAATCCGGCAGCATGGAGATCGTTTCGTCTCCTTACAGCTTTGTGGATATGCTCCACGAGACAGATGAATGCCTCCGTCCGCTCGCCGTTGCCAAGAAACTCTCATTCATCATGAACATCGACGAGCGCACTCCGAGCAAATTCTGCGGAGATTCGATCAGGGTTCGCCAGATCATCACGAATCTGCTTTCCAACGCGATCAAGTACACCAAGCACGGATCGGTCACACTTACCACCGATTTCTCGCTTCTTCCCAAGAACCGTGCCGAGCTGCAGTTCACCGTTTCCGACACGGGTATCGGTATCAAGAGTGAAGACATCGTCCACCTCACGGACCGTTTCAGACGTATCGACGATCCCGACACACGCGGGACAGTCGGCACCGGCCTCGGTATGACGATCATCTCCAGACTCCTCGAGCTTATGGAAGGAAGACTCGAGATCTCGAGTGAGTACGGCGTCGGTTCTACCTTCACCGTCTACATCCCCCAGATCGTCGAAGACTACCACCCCGTCGGACGCTACGAGCCCCCCGCCCAGACCCCTTCGATGCAGATCGGTATGGGCAGCTCGTACTCTCCTTCGTTTAAGGCTGATGCGTGCCGTATCCTCATCGTTGATGACAACATGGTCAACCGCACCATCGCACGTGACCTTCTTAAAGAGACCGGTCTTCAGATCGACCTCGCCGACAGCGGTTACTCCATGCTCGACATGATAAAAGAGAAACACTACGACCTGATCTTCCTCGATCACTACATGCCGGGCCTTAACGGTATTGAGACGATCCGCCGCTGTCACGAGACGGACCACCTCTGCAAGGACACTCCGATCATCGCCCTTTCGGCCAACTCCGACTCGGGCGCCCGCGAGGATTACTTAAGGGAAGGCTTTGCAGACTTCCTCTTAAAGCCCATCATTCCCGCGCAGTTTGAGGCGATGATCCAAAAGTACCTCCCGAGCGGCTCCTATACTCCGCTTGTATAACAGTCAGTAATAACCGGTCTTCCAAGCCGGTTGCTTATCAGAAAATATCAGTTGACCCCATGATAAAAAGGGAAGGGCTGAAACTCAGTCCTTCCTTTTGTTTTGTCCGCTTATCTCATATGCAAATATCCACTGCTGCACAAGTCCCGAGAAGCCTTTATATTTCCCGAACACTTCCCTGACCTGTTCTCTTGCCCGAGCGGGGGAGAGCCTGCCGTCCGTCTTTTCCCCGTACTCTCTGTCCATAATGCTTATGATGTGCGTGTCGACGGGGAACGAATCAAGGTCACCGCAGGCAAAGAGCAGAATACAGTCCGCGACCTTTTCACCGATACCGGTCATGGACAAAAGCATCTTTTTTGCCGCCACAAAATCCTTTTTATCGATCGCATCGCGAAGTTCGTCTTCGACCTGCAAAAAAATGCAGCTTGTTTCATAGATGTAGCGCTCTCTGTACCCGAGCGACAGCCCCTTAAGGCCTTCAGGCCCGCCGGCCGCGATACTGTGCGGAGAAGGAAATCCGTACCAGGCTTTCTCCTCCTTCTTTCCGCAGTCCCCGACGCAGCCGTTCTCCAAACCGACCGCCCCTTCAGAAGCATCCTTCTTCCCGGTTCTTTCTGCATTGTCCGCCCCATCCGGAGCGTGCTTCTGCCCGAATCTTTCGCAGAGAGCCTCGACACACTTGCGTATCGAAGGGATCTGCTTCTGCTGCGAGATGATGAACGAGATGATCATTTCAAACAGGTCCTGACGGAGTATCCTCAGTCCCTTTCCGGCCAGGCACGCCCTTGCCAGAAAACTGTCCGAGGGGTCGATCTTTGCCGCGAGCGCGTCGTAGTCGCGGTCCATATCAAAGAAATGCTTCCAATATGACTCATATTCCGCGGTATCACAGTGCAGGAAAACATCTCTTCCTTTAACGGATATCTTAAGTCTCCTGTCCCCGGAATAAACCAAAAAGACAGATGCCTTCCCTTCGACCCGATACATTCTGAATATCTGACCGCTGTCACATATTCTGCCCGGATTTAAAAAGTCGACATCTGTCTTTATCATTCTTACCTCTTGTTACCACGGCCGATCATCCGCGATACTTCTTTATCACACGTAAGTTCTCCCGATCGCCGCGATACTATCTTATCACCCAAAAGATCAGGCGTTGAACATTATCTTCTCACTGTTGAATGCCTTGCTTGTAAGGCCGACAAATACCGCGATCATCACTACCAGTCCTGCTACTGTCGCAAGGAACGAAGAAAGCTGTGCTTCGCCCGAGCAGATCTGCTGAACAACAAGTGCATTACCGTAAACCGGGATCGCATATTTCCAGAGCGGCATCGAAGTTCCGCCCGAGAACATGGTCATAACACCCGCAAGGACAACGACGATATACATGGGAGCAACCAGAGTGCTTGCCGTCTTTGTGTCCTTCGCGCAGATCGATACTGCCGAAAGGAGCGAAACAAAGAGAAGGTTCATAAGCACGATCGTTCCGAGAAGCATGAGAACCGTATCGACGCTAATAAATGAAAGATTTACTTCTCCCGCGCCCATGCCGTTCTGCATCAAAGGCATGGCAAGGAGCATGCTCACGCAGTAAACAAGCGCCGAAAGCGTGGAGAGTATCGAAAGCGCAACCAGCTTTCCGACAACTATCTCTGTTCTGCTGATGGGAGCGAGGAGCATGCTTGAAAGAGTTCCTCTTTCCTTTTCACCGGCGATCGCGTCAACCGTAATGCTCATCGCAGATGAGAAGAGCATCAGCACGATCATGTAAGGAAGCAGCATGGAAAGGAACTCTGTTCCCTTCTTTGATTCCTTCACGATCTGATTCTCCGTGACGTTAAAAACCTCAAGTCTTTCAAGGTCACCGAAGCGGACTGTCTGAAGTGTCTGTCTGTAGGCATTTGCCACAAGGCTGTTGAATACGTTATGCGCTTTTTGCGAATAGTTTTCAGTGTTGTTGTATGAAACGCTTATGCCGGGAATCTTATCGCCCTTGTTCGCATATGCGTTAAATACGCTTTCAAAGTCCTCGTCAAACACAACCAAAAGGTCTGCTCTTCCGTTTAATATGTCGTCTTCATATGCAGCTTTGTTTGCTTCGTAGCTTTTCTTGTCTGTATATGACACGCTTGCCATAGCGTCATAGCCCGTGGCGCTGACCGTTTGCTTGAACGATTCGGGAGCGTTTACGACAGTAACTATGTCCGTGTGTTCCGTAATGTCGTTATTCATCGAACTCATGAGATTTCCTATCAATCCGTAGATGACAAACATCAGGATCGCCGGCATGATGTACATTGTAAAGATCAGTTTTTTATCTTTAAAAACTCTTGCGAGCTCTTTTTTTATGATTCTTTTTGCACCTTTCATTGCTTTCTCCTCTTTGTGTCTCAACTAATTTTCTCTTCGCCCATAACTCTCTTGTACACTTTGAAGAATGCATCCTCAAGATCCTCGGCATTCTCCTGCGCAAGAAGCGACGAAAGCGTTCCTTCCGCAACCATCTTTCCATCGATGATCATTCCGATCCTGTCGCAGAGCTTCTGAGCCTCGCTCATGATGTGAGTTGAAACGATGATGGTCTTTCCTTTGTCACGGAGCTCTCTTAAGAAGTCCGTTACAACTCTGGCTGTGATGATGTCGAGTCCGTTGGTGGGCTCATCAAAGATGATAACCTCAGGGTCATGCACAAGGCTTACGGCGATGGCCGCCTTCTGCTTCATACCCGTTGAAAGGTCTTCGATCTTTTTGTCCTTGAAGTCCGTAATCCCGAACCTTTCAAAGAAGAATTCCTTTCTCTTCGAAAGAGTCTCCGCGTCGATGCCGTGGAGCCCGCCGAAGAAATCGAACATGTAGCTTGCCGAGAAATGAGGATCAAGCTTGATCTCGTTTGTTAAAAAGCAGATCTTGTCACGTACTTGTTTTCCTTCTTTTACGGTATCAAAACCGCACACAGAAATCTCACCCTTTGTAGGTTTAAGAAGAGTAGCCACACATCTCAGCGTAGTGGTCTTTCCTGCACCGTTAGGTCCGAGAAGCCCGTAAATCTCACCCGGATGAGCTTCCAGAGACACCCCACTTACCGCAACTTTTTCGCTGTCCTTTGTTTTCAGCTCCGCTTTCTTTTTGTTTGAAAGCTTGTAAATCTTGGTTAAATCTCTGATCTCTATCACTTTTTTTCCTCCTCTTTGCAATCGGCCTTTGACCGATTGCGTTTCCTCGCCCAACACTTCAACGAAGTATTAGATTTTTCATAAATAGAGCCCGATCTGCAAAGGCTCCGTATGTTGATCCGAAAGGCTGCTGACGTCCTTTTATCATACAAAAGGCGCGGTAGCCCGCGCCTATTATTTGCCCCCGAACTGTTACACATTGTAACAGACATTTAATAACTTGTAAACACCGGTTATCAGAACAATACGAAACCTAATTCTGCGTTTTGACCGGTTTAATGTGTTTTGTCCGTTTTCACGGGATTACTTCGGACACTGTACCATCAGCCCCACAGGTTCTCGGGATATATGCCCTTCGCTATGAGTGCCGCGATCTCGTTCTTGACATTATCGCGGTCCTGCCTGTATGTCACACCGAACCATTTCTCGGTGGTGGGGATGACTTTAACACTTGCGGTCTTCTTCGCGATCTCTTTGCCTACGGGATCGAGCAGATAAAACTCACATTTCGACAGATCTGCACTGTTCTTTGCGAAGAAATCGACCAAACCGCTTCCGAGAGCGTCGAAGAAATCGGGCACGAAGCCCCAGCAGTTCATCGAAACGATAGTTCCGGGAGCCAGCTCCTTTTTGGTCCCGTCATCAAAGGTGTTGCAGATCACTCCGTTCTCGCGTGAGATGGTCTTGTGCTCTTCTATCGCAGTCAGGAATCCGCCCTCATCGACAGCGCACACACCTCTCGACACGCCTCCGTTCTCGGTGAGTGTGTTGATCAGCTCGTAACCGATCATACAGTACTCATGTTTCCCTGCATTTGAAAGAAATCCGTTCAGATTAGCGAATGCTCCACGTCCGTAGAAATCGTCCGCATTGATAACGGCGAAAGGTCCGTCGATGTTCTTCCTTGCACAGTAAACTGCGTGTGCGGTTCCCCACGGCTTTACTCTCGTCTCGGGGATCACTGCGCTGACCGGGATATCGTTCTTGTCCTGAAAAACATATTCGACCGGCATCGCTTTGCCCGCGCGTTTCCCGACCGTTCCCTCAAAGAGATCAAGATCTTCTTTTCGGATGACGAACACTGCCTTGTCAAAGCCCTCGCGCCGTGCGTCATAGAGCGAATAGTCCATGATGAACTCACCGCAGGGTCCGAATCCGTCCGTCTGCTTCTGTCCTCCGTAGCGGCTGCCCATTCCGGCCGCCATGATAAGAAGTGTTTTCATGTCATTCAACCCCCACGTATTCTATCAGCTGAACCATCTCACTGAAGGTATAATCGCCGGTGAGGTAACGGCTCTCACCCTTTGATGTGTAGAAATCGTCAAGATATTGATAATAAACCGCCGACTCCGTGTCCTCAAGCACCTCGGGGATCTCGACATCGTATCTCATCTCGTCGCTGTCGAAATCCACATAAGAATACTCGCCGCTAAATACAACTTCGGTCCTTCCGTCACTCCCGAGGGTGATCACATTGTCGAGGTAGTACCCCTGACGTCCGTCACAGACTCTGATCACGCCCGCTCCCGGGACATACTCGCTGAAGCCGTCGCCACTCGCGAGCTGGGTGATATAGTAATTGTCGTTGTCGATGTACGAGATCAGATATGCGCTCGCATAGCCAAACACACTGCTTACGTAGATCTCGGGGATATAGTCATCATCGATATAAACGAACGACAGGTGACGTCCGAACTGGTCTTCCGTGTAGTGGTCAGGCTCATAGTCGTAGAGCTCGGAGAGCGCTTTCATATAAACGTCGACGTAGTTCACTGTCCTGTAATCGCTCATCTCGATAGCCGAGATACTGTAGTTGTCAAAGTAGCTGTCCTCGTTGTAGACCGCGGTCTCGGTGACATGCACCGTATAAACCTCGCCGTCGTAGAACACCTGGATATCAAAGTCAAGGTTGACCGAACCGTCCTCGTTCTCTTCAACGCTTATATCGCCCTTCCTTACGCTTCCGATAGTCTCGGGAAGGTATATCTTTTCAACGTAGTCGCTGACTTCTTTGTAGAAATAATGCTTCTGTCCCGTTATGTAGTACGCGAGCTCTTCACATTCGGTACGCGAGAAGCCGCATCTCCAGTAATCCTTGTCCGCTGCGTCGGGATCCGAACCCCATCCGAGCGTGGCCTTCATGTCGTCGATCATCCCGTCGGAAAGAACGTTTTCGCAGATATAGCACAACTGCTCTTCGTCAAGCTCGCCCGAATACCCGTAAGTGAAGTAGAATTCGGATGCAAGTCCGGTGGCAAGCGCGAGGAACTTCTCACTCTCGGAGATCTTCTGCGTGTACATGTCAACGAAAGCTTCGCATTCCCTGGCCTTGGTAAGTGCCGTCGCAAGCTTGTCGTTGCTCTGTGCTTCCTTCATGGCCGAGTATGCCGCGATAAAATCGGTGAGCTCATCGGGCGCAAGGCGGTCTCCGGTGAATCTGTCGATCTTGCCGATCAGCGCTTCGAGTTCCTCTGTGTTGGCCGCATGAGTCTCATCATAGAATGCGGCGTACTCGTCAACTATATCCGATACAATGGAAGAGTCGCTTCCTCCGACGATCGCATCGGAGTACTTGCCGACAATGATGTTATAACGATCGAGATCTGTGATCTCAACATCGGCAAAAAGCCCATCGTAGTACTTCTTTCTGTCATTTAGTTCAGTGTACGGGCGGTTTGCTTCTTCAATGGCCTGAATAAGTTCTCTGCCTTTATTAACGTAGTACGGAATGTCGCGGTCATCATCAGATGACAACACCTCTCCCACGTTCTCAAGGAAATCGTCTGCTTCATCCTTGAAAAGAGCGTAGGATGTGAAGCTGCTCCTCATATCCGTGAGTTCGGACCTGATCTGTGTGAGTCCCTGTCTGTATTTGTTGTTTGCTTCCGTAATCGCTATCTTATAAGCCTTACACTCCTCTATCAGACGGACAAGTCGTTCGTAGTTCTCTTCGTCGATGGACGTTTTGATATCTGTTCCCAGATCGGATATCTTGGAACCCCACGTTTCAATGAAATACCTGTCACCAAGTGCATCAAGTTCCTTGTGTGCAGCGAGAGCCTGCTCGGGGAGCTTCTTTTTCTTGGCATCTACCTGCTCAAGGTACCTGTCGATCTCATCTGACATCGAGAAGGTTTCAAACACATGGATAACACCCTCTGCGTCCTGAGCTCTTTCGAGAAGCTCACCGTACTCATAGATGTCGTCAATAAGCGCCGAGCCCTGATACGCCTCGAGTTCGTCTACTTTTTCCGAATATTTTCCCGAGATAAAGAACGCAGCACCGACTGCCAACCCGAGCACAGCCACGATAGCGCAGAGCGTGATGATAAGTCCCTTCTTGCTCTTCTTCGCAGGTGTCGCCTCTGTGGGTGTGGGAGGTATCTGCTCTCCCTCTTCCGGGAGCCACTTCTGTGCAGTGAGAGTAATGTCGGGGACATCCTGCACGGCAGGTTCTGCTGCCTGAGACACAGGTTCTTCCTGTGCCACGGGAGCTTCTGCCTGAGATACAGGTTCTTCCTGTGCCACGGGAGTTGCAATTATCTCTCGCATCTCATCTGCATATATACCTCTGTCTACGGGAGTTCCGCACACGGGACAGAACTTGGCTGTATCACTGACAGCGTTGCCGCATTTTGTACAAAACATACTGCATCCTTCCTGTTATACATCGACCAGTGTCTCAGGAGAACAGATCTCCCAAACTATCATAGATCTCATTGTAGTCTATCTCGCCGTCACTGCCGAAGTACTGCGAGTAGTCGTCAAGGTCGAAATCATCGAAGCTGTAATCGCCGTAATCGTAGTCCTCGTAATCATAGTCGTCGTAGTAGTCATAATCATCATAGTCATAATCATCATAGTCATAATCGTCATAATAATCATAACCGTAATCATCATAACCATAGTCATAATCATAACCGTCGCCGTCATAATAGTAATCGTAGTCATCGTAATAGTATCCGCCGCCCAGGCCGGGGAGCGAGAATCCTCTCAGACCGCCCGCGAACAGCTGGGAGAATGACGACGACACTTTCCCGAAGATGTCCGTGAAGTCTGACGACGAAGCATCTCCGATCTCTCTGTTCGTTCCTGTCACATCGGCAACGGTGCTGTTGTCGGAAACCTTGATCGAGCCCTCTATGTTGAGGACCTCGGAATCATTACGGAAGAGAGCGATCTTGTTGTACTTAAGAACCTTCGCGCCGGACTCTTCGCCGAATGTCGCTTTTATCTCATAACCGTCAAAGCTCGTCGAGGTTGCATTTTTACTGTGGTAACCACCGGTCACATCACCGGAGGTCAGGGTAAACTCCTTGGTCTCCTTATTGTAGCTCCAAGAAGCCATCTCGTAATTCTCCTCTATGGAACGCTTGCCGTTCTTGTAGGCACTGTACAGAGTGTTCTTTTCGATACCGTCGGTTCTTGTCTTGCCCGAGATCATGTAGCCGTAATTGCCGAAGAATACCGCAAAGTTCTGAAGAGGATAATCTCCCTCTTTTCCGATAAACTCGAAATCAACGGAGCTCTTGCCCTCGGTTCCTATGGTCAGATCCGAGATCGTTCCGTTCTTGATCACAAAGCAGAACTCAGCGTTCCTGGTCTGACGGTCAAGATCCCTGTGCATGTCCTTGGAAATATCGTCGAGCTGGTCTTCAAAATCCTTACGCTCGCCCATACTCTCAAGCACTCTGTTGACTGTTTTCTCTATGTCCGCTTCCCTGACGGTGTCTCTTAAGATAGCGATCGCCTTGTCGCCGAACATCGCCATCTGCTCACCGGAAACAATAACCTTGTATCCGGTCTCGCCCTCTTCAAGCTGCTCTGCTTCGATGGGCTGGAATCCTATCTCGCCGAGTGTATCCCAGAATTCATCAATGATCTTCTGCACGCCCTTTTCAAGCGCAACTGCGTCGGCCCCGGATCTTGCCAGCTCACTGATTACGGCGAGGATGCCGTCGTAAGACTTTCCGAAAGTGTCCTTTAAGAATCCGTTCTTGCTCTCCGTGAGAGTGAGCATCAGATTCTCGGAAAGGTAGTCGGGGCACGAAAGGATGAGCTTGTCTTTGTCAAGGAAAAGCGAAACCGTGGTGTCCATTTGGAGAGACGGAGCGCTCACCTTTATGTCGCTTCGGGTTCTTGCTCCCGAAGCATCATGTGTTGTCTTCACGTTTAATACTGGTCTGTTGCTTCCTGTAAGCTCCTGACCCAAAAAGCTGTCGACGTCGTTTCCCTGTCCGATCACGTACTCGATCTCGACAGTTCCCGAACCGTCTTTAAGCTCTTTTCCGAGATCGGCAAAGGCCTCATAAACGCCTGCGGGTTCGATCGTCTTTTCAACAGCCTTACGAACCTTGAAAGCGGGACGTGATGTGTAAACGAGCTGGATCACCAGAAGAGTGATGCCTGCAACTGCAAGGACGATCACAGGGATGAGCCACTTAAGGAACTTCTTAGGCTTCTTCGGCTTTTCCTGCGGAGCTTCGTAGTAGCCCTGAGGTACCTGAGGTGCCTGCGGTACCGGCTGAGGTACGAACTCCTGCGCTGCCTGAGGTACAGGCTGCTCCTGAGGCTGAGGCACAAATTCCTGCGGTGCCTGAGGTGCGGGCTGCTCCTGCGGCTGAGGCACATACTCCTGCGGCTGAGCTGCGAATCCCTGCTGTACGGGGGGCTCGGCGTCTACCCTGCTCCCGCAAACGGGACAGAACTTCGCTGTGTCCGAAAGCTTATTTCCACAATTGGTACAATGCATGTTGCTCTCTCCTTTCACATCCCTGCGTATTGATCAAAATACGCCCCATGTTCATTTTCAAACCCATGAATTGCCGTGCTGTCTGCACGCGACAATCACGATTACTGTGCGATCCCTCTGTTTTGCACTGATTATAGGATATCATATCGGGTTATCAACAACAATAATGATTATTTGAACGAATTGGTCGCCGGATCGTAGCGGTGTCCCGCTTTTTCAAGCAGTTCGGTGAGTTCGTCCCTGTCTTCGTCAAGATCATCGCACAGCTCGTCAAACGAACCATAGAAATCTCTCAGTTTCATGTTTATGATGCTCACGAGCATCTCCGTATCACTTCTCGGAAGCATGTCGCCTCTCTCTTTCTCTCTTCTGCCCAGAGACCCCCGCCCACGTGCCGAAATGCGTCTTGGTGTTGCCAAAACGGTTTCTTTCGCGTGAGCGGGGGAATTATTCGGATTATGTCAGCGGACGGGATGTCCGCCGTGTTTTTGTGTCATCTTCGGAAAACGCCGAAGTCTCTTACTGTCCGAGCGCTGCCTCCACTTTGTCGGGGTTGGCAACCTTAAGGATAAGCACGGAGCCTTCATCCGAAGGAAGTGTGTACATGTACTCGATATTTGCGATCTCTGCAGGGATCTTGGCAAGCAGGTCATGCATGAATCCCACCTTGTTATTTGTGCGAACCGCAATAACAGGTGTGATGCTGACGGGGAAGCCCGCTTCCTTGAGAACCTTCTTTGCAAGCTCCTCATCCGAAACGATCATCCTGAGCATGCCGTATTCAGATGTGTCTGCCAAGCTCAGAGTCCTGATGTCTATGTTGTTGTCCTTAAGTATCTTCGATACCGTAAGGAGATTACCTTCTTTGTTTTCGATAAAAACCGAAATCTGGTTCATCCTCATAAGCGTACCCCTTTCTTTAGATAAGCTTTCTCTTATCAATGACTCTGACTGCCTTGCCTTCACTTCTCTGAAGCGTTCTGGGCTCAACGAGCTTAACCTTGGGAACGATGAGGAGAGCCTGCTGGAGCACATGTGTGATCTTCTTTGTAAGGTTCTCAAGTTCCTTGATCTCGTCGGAGAAGAATCTCTCGTCAACCTCTACCTGAACCTCGAGTGTATCAAGGTTGTCAACTCTGTCAACGATCATAAGATAGTTAGGGCTTACTTCGCTGACATCAAGAAGGGCTGCCTCAACCTGCGACGGGAATACGTTTACGCCGCGGATGATGAGCATATCGTCCGAACGGCCCTTGAATCTCGAAAGTCTCGCTGTTGTACGGCCGCACTCGCACTTCTCGTGTGTGATGCTTGTAAGGTCCTTTGTCCTGTAACGGATGAGAGGAAGCGCTTCCTTTGTGAGTGTTGTGAACACGAGCTCGCCTGTCTCTCCGTCGGGGATGGGCTTAAGCGTTTCTGCCGAAACGATCTCGGCAAGGAAATGATCCTCATTGATATGAAGACCTGTGTGATACTGACAGTCACCCGCAACGCCGGGTCCCATGACCTCTGAAAGGCCGTAGATATCGTGCGCTTCGATGTGAAGCCTTCTCTCGATCTCACGACGCATGTTCTCTGTCCAGGGCTCTGCACCGCAGATAGCGCTCTTTAATACAAGGTCGTTTAAAATGCCCTGCTCTTCGATCGCTTCAGCCAGGTACATAAGATACGAAGGTGTACAGCAGATGGCCGTAACGCCGAGGTCACGCATCATCGTGAGCTGCTTCTTTGTGTTACCTGTCGAAAGCGGTACTACCGTTGCACCGAGGAACTCTGCTCCGTAGTGAGCGCCGAGACCGCCGGTGAAAAGGCCGTAGCCGTACGAAACCTGAACCGTGTCGCTGCTGCCGATGTTGGCCATCGTAAGGATTCGTGCTACGCACTCTTCCCAGTTCTCAATGTCGCGACGTGTGTAGCCGACAACCGTTGCCTTACCTGTTGTTCCCGAAGAAGCGTGGATCCTGACGATCTCGGAGCGGGGTACTGCGAACAGCCCGCAGGGATAATTGTCTCTTAAGTCGTCTTTGGTCGTGAAGGGCAGTTTCTCAAGGTCTTCAATACCCCTGATATCGCCCGGTTCAAGACCGATCGCCTGCATCTTTTTTCTGTAGGATTCTACACTGTGATAAATGTTCTTTACCTGTTTTACGAGGCGAGTGCTCTGAAGATGATTCATTTCATCACGGCTCATGCACTCTTTGCTTTCATTCCAAATCATGTTGGATTTCCCCTCTCTTCTTTATTCCGCGAACGGTTGCCCGCCGGCGGACCTTGGAGTTTTCACATACCATACCCCAGTTCAAAAGCCTTTGTGTTTACTTCGATAGTCTTCTCGGGTACGGTTTTTGCGATCACATCGAGCCAGTCTTCATGAGAGAAATCCATGTGCTTGGCAGCCATTCCGAGAACGATTATGTTAAATGTCCTCGGGTTTCCGATCTCAAGTGCAGCCTTCTGTGCATCGATCTTAAGAACCTTGTACTTCTTCTCAAGATCCTCGATGATACCCTCGGGATACTGCGCCGCCCCGATAACAACGGGCATGGGATCGATGCGCTGGTCATTAACGATCAGAACGCCGTCCTTCTTAAGGAAATGTGCATACCTCAAAGCCTCGAGCTTCTCAAACGCGATAAGGACATCTGCCTGTCCTTCTTCAACGATGGGCTCATTAACCTTGTCTCCGTAGCGAACGAAAGTAACAACGCTTCCGCCTCGCTGCGCCATACCGTGAACCTCGGAAAGCTTTACATCAAATCCCGCACGAAGTGTAAGTCCTCCGAGAATTCTGCTCGTCAGAAGAGTTCCCTGTCCTCCGACACCGACTATCATAATATTCTTTGTCTGCATAATGCCACTCCTTCTCCTGTTTACCTAACTATTGCACCCTTTTTGCAAAGACCTTCGCATAATCCGCATCCGTTGCACAGTGTCGCATCGATCGCAACCGCCCCATCGGGCTTCTTTGTGATCGCGGGACAGCCGGGCTTCATGCACATGCCGCATCTTACACACTTGTCAGGGTCGATCCTGAATGCAGGCTTCGGCTTATTGCTTTTGAGCAGTGCACAAGGCGCCTGGACAATGATGACCGAAACTTTTTCTCTGGCCACTTCCTCTTTTATGGCTGCAGTTAGGGCTTCGCTGTCAAATGCGCTCACTACTCTTGTATTTTCAATGCCGATGCCGTCGTGGCAAAGCTTATAAAGATCAACAGCAAGAACTGTCTCGCCCTTAAGGGTCTTACCGGTTGCCGCATGGTCCTGGTGGCCGGTCATACCCGTGGTCGAGTTATCGAGAATGAGAACTGTACCTGTTCCCTGATTGTAGAACATGTTGATGAGGGAGTTCACACCGGTGTGCATAAACGTTGAATCTCCGATAACAGCCACCCAGTCCTTGATGAACTCGCGGCCGCCTGCTTTCTCCATGCCGTGAAGCGTGCTGATACTTGAGCCCATACATACGGTGGTGTCAACAACTCCAAGAGGTACAACGGCACCAAGAGTGTAGCATCCGATGTCGCCCGCAGCGTGGAGTCCGAGCTTCTTGAGAGCGTAGAATGTAGCTCTGTGAGGACAGCCGGGGCAGAGGATGGGAGGTCTCATGGGTACCTGTGCGGGTGCCGTGAGCGCGTTGTTCTCGCCGAGGATGGCCTTGCGGAGCATGTTGGCGCTGTACTCGCCCTGAATGGTGAGGATTTCCTTGCCGATGCAATCGATACCCCAGGACTTAACCTGCTCTTCGATGATGGGATCGAGCTCTTCGATGATGTAGAGCTTGTCAACCTTCTTCGCGAAATCTTCGATCATCTTGCGGGGAAGAGGGTTAACAACACCGAGTTTGAGAACGGAAGCGTTAGGAATTGCTTCCTTAACATACTGATAAGGGATACCCGAAGTGATGACACCTATCTTCGTGTCATTCATCTCGATACGGTTAACGGGGAAATCGGCGCCGTCCTCGGCCATCTGCTTCTCGCGTGCCTCAACGACGGGATGACGCTTGATGGCGTTGCCGGGCATCATAACGTTCTTTGCTATATTCTTCTCATAGGGAATGTCGATGGGCTCGAATCTCTCCTCGAGCTCAACGATACCCTGCGAATGTGAAAGTCTGGTGGTTGTACGGAGCATGACGGGTGTGTCATATTTCTCCGAAAGATCGAACGCGAATTTGACGAATTCTTTTGCTTCCGAGCTGTCCGAAGGCTCGATCACGGGGATATGTGCAGCACGTGCAACGGCACGTGAATCCTGCTCGTTCTGTGAGCTGTACATGCCGGGGTCGTCGGCTGCCACAAGCACAAGTCCGCCTGTAACACCGATATAGCTGACTGTATAAAGGGGATCGGATGCAACGTTCACACCGACGTGCTTCATGGACACGAGTGCTCTCGAGCCCGCCATGGATGCACCGATCGCAACTTCCATCGCAACCTTCTCGTTGGGTGACCATTCCGCATAAATCTCATCGTACTTAACGATATTCTCACTGATCTCGGTGCTCGGAGTGCCGGGGTAGGCGGCCGAGACTTTAACTCCCGCTTCATAAGCGCCTCTTGCTATGGCTTCGTTGCCAAGCATAAGCTTTTTCTCTGACATGATTTCCTCCTAAATTATCCAATCCGTTTCATATTATAAAAACGCACATACAGAATGTATTATACACCCTCAGAACCCGCTGTCAAGGCGGTTTACAGTATCCCTCCGTTCCGTATTGATATTCAACATTTTCACCGTTAAAAAGAACCGTTTACCTTATTTCTCAAATCCGGAACTCTTTCGCTTACCGAGCACAATCTATCGGAGGACTGACATGCCGCAGAAGAGGAGTCCATCTATATAATTGAGTGTCGGAATCATTATTAAAGGCGGGATACTTATCCCGCCTTCAGTATTCTAAACACAACCACCGTTGAATTTCTATTTATTACTTTTTTGAAGTATCCTCACTTCTTAATCCACATTGCAGGTCTTGTCGTCATAAGACCAACGACACTCTTACCATTAGGGTTATCACTTGTAATATCACCAAAGACAGCTACTGTAAAATACAGTCCTTCAGTATCAGTTGAAGCGCTTCTTGTACTCCAAAATGTAAACTTATTTCCAAACTCTCCAGCTCCGTTTGCTTTACAGTAATCAGAAGGACATGCTCTCTTGCTCATTCCGGGAAGATACTTTTCAACTTCCTCGATACTCATAAGAAAGATATGATCAAAAGTGCCTTTCTTTCCGGCTTCTTTGGAAGGAGATGTAATAGCTGAAGTAACATCCGCATACATGATCTTGTTCTTTTCCGATTTGGTGAAAGCATTCTTATAAAAGTCTCCATTCAACCAAGAACGATGCTCAGACTTTTCCCATGTAACAAAAGTATTATCCTTATTCCAACATGTTGTTTCAAGGCAAAGTCTGCTTACGACAAATAAACTATCCTTGGTCTCAGCAAGAACAAGCCATTCTATGTCTTCAGCACCATTATTCTTATCATTATCCTGTTCGTACTTACCTAAAACAATATAATCACCGGGACGAGCTTCCGAAATCTTCACTGTAATGATAGGTAATTCGTCTCTATGATTAAACTTGTTCATATCCAGAGGATTATTAGTATTGATCTTTTCGAGTTCTTCTGTCTTAACAGCATAATTCAATAACTGCGCTGTTTCACCACCCGATGAAAGAGTATTAACTCCAATTACTTCTCCATAAGCATTTACAAGAGGACCGCCACTGTTACCTGATGACATAGGAGCAGTATGCATTATGGTGTTTTTTCCTTCGATATCCCAAGTTGTTTTTCCCAATAATCCCTGCGCAATAACAAAAGGAATACCAAAAGGACATCCTAATGTGTATACTGTTTCACCGGGAGTGAGTCCATGAGTATTCTTCTTGATTGGATTTCCTTTCTCATTAGTCTCAATGATTGCAAGATCAATATCCTCATCATAACCAAGGATATACTTTACAGAATAAGTGTTATCATACATATCAATCATGCTGATATTCTCAGCTTCTTTGATAACATGATAATTTGTAACCACTTTGTTCGATTCAATAAAGAATCCTGATCCACCACCTTTAGAATGTGTAACATGTACAACACTTGGCATTGCTAAGTTGTATACTTCAGTCCCTGTTAAAGGAGTATCAACTTTTGTTGACTTTGACTTCTTTGACGCAGCAAATGCATCGGTGTTACTGATAGGTAAAACCGTGAAAACAGCTACAAGTATAATAGCCATCGCCCTGTAAAACTTCTTGTTCATTTTATTACCTCCCTTGCAATAGAATACAGATTACAATAATCTTTATTCTGTCTTTTTATATAATTATTTATTTACTTTTCACAACCTAATACTGATCCTTTGATTCCAACATATGCAGGAGCATAAACGTCGGCACAGTTCTTCTTATCGTCTAGTCCCATTCCGGACAATACTTCCTCTTCTGTCCACTGTTCCGGAGTCATATTGGGGGTGGATTTATGTCGTAGGGTTCTATCACGACATGACGATTCTCGTTTATCAGATGTATCATGAGAACACACAGACCCGCTAATGTAGCCAGACCGTCGATACATAAGAGGATCCATGACAAAACAGATTTTCTGCATTCTTTCGGTTCAGATTCATTATGATCAAGCTCATCCATTTCTTTTCCCCCAGTTTGTTTTCTGTCAAAAACATACCCTGCATTTTTATTCCTATAATGTTACCACAGATCCATTGATGGTTACAACAAAAGGTTACCTGAAGCAAAAGATGGTTTTTCTGAATTGTTTTACAGCTCCTCACCTATATACTCTAAACGGTTGATCTCCTGAAGGTACACTTGCGACGATCCCGGCGGATGTCCGGAAGATACAATCCCATGGTTTTTTCGGGTAGTCCAGGAAGTTCCGATTCCAGAGACAGTTCACGGAGATCCACTCTAATTCAGACATGTAACGGTACTTCTCGTCCTTATTCATAGAGTCCCATACTTCATCTTTAACAGTGATATAAAAGCAATCATTTGCCTCGTATGCACATCCGATGACACCATATTCTTCTTCTAACGAGGCAAAATCAGCGTCAAGCCCCTCCTTGTCCGGTCCGCTGATCTCATAGAATATAAATCCGACAGAAATCATCAGGATTAGTATTCCAAATACAATACACGCGACATAAATACTTTTGGGTTTGTCGTAAGATAATAGTTTTCTTGTCTCTCCCATATAATACCCCTCAATGCTCTTCCGATTCAAAACGGAAAACGAAGTCACATCAGCCGCCAAACAGACCATACTTTTCAACGTTTGTTGTCCAGCCTGTTATTCCGTTATTGTTTTTTGTTTCATGGCGTTTACTTAATTATATCATCATAAAGCGTGATTTTATATGCCTTTCGGTCTTGATCCGCTTTTGTTTTGTCTTCGGTTAAAAGTTCTGGAGACAAGAAGCTGCAGGAATTTCAAGCCGGACATGATCAAGCCGGAAGAGCTTGACGCGATCATCAAAGCAGGAACCTACGCAGCGACAGGTATGGGTAAACAAAGTCCCGTCATCATTGCCGTAACGGACAAGAAGCTCAGGGACGAGCTCATGGTCGAGAACCGTAAGGTTGCAGGCTGGGGCGAGGATTATGATCCCTTCTACGGCGCACCCGTGATCCTCATCGTTCTCGCAAAGAAGGATGTCGTAACTCATGTTTATGATGGATCCCTCGTTCTCGGCAACCTTATGAACGCAGCCGAGAGCCTTGGGGTTGCGAGCATTTGGATCCACAGAGCAAAGGAAGAATTCGAGTCGGATTTCGGTAAGAACATCCTTAAAAAGCTCGGTATCGAGGATGAGTACGAGGGCATCGGACATTGTGCACTCGGATACGCAGCAGAACCCGCCAAGGAACCCGCTCCCAGAAAGGCGAATTACGTTTATCGCATATAACCAAGTGTTTCCCAAAAAAGAAAGCACCGACCCCGAAGTCTACGCTTCAAAACCGATACTTTGACTGCACCTTCAGGGGCTCGAACCCTGGACACCCTGATTAAGAGTCAGGTGCTCTACCAACTGAGCTAAAGGTGCATCTATTAAGGCTTTGCGCTCACTTTTTGCAAGCGCAAGACCGATTATATAACAGCAGATTCAAAAATGCAAGTACTTTTTTTATTTTTTTGCATGAATTAAAAAAAGCGTTGGAAAGGCGTTTTTTCAAGCCACTTTTTCTTTTTATATAGGTCTGATATAATCAGTTTCGGAGCAGAGGG
>JAEEQC010000165.1 GCA_016285135.1 Lachnospiraceae bacterium
GTATCGTTGAGCATGTAGTAGCATGCATCGTTAGCGATTTCCTTAGCGTCCTTGAAGAGACCTGCTGCTTCAACGTCTGTGTCGAATGTGAGCTCATATGCGTTAGAAGCTACAACCTTGATAGCTGTAGGAGCGGGATTAGCGATGCTAACCTTGATGTCCTTCTTAGCTGTTGTTGCAGGGTACTTAGCGCTCTGGTAAGCCCTAGCTGTGAATGTTACATCACCGGCCTTAACGAACTTAACAGTCCATGTTCTAGCCTTCTCGCCTGCCTTAAGCTCAACTAAATCAGCCTTGTCAACTGTGAGCTCTCTTACATCGGTATCAACACCGAGACGAGGGAGTGTAACGTCAACTGTCTGGCCAACCTTAACCTTGTCGCCATCAGCGATACCTGTAACAGTAACATCTGTTGCATTCTTCTTTACGATAACCTTAAGATCCTGCTTGAAGATCTCTGTCTCGGCTGCGTCGTAAACTGTAACAGTGACTGTTGTAGTACCAATGCAAGAAGAAAAATGATGCAAAAACAACTCAAAACAGATCCAAGCTGAAATATAAGAGGGACAAAAAACGGAAAAAGAAAAGGCCTGCGTTTCCTATTAAACAGCACACAAGCCTTTGGATATTAGATGATATACGTTTGATGAATCAGCTTCGTAAGCCCGTAGCAAGGAGTTCGCTTGCAAGTTTGTTGAACTCTTCCTCAGTCACTCCGGCCCTTTCGGCGGCTTCATCACGTGTGATCAACAAAAAAGGTGGAATTTACTATTAGGTTTCGGAGAAGAACGCTTCAGCAGCCTTTTTAAGATAGTATTTTCCATTTGCTATAGACTCGTCGACAGGAATACCCTTTCCGATCTCTACAACCATAACACCTGCATTTTTGAGTTCGGAAGGGTCTGCTTTACAGGTTCCGCAGAAAGAAACCACGGGGATGTCACGGGAGCGCTTTAAGATTCCACTCAGGACTTTCCCCATGAGGCTCTGGTCATCAAGACAGCCTTCGCCTGTAATGATCAGGTCGAAGCCATAGGCATTTTTATCACCGACGTCGCCGGAGATACTTCGGCCGGGTATGGTTTTTAAGCCGTTTAAATCAAGTATAGTATCTATACCGCTCTTCATCGTTGCTTTCAGAAATGCAGCGCATCCATAGCCTGTTCCTCCGGCGGCACCTGCACCTTTAAGAGAATCGTGATCAGAGCCTGTAACATGTGCGATCAGGGGAGCGACATGTCTCAGGCCGTCATCAAGGAGCTGCACATCCTCGGGGGATGCTCCTTTTTGAGGTCCGTACACAAAGGCGGCCCCGTTCGGTCCGAAGAGCTGATTCTCAACATCACAGATAACAGTGAAATCACTTTCGGAGATTCTTGCATCGAGGTTTGATACATCTATCCTGTCTACTGAACTCAAAGAACTGCCTGAAGGAACAAAGCTTGTTCCTTGCTTATCATAGAATCGTGCTCCGAGTGCGGCAGCCATCCCGAGTCCACAGTCTGTCGAAGCACTTCCTCCGAGGCAAAGGATAAAGCTTCTGATACCCTGATCCAGGGCATCAAGGATGAGTTCACCAAATCCGTACGTGTTGGAAGTAAGGGGATGGAGCTCGCTCTGACGGGTGATGCCGGTGCTTTCGGCAATCTCGATCACTGCTGTTCTGTCGATTGTGATCCCATATCTTGCATCAACTGGTGCTCCGGCGGGACCGATGACGCTCATATTGCGAAAAGCTCCTCCTTTAGCGCGAAGAATGCACTCGGCTGAGCCTTCGCCCCCATCAGCTAAAGGCAGGCGTACCACGGTAGCGCCTGCCTTTTCAGCTTCGTTAGCCAGAATGTCCGTTGCTTCGACAGCTGTCATGGAGCCCTTGAAGCTGTCGGGCATGATTAGGATTCTATTACTCATATCATTCTTTTGAAAACATGTCCTTGCCTACTCCGCAAAGAGGGCAAACCCAATCATCCGGGATATCTTCGAATGCTGTTCCGGGAGCGATACCGCTTTCGGGATCTCCCTGCTCGGGATCATAAACATAACCGCATGCGTCACAAACGTACTTGTCCATAAAAGCCTCCTTTTCGATGATGTGCCTGACCTTCGGCACCTGATATGAGTATTATACCATAAAGAAGGCGGAGATAAAGACTGTATCTGCGAGCAGGACTAATGTTTATGATTCGAAAGCTTTGCAATATCACAAAAGGGATACGAATACTTCTGTACACAAATCTTGACTATACCGCTTGTTTATGTTATAATCTGAACAATGTTTGACATACAAAACAATCAAACAATCAAATGATCAAATAATACAAAAATAAAAGAAAAGGGGATCTAGGTTATGAAGGTAAGACGATTCAGTATTTCCGCTATGTTACTTGTGATCATTATCGTAGTACTTGTTATTTCTTCCGTTACACTCAGTCTTTTCTCAATCAACCATTCGAACAAGTCCATGACTGAAGCTGTTCAGCAAAGAATGCTTGATGTTGCGAACTGTGCTGCCGCAAGTGTAGACGGTGACGCTCTTGAGAAGCTTACCGCTGATGACACTGAGTCTCCCGAATACCGGAAGGCGTACAACGCTCTGGCAGTGTTCAGGGACAGTGTTTCGCTTGAGTATGTCTATGGTATCAGAGATGAAGGCAATAACAAGTTCACTTTCACGGTAGATCCCACGATCGATGATCCTGCTGAATTCGGTGATGAGGTTGCCACTACCGACGCTCTGATCGGAGCAAGCAAGGGTACACCCGGTGTCGATGATGAGCCTTATGCAGATGAATGGGGCCTTCATTACAGTGCATACAGCCCTGTATTCAACTCTGCAGGCAAGGTTGCCGGAATCATCGGTGTCGATTTCGATGCTACCTGGTATGATGAAAAGATCTCGTCACACACAAGGATCGTCATCATTGTTTCGCTCTGTATGCTTGTCCTCGGTGTTGTAATCGTGCTCTTCGTTTCAATCAACATCAGGAAACGTTTCAAGATATTAAATAAGATGCTTGTCAGCCTTGCGGACGGATCCGGCGATCTGACCAGAAAGCTTGAGATCCGCTCCGGTGACGAGTTCGAGGTTCTTGCAGACAGCATGAACAAATTCATAGTACAGATGCGTGCGATCGTCGGTGGTGTTAAGGATAATGTGGTTGAGTTCACATCGGCGTCAGACGACCTCACAGACGCAGCTGAAAAAGCGTCCGGAACAATGGACAACCTTTCGATCGCCATCGCTGAAGTTGCTAAGGGTGCTTCGGTTCAGGCAGAAGACGTTGCAACATCATCCGAGGACGTTAAGGATATCGTAAACAAGCTCTCCGAGATGACTCAGTCCGCGCAGAATGCCGAGAAGTGCGCGGACGACATGAGCAAGAGCTCGTCCGAGGTTGCCGGCAACTTCGACGGACTTATCGCAGCCATCAAGGATTCTATGGAACAGCTCATGCAGGTTACCAAGGAGATCGAGTCGGTCGGAACATCCGTTGATTCGGTTATCGAGGCAGCCAACATCATCGACTCCATCGCAAACCAGACGAACCTCCTCGCGCTCAACGCTTCCATCGAGGCAGCCAGAGCCGGTGAAGCAGGACGCGGATTCGCAGTTGTTGCCGAGGAGATCGGAAACCTCGCTGCACAGTCCAACTCCTCAGCTTCGTCCATCAAGAACATCATGTCAGAGCTTAAGGGCCAGACCTCCGAAGCCATCAAGATGGTTAGCAGGCTGAATGTCGTAATGCACGAGCAGGAAAAGACAAGTACCGTTTCGAGGGAATCGCTCGCTTCGCTCTTTGAGGTTGTAGATGAGACCAGGAAGTCGTTCGTACTTGTACGTGACGGTGCATCCGCAATCCAGAGCGTCTGCGAGAAGCTCAACGAAACGATCAGCGAGCTCTCCACCATCTCCGAACAGAACGAGTCCTCGTCTCAGGAGACGGCAGGCTCCGTCAACGATATCAAGAATATCACCAAGACAGTCACCGACAAGGCCGGCAGGATCAAAGACCTCTCCGGAAAGCTCGGTCAGATGGTCGGTGGATTCAAAGTTTGAGACACACAGCGATTTTTATATTTTTATGAACATTTTCATGCAGGCTTTTTACATTTTTATGAGGGTTTTTATGAATATTTTTACGAACATTGTACAATTTATAAATTTCGAAAGATAGTACGCTGCTCGGCTGTTTTTCTTCTTTCATTGGTACTACACAAATGCACAGAAACCAAGTGCCGTGGCATGAGAGCCACGGCACTTTTCATCAAAACGTTATTTATTCTATTAATATCTCATGCTCCTTTGAACACTTAACCCATCTATCGGTCTGGTAATGCTTCCAAAAAATGAGGAAGTGTGCTGCTTGTCTTATTTACTTTTGATTTTATACATCAAATAATCCAAAAAATCTGCCACTTCATCCATGTATTCCTCGGGAACTGAATGAATCTGCTTTTCTACGGTTGAATACGACATTGAACCTCCTCCTTTCCGGAAGTGTTTTTCTTTTACGATTACGGTTTCAGTATACCTTCTTTTGCCTTATATTTCAAACAATTACAAACTTATGATAGAGTAAACCTACTGTCAGTTGGAAAAGACTAGAGAACCTCTCAGAATAATGATCGCGTCTGAAATGACCACTTCATTTTAGTTCATTCTTTTCCGGTTGTCAAAAAGGAAGCCTTGCTCCGCAAGCCTTTGAC
>JAEEQC010000166.1 GCA_016285135.1 Lachnospiraceae bacterium
TATCCGCGACGGAATAGTCGGCGAGGATAATGAGAGCCCCAGAAAAGAGCATCTTATCGAGCATTACATATCGATGGGATTCTTCCATTTCCGCATCAAGAAATACATCGAGATCAGAGTTGCCGACAGCGTGCCGTGGGACCGCGCATTGAGCTACGTTGCGCTCATTAAAGGCCTTATCTATTCTGATGAGAATCTCGCTGCCCTTGAATCAGAACTTGCCGGCATCACATCGATCGAACAGATCGAAGATGCGGTCGACAGCATAATCGTCTCAGGTCTTGATACGAAGATATACGGAGACAGAACGGTCAGAGAGTGGTATAAACATCTGCTGGAACTTGCATATAATGCTCTTCCCGAACAGGAACGGAAGTATCTTATAAATGTGTGAATTATTTGCCGTAACATCCGACAGGACGATAGACGTATCCCGCGAACTTGAAGAGTTCTTCAGGCACGGCGAGACCAATCCCCACGGCTGGGGCATTGCTTTATGGAATGATGATGGCAAGATCACTATTGATAAAGAACCTGTTGATTCTACGAAGAGTACACTTATCGATTCCTATATCTCTTCCGGCAGGCACTGCCGCGGCATGATCGCCCATATCAGAAGGGCGACGATCGGATACGTCGACTATAAGAATACGCATCCTTTCATCGCGCACGATCCCAACTGGCGCGAATGGGTGCTGGCTCATAACGGCACGATATTTGAATCCGATGAACTTCTTCCTTATGTCGATATCCAAAGCGGTGCAACGGACAGTGAGAGGATTTTGCTCTATATCCTTGATAAGAACAAGGGCGTCAGGGGTGAAGAAGCGCGCTTCCGCGTAATCGATTCCGTCGCCGTTAAGCTTTCCGATAAGAACAAACTGAACTTCGTTGCATTTGACGGACAGGATCTCTATGTCCATAAGAACGAAGCTGGCACGATGTTCCGCAGAGTCTGCGACGGCTATGTCCTGATCGCAACAAAGCCTCTGGATGACGGGGTTTGGGAAGAGGTTCCTCTTAACAGGCTTCAGGTCTACAGGGACGGAAAGCTCATCTGGGAAGGCACGCAGCACGACCACACTTATGTCCACGACGAAGAGCAGATGAACATGCTCTATCTTGGGTATTCAGAGCTCTAATTTTTTTGAAAGGTCTCGAAAAAATTTCTGCCCACACCCGCATAAAACCCTTGCAAACGCAGTAAAATCAGGCATTTCGGGAATTTTGAAAAATAATCAAATAACCTATTGACATAGTAGGTAAGTACCGATATACTTACACCATCAACTCGAAAGGAGGCGTGAAAAAATGTATAAGATCACTAACACAGTAAACAGCATGATGTGTTGTCGAATGCTTAGCTCCCGGGCACGCAAGATGGCCACGGCGATGAGCAAAGATGCTTCACGCCTTGCAAAACGATGTTGATGCTTTGATACGCATATAACATGCCATGTGCCCGGGAGTTAAATATAACACCCGGGCTTTTTCTTGGCCCTGAACAAGAAAGCAATAATCAAAGCAAAAAATAAATCATATCCAAAAGGAGATAAAAACCATGAAAGCCAACATTCTTAAAAGAGTAATCGCATCTGCACTTTTACTTACAGTTACAGCATCTTTTGCAGCATGCGGCAAGACAGAGAGCACAACGGCAACAACAGCTGCAGCAGGAAGCGACACACAGTCCGAAGCTAACGCAGACGTAAGCGCTAACGTAGTCCTCAAGGTAGGCGCAAACATCACACCTCACTCAGAGATCTTAGAGATCGCAAAGCCGATCCTCGCAGAGCAGGGAATCACACTTGAGATCGTAAAGCTCGAAGATTCCATCACACCTAACACCGGCGTTATCGAGGGAAGCCTTGATGCAAACTATTTCCAGCACGTTCCTTACCTCGAGCAGTTCAACAAAGAGAACAATTCAACACTTGTTTCAGTAGGTGCAGTTCACTATGAACCCTTCGGCATCTATGCAGGCAAGACAAAGGACCTCAAGGACCTTCCGGACGGTGCAACAGTTGCAGTTCCGAACAACGTAACAAACGAAGCAAGAGCACTTTTGCTTCTCGCACAGGAAGGCATCATCAAGCTTAAGGACGACGCAGGCATCAATGCAACAGTAGAAGACATCACAGAAAATCCCAAGAACATCAAGTTCAAGGAGCTTGCACCCGAGCAGCTCGTAGCAGCACTTCCTGACGTAGACGTAGCAGTCATCAACGGCAACTATGCTATCGAAGGCGGCCTCCACGTAAGCCAGGCTCTCGCAGTAGAAGCAAATGACGGCCTTGCAGCTCAGACATACGGCAACATCATCGCAACATCCGCTGAGAAGGCTAACGATCCTGCTATCAAGAAGCTCGTTGAAGTACTCCAGGGACCCGAAGTTTCCAAGTACATCAAGGAAACATACGACGGCGCAGTCGTTCCCCTTTTCTGATAAGGAGCAATAACCATGATCGGATTTGAGTACTATAACCCCGCCAAGATCGTCTTCGGTGAAGGGTCTGAGAAGAGTCTCGCAAAGCTCCTTAAGCAAAATAACGTAAAGTCACTCCTATTAGTAACCAGCGGAGATTTTGTAGAGACACTCGGAATTTACGGAGTTATCAGGGACGCCGTAAAAGAATTGAATATCAAGTTCTCCGAGAGCAGGGAAGTAGTACCTAATCCGGGCATCGAACTTGTAAGAAGATTAGTAGAACAAGGTAAGACCGACGAAGTGGATTTTGTTTTGGCTGTCGGTGGGGGAAGCTCCATCGACACCGCCAAAGCAATCGCCATCGGAATCCCCTACGAAGGAGACGTCTGGGACTTCTTCTCAAAGGGTGCAGTTCCGGAGAAAGTTCTGGGGATCGGCGTCATCGTGACAACGGCCTCTTCAGGATCTGAGACATCCAATGCAGCGATCCTCTCGTACGGCGAGTGGAAGAAGGGCTTTGAGGACGACCGCATCATCCCGAAGTTCGCCATCATGAACCCCCGCTACACGGTCAACCTTCCCGAATACCAGACATACGTAGGCATCGCAGACGTTCTTTCACACCTGCTCGAAAGATACTTCTCCGATGAGAAGAATTCAGATACAACGGACTACCTGATCGAAGGCGCGATCAAAGCTTTGCAGGTAAACGCGAAAAGACTGATCGACGACCCCAAGAACATCAATGCAAGAGCAGAGATCCAGTGGCTCGCATCCGTCGCTCACAACAACTTCCTCGACGCCGGCAGATCGGCCGACTGGGGCTCGCACCGCATCGAACACGAACTGTCCGCACAGTACAACATCACCCACGGCGAAGGCATGGCGATCGTTTTTGTCGCATGGACGAAATACATCGCTCAGATCAAGCCCTGGAGACTTGCACTGCTCGCTTCAAGAGTCTACGGCAAAGATCCGTACGACTTCGACGAGAAGGACAGAGCACTTCTCTTGTCCGAAGAGCTCGAAAAGTTCTTCAGAAGCTTAGGCCTCAAGACAAAGCTTAGTGAACTCGGAATCGACGACAAAGACTTCGAAGTAATGGCTAACCGTGCAACGGCCGGCGGCACCGTAGGACACTACGTCCCCTTAGATGCACAGAAGATAATCGACATACTAAAATTGGCACTTTAACGGAGTCACCGGATAAAGAATGCTGACCGCGGAGTCGGCACAAGCCAAATCACAACAAAAGAATCACTACAGAATCACTACAAAAGGAGAATCACAAAATGGCTAGAATCAAATTGGTAGAACAGAACGAAGCAACAGGCGCAGAGAAGGAGCGCTACGACGAACTCGCAGGCAGAAACGCAGTAACAAACATGAAGAAGGGCCTCCTCAACGACGCCGCAACATACGACGCATACATGGCCTGGTACACATCCTGGAAGAGACTCGTTGAAGTCATCGGCGAGAAGGACGCCATCCTCTACGCTCACAAGATCTCAACAACCAACTCCTGCCAGCTCTGCTCACTCTTCTTCATCAGCGACGTTAAGGGCTTAGGATTAGATCCCGCCAACCTCGTTTACGATGAGAAGGAGACACTCCTCGCTAAGCTCGCAGAGTCCATCGTAAAGGATCCGACATCTGTATCAGACGAGCTTTTCGAGAACTTAAGAAAATTCTTCAACGATCAGGAACTCGTAGTCATCGTTGGATTTGCTGGTCAGATGATCGCAACCAACAACTTCAACTCCGTCTTCAAGATCGACGTCGATAAGCGTCTGCTCCCGCTCGTACAGGAATTCAAGCCTGCTACATGGAGAGCTGACATCAAGAAGTAACCGCATTTGGGCTCCCGCGGCTTTTGGTGATTCGATCTTGCGGGAGTCAATACGGCCACAAGGCCTCGAAGAGAGGTATCCTTGTGATATGAGTTGGACGGGCATTCTCTCATCCGAGATGCCCGTCCTCTATTTGTGTGTGGGTGCGGGGCAGATGAACGGCAAAACCAACGGCTCTGCCGTTCATTCTGCCGTTCAAAACGCCTGTTTAGGGTCAAACGAACGGCAAAACCAACGGCACCGCCGTTCATTCCGCCGTTCAAAACGCCTGTTTTAGGCCAAACGAACGGCAAAACCAACGGCGCTGCCGTTCATTCCGCCGTTCAAAACGCCTGTTTAGGGCCAAACGGACGGCAAAACCAACGGCACTGCCGTTCATTCTTCCGTT